>CALHKP010000040.1 GCA_938034165.1 uncultured Clostridia bacterium | reverse complement strand
GGAAACCGGTGCTAATGTTTAAAAATTTTCGGGACATTTTCAGAATCCCTTGACATATTTTTGCAAGATGTTTCCCTCCAAAAATGCAAAAAAACATATTTAAGGATAAGTGCCCTTTTATCATCAAGTTATGCATAAAGTTATCCACAGTCTGTGGATAACTTTGTTGATAAAGCGATTTTCAACAAAAAATAATTACACTTGTATAAGGATAACTTTTTTTGTACAATAAAAATACGAGAAAAAGGAGTATGAAATGAACAATAATGAACTTTGGTCTAAAGTAACCGATGATATAGTTTCCAAATCAAAAGTCACACAAACCACTTTTGCCACATTTATATCTCCGGTTAAACTGAGAGAAGTAGACGAAAATTTAAAAATTGCATATCTGGAATCAAAAGAAGGAATTTATACAAATGTCCTAAAAAACAGATATATGCCTATGCTCGAGGAAAGTTTCAGAAGCGTTACCGGCGAAACATACAGAGTTGTAGTAAAAACACCTGATGAATACAAAGACAAGGATTTTGCAGTCGAACACGAAACAAAGTCTGTTGCTTATGATATCAATGTTGATTTCATGAAAGAAAAGATTTTCAATCCAAAATACACATTTGACAATTTTGTTGTGGGAGAAAGCAACAAGTACGCAAATGCAGCATGTTTAGCGGTTGCACAGACACCTTCCCAAGTCTATAATCCGTTGTTTATCCACGGAAAATCCGGACTCGGAAAAACTCATCTGATGAACGCTATCGGAATATATCTTCTGCAGCATCACAATAACCTCAAGATATTATACGTATCTTCCGAAACTTTTACAAATGATTTTATCAAAGCTCTTCAGGACGGAAAAACTCGAGAATTTAAGAGCAAATACAGAAAAGCTGACGCTCTTTTGATTGACGATATCCAGTTCTTAGAAGGAAAAGAAACCATGCAGGAAGAATTCTTCCATACTTTTAACGAGCTTTATGATGCAAACAAACAGATTATAATTTCCAGTGACCGTCCGCCACACAAACTGACAGAACTTGACGAAAGACTGAGATCAAGATTCGGATGGAACATTATAGCCGGTCTAAATCCGCCTGACTACGAAACAAGGGTAGCAATTTTGATGAAAAAAGCCGAAAACATGGGCGTAGAAGTGGATGATGACCTTTATTCAATAATGTGCACTATTTCTGAAAATATCAAGGATAATATCAGAGAATTAGAAGGTGCTTTTCAGCGAATAATCTCATTTTCTCAGCTTATGGACGAAAAACCAACACTTGAATTTGCAAAGAGAATCCTTAAGGATATCATGCAAAACGGAAAAGAAAACGTAACTCCGGAAAAAATAAAGACCGCAGTAAGCAAATATTACAAGATAAAAATCGCAGATCTCGAGTCAAATACAAGAAAAAGTACTATAGCATATCCTCGTCAGATAGCAATGTACCTTTGCAGAACCATGACTGACTACTCTCTTCCTAATATCGGTAACATTTTCGGAAACAGGCACTACTCCACAGTAAAACATGCTTGTGACAAGATTGACGAAGAGTTAGAACACGATGATGAGCTCAGAGAAGTGATAGAAACCATCAAATCAGAGATAAACAAGTAAAACTATTTTTGCACAATATTTATCCTCTCACTCAAAAAGTTATCCTCAAGTTATCCACAGGTTTATTTTTGACTGAAAGTGTTAAAATACCAATTCCAAAAATAGTTATCCACGGTTTCCACACCCCCTACTACTATTACTACTAACTAAATATATAAATTAAATAGCATTTCAGGAGAGAAAAAAATGAAATTTACATGTAACCAGCAAGAGCTTGCAAAAGCCCTTAACATAGTATCAAAAGCTGTAACAAACAAAACAACAATTCATATTCTAAAAGGAATTTTGTTAGAAGTTCATCCGGACAACAAACTCCGTCTGGTAGCTTCTGACCTAGATATTACTATAGAAGATATTATTAATGTCAGAGATTGCGAACCGGGAGCAATAGTTGTCGTATCAAAACTTTTCGGAGATATCATAAGAAAACTTCCTAACGACGACATTTTCATCGAAGAAATTGATGGGCAAGTTTCCATATCCTGCAGAAATTCACAGTTTAATATTATCGGCATGCAAGCTGATGAATTCCCAAGCATAAAAGAAGAAACCGAAAATCTTTCATGGATTGAATTTGACAAAACAACTATAAGAAGAATAATTCCAAAAACTTCTTTCGCTGCAAGTGCTGATATTTCAAAGGGTATTATTACAGGAATTCTAACAGAACTGAACAGTGACAACCTAAGAATGGTAGCTATTGATGGATACAGAATGGCTATAGCTAACGAACCTATGATAAACGTAGAAGAGCAGCAGTTTGTAATATCAGCCAAAATTTTTGAAGAAATAAACAAAATCCTTGCGGAAACAGGAGATGAAGGCTATTTGCAACTGGCGATTAACGACAGCAGTGCTATATTCAAAATAGAAAACATAAAAGTTGTACTTAGACTGTTAGAGGGAACTTTTATTAAATACAAAGATATTATTCCTCATAACAACAAAATTACTGTTAGAGTAAACAAGGGAGATCTTTCAAAAAGTATCGAAAGAGCTTCCCTTCTGTCAACAGAAGGCAAAAATAATCTCGTAAAATTTGCAATCAGGGATAATGTAATGACAATTACATCCCAGTCAGAAGAAGGAAAAGTTCAGGAAGATATTCTTATAGAAAAAACAGGTGACGATCTTGATATCGGTTTCAATTCAAAGTATGTGCAGGACGTTCTGAAAGTTATAGACGATGAGGAAATCCTTATTAAATTAAACACAGGAATTACTCCATGTCTTGTTGAACCCGTTGATTCAGACGAATACAGCTATTTGATTCTTCCTGTGAGACTGTCAAACTAATATGTATATAGAAAATATTGAACTTAAAAACTTCAGAAACTACGATAATCTCAAGCTAGAGTTTAACAAAAACGTAAATCTTATCCTTGGAAATAATGCTCAGGGAAAAACAAATCTCATAGAGGCTATATATATGTCCTCTATGGGGAAATCTTTCAGAACTTCCAGGGATAGTGACATGATAAAGTTTTCCACAGAGTATACACATGTGAAAATTTTTGCAAAAAAAGAATTCCTTGATACCACTGTGGATATCTCTATAGGAGGGCCTTCAAAGAAAGTCATAAAGAAAGATTCGGTTAACATAAAAAAAATGTCAGAGCTGATGAAGAATATTCTCATAGTTATTTTTTCCCCTGACGATCTCAAACTTATAAAAGATGAGCCGGAAAAGAGAAGAAAATTTATAGACAGAGAGCTTTGTCAGATATCTCCGAAGTATTATGACTCACTTACCCGCTACAAAAAAATATTGCTGCAAAAAAATGCTTACCTGAAGAGTGAAAAAATAGACGAAAGTATGTTAGAGCTGTGGGACATGCAGCTTGCAAAATATGGCTCAGACATAGTTATCCTCAGGGAAAAATTTTTGGAAAAAATGAATGTTTTCAGCAGCAGAATTCACGAGAGCATTTCCGGAGGCAGAGAAAAACTGGTTTTGGAATATAATCCGAATATAAAAAGGGCTACAGAGGATAAGAATTTCGAAGGAACATTCTTTGATGAGCTTAAAAAAAGCAGAAAAAACGATATAAAGAGCAGAACTTCATCTAAAGGTCCTCACAAGGATGATATATCTTTCATAGTGAATGGAATTGATATGAGAAAATTCGGATCGCAAGGACAGCAGAGAACCTGCGCCCTTTCGCTTAAACTTGCCGAACTGAATCTCATAAAAGAAGAAGTGGGAGAAGATGCTATTCTTCTGCTGGACGATGTTATGAGTGAACTTGATGCCGGTAGACAGGAATTCCTTATAAAAACACTGAAAGAAAATCAGTTGTTCATAACAACTACGGAAATCGAAGAAAATATCAAACAAAAATTCAATGATATTTCTGTTTTTTACGTTTCCGAAGGCAAAATAGCAAAATAGACAAAAAATCACCTATCCACCATGATATTAATGCTGTGATAGGTTTTTTAATGGGGAAAATAGCCTCATATAGCGAGTTTACCTGCATTATTGAAGAAAACCTCATTTAGAGATAAAATCTTGTAAAATCGACGATTTTGGTATATAATAGACGTTATGCAAAGTTAAATTTTAGAAAGGGGTACAACATGAGCACAGAAAAAGCAAACAATCAATATGATGCTGCCCAGATACAAGTGCTGGAAGGTCTCGAAGCTGTAAGAAAAAGACCCGGTATGTACATCGGTAGTACAGGACCCAGAGGTCTTCATCACCTGGTTTATGAGGTAGTTGACAACAGTGTGGACGAAGCTCTGGCCGGATTCTGTAAAGATATTAAAGTAACAATAAATAGAGATAATTCAATAACCGTAGAAGACGATGGAAGAGGTATGCCTGTAGACAAGCATCCCAAGCTGGGAATCCCTGCGGTAGAAGTAATTCACACGGTTCTTCATGCCGGAGGTAAATTTGGCGGCGGAGGATACAAGGTTTCCGGTGGACTTCACGGTGTAGGTGCATCAGTTGTTAATGCGCTTTCAACAAGAATGGAAGTCGAAGTAAAAAGAAACGGCAAAATATATAAACAGGAGTACAAACAGGGAAAAACCGTAACTCCTTTGACAGTAATAGGAGAATCCAAGAAGACGGGTTCCAAGTCGACATTCTGGCCTGATCCTGAAATCTTTGATGATACAGTTTACGATTACGGAACGCTTCAGCACAGACTGAGAGAAATGGCATTCCTGAACAAAGGTGTTAAGATTACGCTTGCAGATGAAAGAGAAGGAAAAAAGCAGAAGGAAGTATTCCATTACGAAGGCGGATTGAAAGAATTCGTTAAGCACCTGAATACTAACAAGAATGTGCTTCATCCGGAAGTAATCTATTTTGAAGTTTCAAAAAAAGATATGGAAGTCGAAGTTGCAATGCAGTACACAGACAGATACAACGAAATGATTCTGTCATATGCAAATAATATCAATACAACAGAAGGCGGAACACATATGGCTGGCTTCAAGTCAGCTCTCACAAGAGTCTTCAATGAATACGCAAAGAAAAACAAATTCCTGAAGGAAAATGACGACTCACTTTCAGGTGAAGACGTAAGAGAAGGAATCACTGCGATTGTTTCAGTCAAATTGACTCAGCCTCAGTTCGAAGGTCAGACCAAGACAAAACTCGGAAACAGCGTAATGAGAGGCTTTGTTGAAACTTCAACAAGCGAAAACCTTCTTGCATTCTTAGAGGAACATCCACAGGAAGCAAAGGAAATTCTTGATAAGTGTCTTAGGGCTGCAAGAGCCAGAGAAGCAGCAAGAAAAGCAAGAGATATTACAAGAAGAAAGAGTGTTTTAGACAGCATTGCCCTTCCGGGTAAACTGGCAGACTGCTCAGAAAAAGATCCTGCAAAGTCAGAAATCTTCCTTGTGGAAGGTGACTCCGCGGGAGGAAGCGCAAAGCAGGGACGAGACAGACTCAGACAGGCTGTTCTTCCACTGAGAGGTAAAATCCTTAATGTAGAAAAAGCAAGACTGGAAAAGATACTCAATTCCGACGAAATCAGAAACATGATTACAGCCTTTGGTTGTGGTATTGGAAATGAATTTGACATAAACAAACTGAGATATCACAAGATTATTATCATGACCGATGCCGATGTCGACGGAGCTCATATCAGAACTCTTCTTCTGACATTCTTCTACAGATATATGACACCGCTTATAGAAGGAGGATATGTTTATGCAGCAAAACCTCCCCTATTCATGACGAAAAAAGGCAAAGAAGTTCACTATACATATTCCGAACCTGAACAGGAAAGACTTATGGCTCAGCTGAACGAAAAGCCGGGAAAAGCTGATATTCAGAGATATAAAGGTCTTGGAGAAATGGACTTCCACCAGCTTTGGGAAACAACAATGGATTACAACAACAGAACTCTTGTCCAGATTACATTAGACGACGCTACTGCAGCGGACGAGATATTCACAATTCTTATGGGAGACAAAGTACCTCCAAGAAAGAAATTTATAGAAGAAAATGCAAGCTATGCAGAACTTGATATTTAGGGAAGGAGGAAAATGCATATATGAATAATTTACTTGAAGATTCAAGAATGGAATATCATGAGATACATGATGAGATGAAAAAATCATATATAGACTATGCGATGAGCGTAATTGTAGGTCGTGCCCTTCCTGATGTCAGAGACGGAATGAAACCTGTACACAGAAGAATCCTTTATGGTATGGGCCAGCTAGGTGTTACACCTGACAAACCACACAAGAAATCAGCTCGTATAGTCGGAGAAGTAATGGGTAAATATCACCCACACGGTGACAGATCAATTTATGATGCCATGGTAAGAATGGCTCAGGACTTCTCACAGAGATACATGCTTGTTGATGGCCACGGAAACTTCGGTTCCATAGACGGAGATGGCGCCGCAGCAATGCGTTATACAGAAGCGAGAATGACACCTTTTGCGCTTCAGATGCTTAGAGATTTAGAAAAAGATACTGTAGATTTCAAGGATAACTTTGATGGCGAAGAAAAAGAGCCTGTAGTACTTCCTTCAAGATATCCTAACCTTCTGGTTAACGGATCAAACGGCATCGCCGTAGGCATGGCAACATCAATTCCTCCCCATAACCTTGGAGAAGTAATTGATGCAACAGTAAAGCTTATTGACGAACCTGAATGCACAGTAGAAGATTTGATAAAAATAGTAAAGGGACCAGACTTCCCTACCGGAGCAAAAATTCTCGGAAAGAGCGGAATGAGAGAAGCTTACAGAACCGGCATAGGTAAAGTAAAAGTAAGATCTTGCTGCGAAATCGAAGAAACAGACAGAGGAAGATCACAGATTATAATCAGTGAAATTCCTTATCAGGTAAATAAATCAAGACTTATCGAAAAGATGGCTGAACTGGTAAAAGACAAGAGAGTCGAAGGAATTTCTGCTATCAGAGACGAGTCTAACAGAGACGGAATAAGAATTGTTATCGAACTTAAGAGAGATGCAAATCCTCAGATAACACTTAACAGACTTTATAAGCACACTCAGCTTCAGGACAGCTACAGTATGATTATGATTGCGCTTGTAGACGGTCAGCCAAAAGTTCTTAATCTTTATGAAATCCTTAATGAATATCTGAAATTCCAGAAGGAAGTAGTAACAAGAAGGACTGAATTTGACCTCAAGAAGGCTGAAGCAAGAGCTCACATACTCGAAGGTTTGAGAATAGCTCTCGATAATATTGACGAAATAATCAAGACAATCAGAAGCGCATATAATAATGCAAAGGAACTTCTGATGGAAAACTTTGGTCTTTCGGATATTCAGGCTCAGGCAATCCTCGACATGAGACTTGCAAGACTGCAGGGTCTGGAAAGAGAAAAAATCGAAAAAGAATACGCAGAGCTTATGGAAAAAATCGCATATTATAAATCAATATTGGCTGATGAAAATCTTCTGATGGGCGTAATAAAAGACGAACTTTTAGAAATTAAGGACAAATATGCAGATGCGAGAAGAACCAAGATAGTAAAAGACGAATCTGACTTTGATGATGAGGATTTGGTAGAAGAGGAAAAAGTTGCGGTAACTTTGACACACCTGGGATATATCAAGAGAGTTCCTGCTGATACATACAAGGCTCAGAAACGTGGCGGAAAAGGAATCATGGGAATAACAACGAGAGAAAACGATTTTGTCAAGGACCTGATTATGACATCAACCCACGATTATCTGATGTTCTTCACTAACACAGGAAAAGCTCACAAAATAAAGGCATTCGAAATTCCTGAAGCTACAAGAACAGCAAGAGGAACACCTGCTGTTAACTTCCTGAACCTTATGCAGAAAGAAAGAATTACTGCTGTTATTCCTGTAGAAGACTTTGCTCAGGACAGATATCTGATTGCCGTAACAAAACACGGTACAATCAAGAAGACTGCCCTATCTGAGTTTGATACTAACAGAACTACAGGACTGATTGCAATTAAGCTCAAGGACGAAGACCAGCTAATCGGCATCAAAGAAACCAACGGTAACAACAATATCATAATCGTAACCAAAAAAGGAAAATGCATATGCTTCAACGAACAGGATGTTAGAGAAATGGGCAGAATCGCCGGCGGTGTAAGAGCGATTAAGCTTGACGATGATGACGAAGTAGTTGCAATGGAACTTGTGGAAAAAGATCAGCAGCTACTGGTTGTTACAGAAAATGGTTTTGGTAAGAGAACTCCTGTAGAGGATTATAAGATTCAGGTTAGAGGCGGAAAAGGTCTTCTGACTTATGACAAAGCCAAGTTCAAGAAAACAGGAGCTCTGATAGGAGCTATGGTTGTAGACGAAGATGACGAAATCCTTATGATTAATTCAGAAGGAATCATTATCAGAATAAGAGCTGAAGAAGTATCTGTTCTCGGAAGAGCAACGCAGGGCGTTAAGATTATGAAAGTCGATGATGACACTAAGATTGTGGCAATGGCAAAGGTAATCAAAGACGAAGATGCAGAAGAAAATTCCGGTAAGAAAAAAGAAAAAGCTCCAAAAGAAGAAAATGAACAGCTTACACTGTAAGAATAAAAAAAAAATAATGTGAGAATTACCGGTGACTTGTTTTCGGGTAGTTCACATTTAAGGCTGAATAAGTTATAATTTACCTGTGCATAATAATATGTGCAGGTAATTTTTTTAGGAGATGAATACAGTGGATAATATTACAATTTCTATACCGGGAAAACCGGAGTATCTTACAATGATAAGACTTGCAACAGGATCCGTAGCTATGACAGCAGGATTTGATATAGAAACAGTAGACGATATCAAGAATGCTGTTACAGAGGCATGCAAAAATGTATCATGCCACGGCGAAGAAGGATTTAGCAACAAATACATAATCGAAATAAATGCAGGCGAAGGTCTTTTTGAAGTAACAGTAAAGGATGATTGCGATAAGCATACTTTGGAAAAAACATGTAAGCCTTGCAAACACTGCCCTGCAGAGGGGGATATAGGAATACTTGTGATTAAATCTCTGATGGACGATGTAGAATTCGGCAGAGATGAAAACAATCACAAGTTTATAAAAATGGTGAAAAAGGCATGTTAAATAAGGAATTGTTTGTAGAATACAAGAACAACCCTACAACAGAATTAAGAAATGAGATAGTTGAAAACAATCTTCATTTGGTAGATATTCTCATAAGAAAATATCTCGGAAAAGGTGTCGAATACGATGATCTTTATCAGGTTGCAGCACTTGCACTGGTAAACGCAGTTGAGCGTTTTGACCCCGACAGAGGATTTGAGTTCAGCTCTTTTGTAACCCCTACTATCCTTGGCGAAATAAAGAAATATTTCAGGGACAAGCAGTGGTCTCTTAAGGTGCCTAGAAGGCTCAAAGAAATATCGGCAAAGGTGCAGGAAGCAAAAGAAGCTTTGTCCGGCAAAAATCACAGAAACCCTACTGTGGAAGAACTGGCTGAATACACAGGATTTACTTCAGAACAGATTATTGAGGCTATAGAAGGCTCCAAGGCTTACACAACTTATTCTCTCGATAAGACCTTTGATGATGCGGGAGAAGAAGGCGAAGGATCATTCATGGAAAAATATACTGGTTTTGATGAAGAGGGATATAATCGCGTCGAAACATCGGAAATAATAAAAACAGTCATGAAGGATTTCACTGACCAGTATAAGTTCATATTCAGAGAGCGGTTTATAAATGACAAGTCACAGTCAGAAATTGCAGAACAGTTGGGAGTGTCTCAGATGACAGTGTCCAGAGCGGAAAAAAACATGGTGAACATGTTCAGGACCGAATTATACAAGCATTAAATATTAACAAAAAACTTCTACGCATTTTTTGCATAGAAGTTTTTAAATTTTTGATTTATATAAGATCCCAATCGCTTTCTCCATCGCCTTGTGTTAGGTGCCAAGAACTGTAACCAAACTGAGCTAATGACGCTGCTTCTTCTGTGAGAGGCTTACAAATCATAACTGTATTACTTGCATTAAGTACCATAAAGCCTAAACCGGTCATTACCTTTTTGTAATTTCCAAAGAGCCCTGTAGAAGAAACTATATACTCGATATTGTTTTTTATGGCATATCTCACAAAAGCTTTGCAAAGTGACTCTATGTAGGTGTCGTTTGTTGGATCGGTAAAGCATTCCAGTAAAGAAATCATTTTCTTTCCGTTGGCAATCGCCTCATGTATTACAGCAATTCCTACAGCGGAACCGTCATCGTATAGTGTAAATGATTTGTAATTAACATCGGGTCTTTTGTTATATCTGTAATCAAAGAATTCTCCGTCTCTTACAAGACATAAATCATATTTTTCTTTATAATTATTCCATACTTTTTCGGCATCATTCGGATTGATGCAGTCTGATAATTTAACTGACAGACTAAGCTCATTTTTTGTATTTCTTTTTAGTTTTCTGTTTAGAATATTGCTGTATATTTTGTTGCCTGCAGAGGCAGCAAAGCCGAGTTTTACTATACTTTTGAGCTTATTTTTTATGTTGACCGGGAGTATATACACTTCTCTTTCGAACATCATATTCCAGCCGAATTTATCATATGCGGGAGCAGAATTATCATTTGCAAGACCTAATACGATATCAAAGCCGTATTTTTTGGCATTCGCCAGTGAATTTTCGGTCATATTTCTGAATATCCCTTTTCTTTTGTAATCCGGATGAGTCATGGATTTTACAGAGTGAGCAGCTTTGAGAACTTTGCCTTTGTAATAGAGCCTGCATGGCGAAAGGCCGTCAGCTGCAATTATCTTTCCGGTAGTTTCGTCCTCCATAACAAACATCAAATTAGTGTATTCGGTGTCATTATAAATATTTTCGTCAAAGGCCCATTTTAAAAAGTCATATTCTTCGTTAGTTCGTGTGCCAAAAGATTTGATTGACAGATTTTTGAATTGTTCCAGATCTTTATCAATGTCCAGATGTCTGATAGTATTCAATTAAAAATCCTTTCGATATTTCTCAATTAAAATTTAATACGTGCTATTTTTTAAAAGGAACGTAATCCTTGTCTTTTGCTCGCAGGTCTTCTAAGTTTTCTGCTACCAAATTCTGTACAACAGTGTGGATTTCTTTTAATTCCTTTCTGTCCATTTCTGCTGTGTTTATAGGCTCAAGGATTCTTGCATAAGCAGTTGCTCCTGAAGTGATAAGCTGAGTTTCCTCAAAGATTCTGTAGGTTCCGTGAATAGCTACAGGAACAATAGGAACTTTTGCTTTAGTTGCAAGTTTAAAACTGCCGGCTTTGAATTCCTTCATTTCTCCGCCTTTGCTTCTTGTTCCTTCAGGGAAGATTACAAGTGAAAATCCCTGTTTGAGCAGTTCAACACCATCTCTTATAGCCTTAAGGGACTCACGTGTGTCCCCTCTTTTGATGAAAACACCTCTGATGGTTTTGATCCATGTTCCGAAATAAGGTAGTTTTTGCAATGTATCCTTTGCTATAAATCCAATCTGCTTGCCTTCGCAGGCCTTGAGCATGAGCACGATATCGCCATACCCCTGGTGATTGCAGTAAAATACGCAAGGGCCTTCCGGAATGTTTTCTTTTCCTTCAACGCGAAAATCTATATCAAAGAGCTCAATTACGTCGTTAACCCAGACTGCAGTTGATGATGCAATAAGTTCTCTTTCCTTCTCAGTATCTCCTGTAGCTTTTACTGCTTCAATTTCTTTTATCAGCTTGTTAAAAACACCTACGGATCTGAAAAGTTTATATCCGTTTCTTATATTTCCAAATATTTTCAAAGTGTTACCTCCGTTTTTCTTTATTTTAGATACTCAATAAACTATATCACAAAAGTACCGCATCTAGCTAGAGTATGATATAATAAATTAACAAAAAAGGGGCTGAAAAAATGGAAAAAAACATTAAAAAAAGAAAAAATATACTGATTGCAGCAGGTGTTTTAGGACTTATAATATTTTGCATAGTGGCATACTTCATATTTTCCGGTGCGGCAGAAGAATTTGATGATAGCATAAGATTTTACATCTACGGTCACAGAAGTGCTGCGCTGAACAAAGTCGTTATAGCCATAACTTATTCGGGAAACTGGCAGGCTGTTACCCTTATTGTGCTCAGCCTTCTTATATCAAATAAAACACGAAGAAGTATAGGAATTCCTCTTGCTATAACTTCGGTGAGTTCTACTTTGATCTACAAAGGAGTTAAACACATTTTCGAAAGACCTCGGCCGGATCTGATTTATAGGATAATCGAACAGGGCGGTTTTTCTTTTCCAAGCGGTCATTCTATGAACAGTCTAGTATGTTATGGGATGTTGATATATCTTGTAAGAAGACATTGCAAAAATGAGAATATAAAAAATGCCATTACAATAATTTTCGGTGCGCTGATACCGCTGATTGCAATAAGCAGAATCTATGTGGGAGTCCATTATCCGACTGATATTTTGGGCGGTTGGTGCCTGGGAAGTTTTGTTCTGGCAAGTGCAATTCTCATAAGTGAAAGGATAGGTGAAAAAAATGATTTACAATAACATCAAAGAAGTGATAGGTAAAACACCTATGTTAAAACTGGAAAACATAATGGCGAAAAATGGTTCAAAAGCTAATATTTACGGAAAGCTTGAGGCCCTGAACCCTGCAGGAAGCATCAAAGACAGAGCTGCTCTCTATATGATTGAGGATGCTATTAAAAACGGCAGACTTAAGGAAGGAGGAATCATAATCGAACCTACAAGCGGAAATACAGGAATCGGTCTTGCCGCTATTGCGGGAGCTCTCGGATTTAAGGCGGTTTTCGTTTTGCCTGAGTCTATGAGTGTTGAAAGAAGAAAACTTCTCAAGGCTTACGGAGCGGAACTTGTGCTTACAGACGCAACTAAGGGAATGCAGGGAGCTGTTGACAAGGCTTATGAACTTGAGAAAGAAATTCCGGGAAGCATGGTATGCGGTCAGTTCGAAAATCATGCAAATGCACAGGCTCACTATGAGACAACAGGCCCTGAAATCTTTTATGATCTTGAAGGAAAGGTTGATATATTTGTTGCAGGTGTTGGAACAGGAGGAACTATCACAGGCTGCGGACAGTATCTGAAGGAAAAGAATCCGGATGTAAAAATTGTTGCAGTTGAGCCTTTTAACTCTCCCCTTCTGTCTGAAGGAAAAGCGGGAGCACATAATCTTCAGGGAATTGGGGCAAACTTTGTTCCTGAGGTTCTGGACAGAGATGTTATAGACGAAATAATTCCTGTGAAGGAAGAGGATGCTTATGAATATGCAAGGAGTCTTGCGGCAAAGGAAGGTTACCTTGCAGGAATTTCTTCCGGAGCGGCTTTGTTCGCGGCGGTGAAGCTGGCCGAAAGAGAAGAAAATAAAGGAAAAAATATTGTTGTGATTTTCCCTGATACGGGTGAGAGATATTTATCCACGGTTCTTTATGATTTTGATTGATAAAAGAGGTTGATATGGCAGTTACGGTAGGAATGCTGAGAAAGCTCGAAATAACAAAGGATTTTAAGCTGGTAGCCGGAGAAGGCGGGCTGGACGGGACTATAAACAACACCGAAATACTGGATTTTGAGTTCGATGATGATGCTAAGGAATTCCGAAAAGAGCAGGCTTTTGTGGGAAACAGCATAGTGCTGACGAGTTTTTTGTATGCTAAGGGTAAGCCTGAAGTTATTGTAGATGCAATCAAAGAACTGATAAGATGTGATGTCAAGGCGTTGGCTTACAAGCCGGTTATATTTGACGAGCTTCCGGAGGATGCAATTGAGCTTGCTAACAGAATGGATTTTCCAATATTCAAATTTGGCGGCGATGAATTTTTTGAGGAAATTATAGTCAATGTTAGTAATATGAGCTTTGCTGACAGAAGTGCCGAAGAGCGAAACATAATGATTAAGAGTATAATAAACGGCAGGCAGGAAGAAAATCCCATAGCTGACTATATTTCCGGCGGTAGATTCAGATATATGGCGGCTTTTTGTGTGAAGGCAATAGGCGTTGAAAATCCTGAGGATTCAATTAGGTTTTCCATCTTGAGCAAGCATATGAAAAGAAGAGTTTTCAGTGGTATTTACGAGGATAGAATTGTGCTTGTCATGTCATCCGAAAGGGACAAGCCTGAGGATTTTGAAAAGGATTTTGCGGAAGTCATGGAAAGTTACGGAATACCAAAGGAAATCCTCGCAGCGTCCAGTACGGGTATGAGTAGTATCACAGCTGAAGGTTCGGAAACAGCGAAAATCTTGAGAGAAGCGGTTTGGACTGAAAAAATATCGGAAACGGAAAATGCAAGGTTCAAAAGGTTTGATGACCTTGGAATCTACAAGTTCATAGCTGATAAAATAAATGACAGGGCGACTCTTGATTTTGCATATAAGTATTTGGAGCCTGTTTTGAGTGATGCAGAGGGAAATGCTGAGCTTCTGAAAACAGGGGCTGAGTATGTGTTTTCCGGCGGAGATGTTGCCGTGACAGCGGATCGTCTGTTCTGCCACAAGAATACTGTTAGGTACAGAATCAATAAGCTTCAGGAAAAACTCAATCCGAAAGCTACTGAAAAAGAGTTTTTTGCGGAGCTTTCTGTTGCGGTTAAGATTTACTGTCTGAGCAGATTATAAGAAAAAAGACCTCGGTGTGAGGTCTTTTTTGGTACACATATGATTTGCTAATCCGTGGTCGTCTTGGTTTAAGTGATTGCAATTCTGTTTTTTAGAAGCTACAATTCGGCTATATTTACAGAAGCACAGCTCCCGGATTTCTGTCAAAATAGATGCTTTTTGCACCTGTATAAAGAGGTATTCCGTAGCATACTCTTACGCCTTCAGGGAAAAGTCCTGTTTTTACGGCGCAGGCACCGGCTGAGTACATTACTCTGTTGTCTATTCTGTTGTCTGCTGCAATTGAAACTGCAGAACCTACCGCGATACCTAGGTCTGTGATGTTAAATGCACAGTTTGCATTGTTCTTTGCCATTTCGGCGCAGTTTTTGAATCCGCACATTCCGCAGTCGGAAAGTCCGAACGGTTCAGGTTTTGCGGCAATAAGGACTATGCAGTGGGATCCCCTTACGTTATTTGCGTCACGTGAAATAAATGCGCGATCTGTTTCTTTTGCTAGAATATCCATATCATCTGCTAGTTTGTCTTTGTCCTCGTCTGTGAGGATAAGTGTTATAATTTTGTCTTTGCCGCTTCCTTTTGGTGCGGTTCTTGCGGCTGCAGCCATAGAATCAGCAACACGAAGTGCTGCATCTCTTTCGGCATTTTCCATTGTTTTTATCATTTGTTTATCCCCTTTCGTAAGATCTAAAGTATAGACTGTTCTCTAGGATCGTATTCTGTATCATTTTCCAAGCAATACATTATGATTGCGACTACAAGCTTTGGCTCAACATCCTCCGGCAGGAAAGACAGCGGAAACTGTTCACCAAAGTGTTCTTCGTATTTTGCTATCCATTCTTTCATTGGCTTTATCTGGGGCAAAAGCCCCTTTCCTCCTCGATTTCATATACAATAAATTATATCACAGAGAAATTTTGCGGTCAAAGTTGTTTATTTGTCAAAATAATGGTACAATTGAAACTAACACTCAATAAAGACGGAAGATAGGAGATAAATGATAGATATGAATAAACCAACACTAATTATTATGGCAGCAGGCATGGGAAGCAGATATGGTGGTCTGAAACAGATAGATCCTGTAGGAAGTGCGGGAGAGATAATTTTGGATTTTTCCCTGTATGATGCCATGATGGCAGGCTTTGAGGATGTAGTTTTCATAATAAAAAAAGAAAACGAAGAAGACTTCAGAGCTTTGATAGATGACAGAGCCGGAAAACATCTGAATGTTCATTATGCATTCCAGGAGTTGGATGATATTCCGGAAGGGTTCACTGTTCCTGCGGACAGAGTTAAGCCATGGGGCACATGCCACGCAGTAATGAGCGCAAGAAAAATTGTGGAAGGACCTTTTGCTGTGATCAATGCTGATGATTATTACGGACCGGGAGCATTCCAGATTATGTATGAATTTCTGGCGAATGCTGAGGATAAGGCGAAGTACGACTATGCAATGGTCGGATACCTGCTGGAAAAAACACTCACCGAAAACGGACACGTTGCACGCGGTGTATGTGAGGTGTCAGATGACGATAAGTTAGTGGATATTGTGGAAAGAACCAAGATTATGCGCAGAGGTTCATCTATCGAATTTACGGAAGATGACGGACAGACATGGAATTCGCTGACTGAAGGTACGATTGTTTCAATGAATTTCTGGGGATTTACTCACTCAATGATGGAAGAAATGGAAAAGAGATTCCCTGCTTTCTTAGAAAATGCAATGAAAGAGAACCCTCTCAAGGGAGAATACTTCCTGCCGGGTGTTGTGGATCAGCTTCTGAAAGAAGGCAAAGCAGAAGTCAGAGTGCTTAAATCAACAGACAAATGGTACGGTGTAACCTACAAAGAAGACAAACAGGGAGTTGTAGCCGCTCTTCAGGCCATGAAAGATAAAGGTCTCTACCCTGACGTTCTTTGGAAGTAGCACAAATAAACAAAAGCTATTAAGAGTCAAAAGACCTTAGCAAGGAGGCGAAAATGGAAAACATTAAAAGAGAAAAATTCACCGCCGGACAGATACTGAAGTTTGTAATACCTTCAATTTTAGGTGTACTGTTACTGATGACTCCATTCAAAGTTGACGGAAATTCAACGGTAATGGTTTCGGTACTGTCAAAAAAAATTAATGCAGGAATCGGAAGCATAGTTCCTGTATACTATCTCGTTATTGTGGCTATAGTTGTATCATGTGCGCTTGCCCTGATATATAAAATAGCAAAACCTGCGTGGATAGAAAACAATGTGCTTCTAAAGGACATTTCGGACATATCAAACTTCTGGTTAATTGCCAGACTTGTAGGACTTGTACTTGCATTTCTTGTTGCATTCGGTATCGGACCCGAAATTATTTGGGGCGACGCAACAGGTGGACTTATATTATTTGATCTGATATGCGGACTGTTCACAATCTTCTTAGTTGCAGGATTTATCCTTCCTTTACTGACAGAATTCGGTCTTCTGGAATATGTAGGTGTATTCCTTACAGCAGTAATGAGACCTATCTTCAAACTTCCGGGTCGTTCAGCTGTAGACTGCGTTGCATCATGGATCGGCGACGGTACAATCGGTGTAACACTTACTAACAAACAGTACGAAGAAGGATATTACAGTGCAAGAGAAGCAGCAGTTATCTCAACTACATTCTCAGCAGTATCAATCACATTCTGTCTCGTGGTACTTGAGAACGTAGGAATGCTTGATTACTTTGGTATTTATTATCTAACAGTTGCAATTGCAGGTATTGTATGTGCGCTGATAGTACCTAGAATACCTCCTCTTTCAAGAAAGAAAGACACTTATTATCACGATAACAAGCAGGAAATCGGAGAAGTTATTCCAGCTGACTTTACAAGACCTCAGTGGGGTCTGCACATGGCCGTAAAAAAAGCTGAAAGCAATGGAAATATTGCAATGTACCTGAAAAACGGATGCAAAACTGTACTAAGCCTGTGGTTGGGAGTTACTCCTATTATCATGGCAGCAGGTACACTGGCACTGATTATTTCAGAAACTACTCCAATCTTTGACTGGCTTGGAGCTCCATTCTACCCATTGTTTGAGCTGATGCACATTCCTGAAGCAAAGGCAGCAAGCGGAACTATGGTAGTCGGATTTGCAGACATGGTTGTTCCTTCAATTCTTGCATCAGAAATCGCGAGCCCTATGACAAGATTCATAGTTGCTGCAGTATCAGTAACTCAGCTGATTTACATGTCAGAAACAGGTGCTGTAATTTTAGGTTCAAACCTTCCTGTTAAACTAAGTGATCTGTTTATTCTGTTCATCGAAAGAACAATCATCAGTATTCCTGTAGTAGTACTTATGGCCCATATCATATTCTAAAACCGATATGAAGAACTGCGAAAAAAGAAATATTTAAGACAAAAAAAGCTGCTAGCTTATAGTGTTTAATAATTTATTTGACGAATCCCGGAAAAACACTTGATTTTTTCGGGATTTGTTATATAATATTAAGGCATGCGATTTTGCATGCATTCTCTGTGCCATCATAGGGATGGCACCATTTAGTCCACAGGGAGGTGAAAAAATGATTAATTACGAAGTTATGTTCATTATCAATCCTACTTTAGAAGAGGAAAAGAAAGATGCTACAATCGAAAGAGTTAAGGGCATCATCGAAGCTGAAGGCGAAATCGGAAAAGTAGACGTTTGGGGAATGAGAAAGCTTGCTTACCCTATCGAAAAGAAGGGTGAAGGTTACTACGTAGTAGTAGAATTCAAGGCTAGCCCAGATCTTCCAAAAGAACTCGACAGAAGACTTAGAATTTCTGACGACGTTATGAGACACATCATCATCAACAAGGACGCAAGATAAGAATCGAGGTGTAATACATGAACAGTGTAGTACTTATCGGCAGACTGACAAGAGATCCGGAAGTAAGATACACAGCTTCACAGATGGCAGTTGCTACATTCACTATAGCAATTGACAGACCTGTCAGAAGCGGCGGCGAAAAACAGACTGATTTTCCACGTATTACAGTATTTGGTAAACAGGCTGAGAACTGTGAGAAATATCTTGCAAAAGGCAGACTTGTCGGCGTACAGGGTAGACTTCAGACAGGAAGCTACAAAAACAGAGATGGTGCAACAGTTTACACAACTGATGTCGTAGCAGACAGAGTTGAATTCCTTGAATGGGGAGACAGAGCAGGAAGCGGCTCATCTTCATTCAGACAGGGAACGACTTCAGACTTTAACAGCATCGGAGAAGAAGTGCCTGATTCATTTGAGGCAATCGAAGATGACGTTCCATTCTAAAGAAAGGAGAAAAATATCATGATGGATAGAAGACGTGGTGGCATGAGAAGAAAAAAGGTATGCCAGTTCTGCGCTGATAAAACTGAAACAATTGACTACAAAGATGTAGAAAAGCTAAAGAAGTACATTACTGAAAGAGGCAAGATTCTTCCAAAGAGAATCACAGGTACTTGTGCAGTTCATCAGAGAGAAGTAACTACTGCTATCAAGAGAGCAAGAATCGTTGCTCTTCTACCATACGTAGCAGACTAGTTTAAACAGAAAAACAAGAATTACAAGGCTCCTAAAGTTTGCAAGTGCAACCATTAGGGGCTTTTTTTATAGTAAAACAGATAAAATTGTTATAAATGCCTTGTATTTATAAAACAATAAATGTACACTAAAATGTACAGGCAAAGTGTTGCCTTCGAAAGTGTGAATTTTGATGGAGGTGTGTATCAATGACTGACAATAATAATTTTCAGGCGCCAGTTTCGCTGACCGATGAAATAGCTGATATAGTGAGAGAACGCATTTTAAAAGGTGAATATTGCATAGGTGAAAAAATAAAAGAAAATACTATTGCCGTAGAGCTTAAGGTAAGCAGAACACCTATAAGAGAAGCCTTCAGACAGCTGGAAAAAGAAGGGCTTATTGAATATGTGCCTAACAGAGGCTGCTTTGCAAAAGGATTTACAAGAAGAGATATCGACGACATATATGCAGTAAGAAAGGCATTGGAGGCTCTGACTGTCGAATGGGCGGTTTCCCGAATTACGGATGGGCAGATTGCAGAACTTAGGGAACAGTGCGACCTTATGGAGTTTTATACAGACAGAAAAGAGAGCAAAAAAGCTATACAGATGAACAGCAGCTTCCACGATATTATATACACAGCAGCCGGAAGCCGTTTTATGGCACAGGTATTGAGATCGTACAAGGATTACATAACTCAGACAAGAAAAGCAGTATTCTATAACGAGGAATATCTAAAAGAAGTTTTGAACGAACACAAGTGCATACTGGCTGCTATCGAGGAAAAGGATGCCGAAAAGGCAAAGCAGGCTATGGAGGCCCATTTGGACGGTTCTAAGAGACGTGCAGAGTCTACCTATTTCCAAACAGAAAGCAAGCAGAGTGCTGAATAATATATATCAGAGATAAGGGCCGCCGCAAGGAGGCTTTTAGTATGGCTGAAACCAGTCTACGGATATGAAAAGCAGGTCTTATAGGTATAAAGGGCAAAATAAGAAGGAGAGACTTCGTAAAAAACAAAAGAAAAGCCCCTCATCTACTGATGAGGGGCTTTTCCCGAAAGTGTGTGTATTCAATAAAAGAAGGAAAGTTTGTAAGATTAACAAACTTTATTGAACTATTTAATTATAAAGTTCTTTTGTGTTGATTGTGTGAAGATAGTAAAATTTGCACACTTTAGTGGTTTAGGAAAATTGGCATTATTTTGCCAAAATTCTACATTGGTGAGCCTAGAACTGCCCCATACAGAGTCTGCAGATTATCGAATTCCACATCGTAAATAATGTCTCCGTCTAAAACTATAGCATCTGATTCCAGTCTCGAAAATTCTCTTAGAGTTAGCTGGAAAGGATTTTCTGTAAAGATGACAAAATCAGCGTATTTGCCCTCTTCGATAGTTCCTATGTGGTCACTCATTCCGGTTATTTCTGCAGCTCGTACTGTCAGAAGTTCAATGGCTCCCGCAATAGAATTGGAGTATTTTACTGCACTTTCCTGGCAGAAGGCAGTTGCTCTTGTAAGAACTATACTGTCCTTGTGCTCGATGCTATCAATAAAATCTTTGTCCGGTTTGTGATCTGTAGCGAGAACGAGAGTGTTTTCTGCAAATCCCTTTTCTCGGATATCGTTATAAATTTTGTAAGCGATTCTTGTTGATGGTTTGTCATATGCGTCAATATGGATATTAAATCCCGCCTCTGCAACAACCATACACATTTCTTCTGCAAGTTCAGGGCTTATAGTGTCCATGTCGTCACAGTCAAGAAGTTGTAGCTTAAGAAAATCTGCAAACAAAAGACCGTCATATGATTTGCAGTGGGCTTTTTTTGCCATGAGAAGTTGTTTGACACCTTCCGGCATTACTTCTGCATTGATATAAGTACTTGTCATAAATCTTTGCAAAACCGGTTCACTCTCCCCTGTTCTGTAGTCCATAACCTGCATAGTCATCTGATCCATGTATTCAGGTGAATAAAGGTTAAATACTGAGGTGAATCCCCTTTCGGCCCATTTTTCTGCAAGCTCACCAAAGTCTTCTGCAAGGTTTGCTACATCAAAATCCAGAAGAATACTCAAAGCATGTACCGGCGAAATATATTCCAGATCGTTATCTTCCATTGTTGCATCCAGAATGTCAGCGGCAACTGTGTTAAGCCATAGAGTCATTCCGTCGTTTGCAAGAAGTACAATTGTCTTTTCGGAAGAAGCTTCATCCAGCATTTCCAGCCAGTCTTCTAAATCCGGGTAATCCTCAAGCTCTTTTGCGTTGAAACCGTATCCGAATATTACATCTTCGTCTTCTTGATCCACGCAGTAGTCGCGAACTTCTCTCAGAATTGTATCGAGGTCCCATACAGGATCGATATTAAGATATCTGTCTTTGAAAAGTTCAAGAACAAAGGTGCTGTGAGCATCGATGAATCCCGGGAACATGTATTTTCCGTCGAGATTAATTGTTTCTGTGTCTTCGTCTGAGAACTGATTTACGTAATCGAGATTTCCGGCAGCGATTATCTTGCCTCCTGCACAGGCAACGGCTTCAACAACAGGATTTTCTTTTGTCATTGTGTGTATTATGCCGCCGCAGAAAATCTTTTCAGCAATTTTATCTTTTACATTTGCGATATTTAGACTCATTTTTTTCTCATGTGGCAAAGCCACACCCTCCTAATAAGAAAATTAGTGGATTAAGCACCCGGAATTGGATGCCTAAGCCACTTTATGTAATTTGGCATATGCTTATTTTATCATGTATATGCACATGCAGGCAAGGTTGATTTGGCCGCATGGCTTACAAGTATCAAATTTCAGTATTGAAGTTTTGAGAATCAGTCGCAGTTTTTTTATAAATCCTGTGAGGGAATGTCCCCTACTCCGTTCAGTATAAGTCTTGGTCTGTAAGGATAAAGATCAATTTCGTCCCTGCTTGTTATGCCAGTAAGTACCAGCACTGTATCAAGTCCGGATTCTATTCCTGAAACTATATCAGTATCCATTCTGTCACCAATCATTACGGCTTCTTCTGAGTGTACGCCGAGCATTCTCAGTCCTGTGCGCATCATGAGAGGATTTGGTTTTCCAACAAAGTATGCGCTTTTTCCGGAAGCCATTTCTATAGGCGCAATTAGAGCCTTACATGCAGGAAGAATTCCTTCTGTTGTAGGACCTGTCAAATCACAGTTCGTGCCTATAAGCTTTGATCCTGCCCTCACAAGGTTAACCGCTTTGCAGATTGACTCGTAGTTGTAGTTTACGCTTTCACCGATGATTACGTAATCAGGGTCTTTGTCTGTAATAACCACACCTGCCTGATAGAGAGCTCCAACAAGTCCCGGGTCACCTATAACATAAGCGCTGCAGTGATAAGTTTGCTCACTTACGAACTTTGCTGTTGCAAGAGCACTTGTGTAAAAGTGCGATTCGTCAATGTCAAGACCCATTGTCTGAAGTTTGAGCTTCAGCTCCAGAGGTGTTCTGCTGCTGTTGTTTGTTAAAAACAGGAATTCTTTGTCATTCTCATACAGCCAGTTTACGAATTCCTTTACTCCCGGAAGGAGTTTTTCGCCATGATATATAACGCCGTCCATATCGCATATGAACCCTTTTTTTTCTCTTAGTTTTTCCATAATTATGTCCTCCTTTGCATAATTTTTTTCTTCTCATCTTATCTTACTCTCGATTGGTATTATACCCTGTCAATGTAAAGTGTAAACGGTGGCGGAGGTTAAAAGTTTGTAAAGTTATAGTGGGTTACATGTGGGTAAAAGAAGACCCCGCATCTTTCCTCTGATGCAGGGCCTTCGTGAATCACTCTGTTTGTGTTAAAGTTATTTTACGTATACTTTTGGCAGTCTCTGACCGAATGCGCAGCAGATTTCGTAGTTGATAGTTCCTGTTGCGTTTGCGATATCGTCAGCTGTAACTGAGTTTACGCCGTCAGAACCCATAACGATTACTTCGTCACCTACTTTTACATTAGGTACTGCTGAAACATCAACCATGCACTGGTCCATACAGATGTTTCCGGCAATTGGGCAAACAACTCCGTTTACGATAACCTTTGCCTGTGATGAGTATGGTCTTGGGTATCCGTCTGCATAACCGAGAGCAAGTGTTGCAATTCTTGCAGGTTTGTCTGAAATGTATCTTCTGCCATAGCCAACTGAGAAGTTTTCGGGAACATCTTTCAGGTGAACGATGTTTGCCTTAATTGACATAACAGGTTTCAGTGAAAGCTGGTTCTTGTCTACTTCGTCTGAAGGATAGCATCCGTAAAGGATAATTCCCGGACGAACAGCATCAAAATAAATTGAAGGAAGTTCCATAATTGAAGCGCTGTTTGCAAGAGTTCTGAATGGAATTTCGATTCCTGCTTTTGTCAGTGCTTCGTAGAAAGCATTGTATTTTGCTTCCTGCTGATGTGAGTAAGTTTTGTCAGCTGCGTCTGCAGTAGACATGTGTGAGAACATACCCTTGATTTTGAAGTTTTCGAGAGCAGCGATTTTTTTTACGTCTTCGATTGCGAATTCTGTATCATCTGCCAGATAACCGATTCTTCCCATACCTGTATCTACAGCGATGAGACCGTGAACTGTCTTTCCTTTTGCTTTTGCAGCGTCGCTGATTGCCTTTGCATTGTTGCTGTCGCAAACTACAGGAGTGATGTCGTAGTCAACGATTGTGTCAGCGTACATGTCAGGAGTTAATCCGAGCATGATGATGTCTTCTGTTGCACCGGCTTCTCTAAGTGTGATTGCTTCCTGGAGTGTTGCAATAGCAAATGTTTTTACGCCGTTTTCTCTGAGAACTTCTGCACATTTAACACTGCCGTGGCCATAAGCATCAGCCTTGATAACGCCGATAAGGTCTCTGCCATCTGCTTTTTCCTTAATCTGTTTGATGTTGTAGTCAAAATTGCTTAGGTTGATTTCTGCCCATGCAGGTCTAATTGCTTCCTTGTACATTTTAATACAAACCCTCTTTCTGTTAATCTTTGATATGTGATATTTTATATTAACGGTGTGCGGCGGATAATGTCTTCTCTGCCCGGCCCGTTAGAAACTAAAGTAATAGGAACTCCTATCTGTCTTTCGATTTCGTTTATGTAATCTTTGCATGCTTCAGGAAGGTCTTCCCACTTTCTGATGCCTGTGATGTCGCACTTCCAGCCCGGAAGGTTCTTTAGTACAGGCTTTGCTCTGTAAAGATAAGTTGTGTTAGGAAAATCTGTTGTTTCGTAGCCGCCGATGTCGTAAGCCACGCAGATTGGAATTTCATCAAGATATCCCAGAGGATCCACTACCGTCAAAGCGACTTCTGTTGCTCCCTGCATTCTGCAGCCGTATCTTGTTGCAACAGCATCGAACCAGCCTACTCTTCTAGGTCTTCCTGTAGTAGCACCGAATTCTCCACCGTCTCCGCCTCTTCTTCTCAGTTCGTCGGCTTCTTCTCCAAAGAGCTCACTTACAAAGGCGCCTGCGCCTACTGCAGAGGAATAAGCTTTTACCACTGTGATAACTTCTTTTATTTCGTAAGGCGGAATGCCGGCACCTACAGCACCGAATGCAGCAAGTGTTGAGGAAGAAGTAACCATAGGATAAATACCGTGGTCAGTGTCTTTCATTGCGCCAAGCTGTCCTTCAAGAAGAATCGACTTGTTGTCTCTGATTGCCTCGTGGAGGAATCTTGATGTGTTTGCAACATAAGGCTGAATCATTTCTTTGTATTCCATCATTGTATCAAAGATTTCATCAGGCGAAATCGTCGGTTTATGGTAAAGATGTTCAAAAAGAACATTCTTAAGAGTGCATACGTTTTCAATCTTTTCGCGGAGTTCTTTTTCCGGCATGAAAAGTTCGTTAACTTGAAATCCGATTTTTGAATATTTGTCTGAGTAACATGGTGCTATACCTGACTTGGTTGAACCAAAAGATTTTCCGGCAAGTCTCTCTTCTTCGTATGAATCAAGAAGAATGTGGTATGGCATAACAATATGAGCTCTGTCCGAAACCAGAAGCTTTGGAGCAGGAACTCCGTTGTCTGTCAGTGTTTTAATCTCTTTTATCAGACCCGGAATATTAAGGGCTACACCGTTTCCGAGTATGCTTGTGGTGTGGTTGTAGAATACGCCGGAAGGGAGCATGTGCAAAGCAAATTTGCCATAATCATTTTTTATTGTGTGACCGGCATTGCTTCCCCCCTGGAATCTGACAATGATGTCACATTCTTTGGCAAGAGTATCTGTGATTTTTCCCTTGCCCTCATCGCCCCAATTGGCACCTACGATTGCTTTTATCATAATTTATATCCTTCCCGGGATGAAAAATCATCCAATCCCTTTATATTATACATTTAATTCTGCGCTTATGCCAAGCAAATCGGAGTATTCCGAAAGCAACGGATTAACGACATTGTTTATATATTCGGATGTCTGTTCAGGCGCCCTTCCTACATATTTTTTCGGATCCAGCATTCCATCAAGGGTTTCTCTTGACAGATTAAATGCAGGGTCTGCAGCTATTCTGTCAAGAAGATCGTTAGGACGGCCTTCTTCTTTTACAACTTTTCCTGCAGCCATTGAATGAACTCTTATTTTCTCGTGGAGCTCCTGTCTGTCTCCCCCTGCCTTTACGGCATCCATCATGATGTTTTCTGTTGCCATAAATGGAAGTTCAGCCATCAAATGAGCTTCGACAACTTTTGGATAAACAACAAGTCCTGCGGTTACATTGATGCATATTTCCAGAATTCCGTCTGTTGAAAGGAAACCTTCACTGACAGAAAGTCTTCTGTTTGCGGAATCGTCCAAAGTACGTTCGAACCACTGAGTTGAAGCTGTCATTGCAGGGTTCATTGTATCTGAAATTACGTAGTTTGCAAGGGCTGCAATTCTTTCGCAACGCATAGGATTTCTCTTGTATGCCATTGCAGAGGATCCAATCTGATGTTTTTCAAAAGGTTCTTCTATTTCCTTCATGTGCTGAAGAAGTCTGATGTCATTTGAGAATTTGTGTGCTGACTGAGCTATGGAAGCAAGCACATTTAGAACTCTGCTGTCGACTTTTCTTGAGTAAGTCTGGCCTGATACATCATAGCATGCATCAAATCCCATTTTCTGCGCAATTTTTCTGTCCAGCTCTTTGCACTTCTCGTGATCGCCTTCGAATAGCTCCAAAAATGAAGCCTGAGTTCCAGTAGTTCCTTTGGAACCGAGAAGTTTAAGTGAACCGAGCACATAGTCTAAATCCTCAAGATCCATCATAAAATCCTGAATCCAGAGAGTTGCTCTCTTACCCACTGTAGTAGGCTGAGCAGCTTGGTAATGGGTATATGCCAAAGTTGGCATATCCTTGTATTTCATGGCAAAATCAGCCAGGTTTGCGATTGTATTTAAAAGTTTGGTTTTGATAAGTTTGAGTGCCTCTGACATTACAATGATGTCGGTATTGTCTCCCACATAGCAGGATGTGGCGCCGAGGTGGATTATTCCCTTTGCCTCAGGGCACTGAACACCGTAAGCGTAGACATGGCTCATTACGTCGTGTCTTACTTCTTTTTCTCTCGCCTTGGCAACATCAAAGTTTATATCGTCTTTGAATCTGATAAGGCTATCAATCTGTTCCTGTGTAATATCAAGGCCTAATTCCTTTTCGGACTCGGCAAGTGCAATCCACAGTTTTCTCCATGTTCTGAACTTCTTTTCAGGTGAAAACAGATACTGCATTTCCTTGCTGGGATATCGCTCGGAAAGGGGGCTTCTGTAGTTTGTTGTCATATAATACCTCCTTTAAAATATCAAGTTATATTAAAAAAATATTATAACATTATTGTTTTCTGTATTCAAGATTTCGGAGCTCATTTAAGGGGTGTAATATTGCGAAAACATTGAAGTTATGCTATTATTTGTAAACCGGAATGTGATGACAGGCAAAAATTTGCCGAAAAAATATATGAGAGAATGTGAGGTATTTGATATATGGATAAAACTTATGTAATCGGGCACAAGAGTCCTGATACAGACTCTATATGCTCTGCAATCAGCTACGCGTATCTGAAAAACAAAGAAGCGGGTGCAGAAAGCTTTCTTCCTCTCAGAGCAGGGGAAGTAAACAATGAGACAGCATTTGTTCTGGACTACTTCGGGGTTGAAACACCGGAGCTTGTGGAAAACATGACTACACAGGTAAAGGATATTGAAGTCAGAAAAACAGAAGGCATCAAGAGCGACATGTCCATACGAAACGCCTGGACCAAGATGCAACATGCAAATGTCGGAACTCTTGCAGTTGTGGGAAAGTACGGCACACTGGAAGGACTGATATCTGTAGGTGACATCGCAAAATCCTACATGAATATACTGGATAACGATATTCTCTCAAGAGCGGATACAAGCTACAAAAACATAGTTGAGACTATAAACGGCGAGATTATTGTGGGAGTTGAAGATGCGTGGTTCAGCAAGGGAAAGGTTCTTATTGCAGCGGCTAATCCTGACAGAATGGAAAACTACATAGAAAAAAATGACCTTGTAATACTAGGTGACAGATACGAGTCCCAACTTTGTGCCATAGAGATGGGTGCGGCATGCATCATCGTATGTGTCGGAGCAAAGGTGTCACTGACAATCAGAAAGCTGGCGGCAGAAAAAGGCTGCACTATAATTTCAACGCCGTATGAGACTTTCCTTGTGGCAAGACTGATAAACCAGAGTGCGCCGGTTTCATATTTTATGAAAACAGAAAATCTTATTACATTTGAAGATACAGAATATATAAGTGATGTGACAGAGATAATGGCAAGCATGAGATACAGAGACTTCCCTGTGGTAGATGAAGACGGCAGATACGAAGGAATGATTTCCAGAAGAAATCTCCTTGGAGCAAAGGGAAAATCTGTGATAATGGTTGACCACAACGAAGAAAATCAGGGTGTAGAGGGCCTTGATTATACAGAAATTAAAGAAATAATAGACCATCACAGAATTGGTTCAGGTTCTGTAAACACAAGCGGACCTGTATTCTTCAGAAACCAGCCTCTGGGATGTACAGCTACAATCATTTATCAGATTTTCTACGAAAAAGGAATTGAAATCGAGAAGAAAATTGCAGGACTTCTGTGCAGTGCTATAATTTCTGACACACTTATGTTCAGATCCCCTACATGTACTTTCATGGACAAGGAGGCAGCGGAAAAGCTTGCTGAAATTGCCGAAATCGATATTCTAACATTTGCAGAAGAAATGTTTACTGCAGGAAGCGATTTGAGAGGTAAAACTCCGGAAGAAATTTTCTATCAGGATTTCAAGAAGTTCTCAACCGACAATATATCCTTTGGTGTGGGTCAGGTTGCATCAATAAACAAGAGAGAACTGAAAGAGCTTCGCAAGCCTATACTGGATTTCATGAAAGGAACGCTGGAAAAACACGATGTGGATATGATGTTCTTTATGATGACAGATATATTAGAAGAAAGTACGGGCCTTCTGTATGCCGGAAAAGATGCAGAGGAAGTAATTAAGAATGCTTTTGCAGGAAGACTTACAGAAATACATGATGAACATGGAGATATGATTTATCTGCCGGGTGTTGTATCAAGAAAGAAACAGCTCGTTCCGGAAATTATACTTCACGGCTAAGAGTCAAAATTAAATGCTAAACCAAATGGGACACAGTCAAAAGAAGGCTGTGTCTTTTCTTATTATTAATTTTCTCTGTCGGTTTTATTAAGGATTGTTAAGAATTTACACGAAAGCATTTTCGTATGCTATAATCAACAAAAATAAAAAAAGTCAAAATGCAAAAATGGCTAAAAAATATAATTTAAAGGAGGAAAAAACTATGCTTCAACTAGAAAGAGTTTCAAAATTCTATTCGGCTAACGGCGTAGTTTCTGCAGGTTTCAGCAAAGTGAGTCTGAACTTTGATCTCGGTGAATTTGTAGCAATTACCGGTGAAAGCGGAAGCGGAAAATCCACTTTGCTTAACGTAATTTCCGGCTTGGATTCATATGAGGAAGGCGAAATGTACATATTCGATAAGCCAACCAGCGGATTCAGCGGCGACGAGATGGAGGAATACAGAAAAAAGTATATTGCAAATATTTTTCAGACCTTCAATCTGGTAAACAGTTACACAGTTTACCAGAATGTCGAACTCGTGCTTCTTCTGAACGGAATTACGAAAAAAGATGCAAAACCAAAAGTTGAAGAGATAATAGAAAAAGTAGGTCTGAAGGAATATTCCAAAACAAAGGCATCCAAGCTTTCGGGCGGACAGAAACAGAGAGTCGCTATAGCAAGAGCGCTGGCCCTTGATACACCGATTATAGTGGCAGATGAGCCTACGGGGAATCTGGACAGCGAATCGGCAAAGTCCATAATCAGACTGCTCCATGAATTATCAAAGGACAAACTCATAATCATAGTTACGCATAACTACGATCAGGTGGAAGACTATGTTACGAGAAAAATCACAATGTATGACGGTAAGGTTGTGGAGGACAAGAACCTGAAACCGAAAAACATTACACTGCTGGACGAAGACAGCAATGTTGATACGGAAATCGCAAAAGACAAGGTAGAAAAGAATGCGAGCGAAGGAAAACTCTCAGCCGGAAATACAATCAGGTTGGGCGGCCGAAATTCTGTGAACATCTTTACCAAGTTTGTGTTGCTTTTATTCGTTTTCATTTTCCTGTGCATGGGAACTTTCTCGGCATACACAGGATACAAGCAGATGAAAACCCTTAATTATTCCATGGGATACAGCGAATATTTCAACGGCACATCGCCTGACAGACTTGTAATCACGAAAAAAGACAAGAGCGCTTTTACAGAAGAAGACCTCAAGACTCTTGCGGCGCTTCCAAATGTAAAAAAAGTTGTGGAAAACGATGTGATGCTTGATACAACTGTAGATTTGAGTACAGAAGAAGCCTACTTCTCAACCCAGATGACAGACATTTCCAGTCTTAAAAACAAATTAGCAGGTGGAAGAATGCCGGAAGCACCTTTTGAGGGAGTACTCGTAACAGAAAAAGGCTCATATATGGATACGCTGATTAGCGACAGTCTTCTCAACAGCGAAATCAATGTGGAACGCTCGGGAATGTACGGCAAAAAAATAAAAATTGTCGGATACGCATATCTGACAAAGGAGCAGGCGTCTGAACTCAGCAGCAATACCTTCTACTATGACGGATACCTTGCCGTAAATAAAGACACAGAAAATGAAATTCTCAGATCTTATGTGGCTGAACATTGCAATCACGAATACATCTTTGCAAACAGCATAATCCCGAAAGATTCAGCAAAGGGCTACTATCCTGTTTATGCCAGTGACTGGGTACCTGAAGGTTACGTGTACATTCCTCAAGAACTTGCGGAATATTATCCATACTCAGCAGCAAAATGGAAAGACTTCACCATAAGAACAAGCAATATCTACTTTGATGATACAGAGGACTTTACAGTAGCCGCGGTATATAACTCAGATAACGTAGAAAAACTTCTGGGAATTCCAAAAGACAGCATGGAAGCAGCGGTTTATATCAATCCAAAAGACATGCCAAGACTCTATGACAAGGGAACTTTCCAGACCTCAATCATAATGTCAAAGCTGATGAAAGCAGACGACACAATCAAAGCCTGTGAAGATGCGGGATATAACTGTCTGTACATAAACAAAGCAGTTAACTCTCAGTATCAGATGATGATAATGATTACAAACGGAATAAGAGTTGCGGTAATGGCAGCGTTGCTGATATTCATGTTCTTTATTTCATACTTTGTAATCAAGCTGATATTCAAATCGAGAAACGTTTACTTCTCAACAATAAGAATGCTTGGAGCTTCCAAGAAGGATTGCAGTCGAATACTTACAATTGACCTGTTTGTGGTATTTAATATTGCATTTGTACTCTGCTACGGATTCATTAATCTGGCAAAAATGGGCAACATCAAAGTGCCTAACTTCATAGACGACATGATTCTTTACATAGAACCGTCCAACTACATTCTTCTCTATGCGGTACTGTGCGTAATCGCACTGCTTCTTGCAAGAAGATACGCGGTTCAGATGTTCAAAAAGACAGCGATGAACGCATACAAGGAGGAGGTGTAGAATATGATAAGATTAACAGATGTCAGAAAATCTTTTAACAAAGGGAAGTCAAACGAAATCAAAGCGATAGACAATACTTCTGTTGAGCTGGATGACAAAGGTCTTGTCACCTTCCTCGGAAACTCAGGATGCGGAAAAACAACTTTGCTCAATGCCATAGGCGGCCTGGACAAAGTAGACAGCGGAACGATTTTTATAAACAGTGATAAAATCACATCGCGTCTCAGTTCAAAACGAGATGACATAAGAAATGCCAATATAGGATATATTTTCCAGAACTATAATCTGATAGAAGATGCCACAGTCTTTGCAAATGTAGCTCTTGTGCTGAAAATGATGGGTTACAAGGACAAACAGGTTATAGAAGAACGAGTAATGTACGTCCTGAGAAAAGTCGGCATAGACAGATACAGAAATAGACCTGCAAAGACACTTTCCGGCGGTGAAAGACAGCGTGTGGGTATAGCGAGAGCCATCGTAAAAAACCCTAAGGTCATCATTGCCGATGAGCCTACCGGAAACCTCGACAGCGGAAACACTATCGAGATTATGAATATAATCAAGGCTATTTCAAGAGAAAAGCTTGTAATTCTGGTCACTCACGAACGTGACATTGCGGAATTTTACTCAGACAGAATTATTGATATCGTGGACGGAAAAATAGTCGGCGACAGAGAAAACAACCATGATGGGAAGTTGGACTACAGGATAGAAAATAAAATATATCTGCAGGACATGCCCCATATGACTCAGCTGGATTCCGACAGCATTAGCATTCAGGTTTACTCAGACGAGGAACCTGAGAATCTGAACATAAAAGTAGTCGTAAAAGACAATAATCTGTATATCGATATGGGGCGTAAGCTTTCCATGGGCTCGGAGTCTGTAGAGCTCATAGACGACCATTACAGACAGATTTCAAAGGATGTTTACGAAGAGTACGAATTCCATCTTGATGATTTTGTTGATGGAAAGAAATCCAAGAAAAAATACACACCGATATTCACACCGGGAAGATCTCTGGTTGACGGCTTCAAAAAGCTGAAGAGTTTCTCAGTAATCAAGAAAATACTTCTCATCGGATTTGTTCTTGCAACATGCTTTGTTATCTATGCAGTGAGCAATGTTGCGGGAATTTTGCAAGTAAAGAACGATCAGTTTGTCCAGGTTAATGAAAATTATCTAGAAGCCAATACTGGCAAGCTGACTATGGAAAAGTATAACAAATACAAGAACATGGAAGGTGTGAATTACGTGCTTCCGGGAGATTCGCTGGTTACATTCACAATGCCTCTGAATGACTATTTCCAAACAACACAGGCAAAGACGAGTCTCAGTGGTTCACTGGCTGACAAGAAAATGTTGAAGGATGCAGTTCTTCTGTATGGGGAAAAGACAGATAATCCATATGAACTTGTAATCGACAATATGCTGGCAAAGAAAATAACCAAGGATTATAACGCTTCCGGAATCGGAATAGATACACCTGAAAAGCTTCTGGGGAGAAAACTTACACTCAGCGGACTTGATCCCTTTGTTATTACAGGGATTGCAGACGAAGGAAGCCCTTGCATATATGCAAACAACGAAATGCTTCTGAAAATAATCGGTTACAGTAATCCGTCAGATGAAACCGGCGACATGGATTCTGAGTCGGGAGGTTCATCAGTGCCGATTGTGGCATATAGCCTTGTAGAAAACAAAGGCGAAATCTCTATCGTAAGAGGAAGAGCTCCGGTTAACGACTACGAAGTCATACTAGACGAAAATCGTATAGAAGATGTGGCTATCGGCAAGACAATTGACGAAAAGGTGAACGGAACCAAGCTTACCGTAGTCGGATTCTACCATGACAAGAGACACGGAACCACTATGTATGTAAATGACAGCACCAAGGATTACGCTACGATTACGGGAATGAAGAACCTGATGATTTCACCGACGGACAAAGCCGTTACATTTGAAGAGCTTTCCGGAGGAGAAATACGAGTAATCGACAGATATGCTCAGGACCGAGAAAAGTATGTGAACTCCATGAAGCGTGAAGTCTTCACGACAATTGTTATGGCTGCTGTAATGGTTATAATTTCTCTGATAGAGATATATCTGATACTGAGAGCATCATTCCTCTCGAGAATAAGAGAAATCGGTGTACTGAGAGCCATAGGTCTCAAGAAGAGGGATATATACATGATGTTCAGCGGAGAAATCTTTGCAATCACAACAGTAACAGCTATTCCGTTCATGGGAATAATGGCATATATAATAAATGCGGCAACTAAGATTTCGTATATAGGTGACAAGTTTGTCATGAATCCGGCTGTATTTATTACAAGTTTTCTGATTGTATTCTTGTTTAACATGCTTGCGGGACTTCTGCCGGTATTCGGAACCCTCAGAAAATCTCCTGCGGCGATACTTGCAAGAAATGATGTAAACTGATAAATGATTAATACTGACCTTTCTAAATAAGCGTGTGGCAACACATAACAAACAAAAAAGCACGACCGGTCGGTCGTGCTTTTGCTTGCTGTGAAATGATATTACAGACGTTTGCTTGTGTTCTTCCAGATTCCGTTCTTTTCTGCTTGCTTGATAAGGTCATCTCTGAAATCAGGATGAGCGATGTTGATAAGAAGTTCAGCTCTTTCCCATGTTGATTTACCTTTTAGGTTAGCTGCACCGTATTCTGTAACGATGTAGTGAGTAGCAGTTCTAGGTGTAGTAACAATTGATCCAGGTGTCAGTGTTGGAGCAATAAGTGATTCAACTGTTCCGTCAGAACGAACTCTTGTTGATGGTGTGCAGAGGAAGCTCTGTCCACCCTTTGACTTGTATGCGCCCATTACGAAGTCAAGTTGTCCGCCTGTTCCGCTGATCTGCTGGAATCCTGCTGATTCTGAGCAAACCTGTCCGTAAAGGTCAACCTGGATGCAGCTGTTGATTGAAACGAACCTGTCGATGCTTCCGATAACGCCTACATCGTTGATGTAGTCAACAGGAGCGTTGCAGCAGATAGGATTTCCGTCGATGAAATCGTACAGTTTCTTTGTTCCGCCTGCAAATGTGTATAACATCTGGTCTTTGTCAATTGGCTTGTTTCCGCAGATTTTTCCTGCTTCGTACAGGTCAACATAAGCATCTACAAACATTTCTGTATGTGCGTTTAGGTTCTTGATGTCGGATTCTGCAAGCAGAGTACCTATGCAAAGAGGAAGGCTTCCGATACCAAGCTGAAGTGTACTGTCATTCTGCACTCTTTCTACAACATGTGCAGCGATTTTTTTATCTATTTCTGATGCAGGCTTAGTTGGGAGTTCAGCCAGCGGTGTGTTGCTTCCTTCAACGATGAAGTCAACGTCCGCGATGTTGAGCTGAGTCTGATAACCAAGTGCGTGAGGCATATTTTCGTTTACTTCTACGATTACCATCTTCGCTGAAGCGAGAACGCCGATGATATCTGAAACCTGTGGGCCTACGTTAAAGTTTCCGTATTTGTCCATTGGTGTAACCTGAAGACATGCGATATCAAATCCGTTATCGTTCTGTGTCCAGTATGAAGGTAATTCTCTGAATGTCATTGGAACGTACCAGCAGCGTCCATCCTTGTTCATTTTGCGGTCTGCGCCACTGAAGTGAGCTGATGCGAATCTTACCTGTTCATTTGAAGTTGTAGCCTGATAGAGCTTGAAAGGTTCCTGTCTGATACCAACAGTAGTAACAACTTCGAGTCCTCTGAGTTCGTCAGCGCGCTTTGCCAAGGCTTCATCGATATCTACAACTGTTCCGCAGCCAAGACCAAAGTGAAGTCTGTCGCCGTTCTTAACCATAGCTGCTGCCTGATCTGCAGTAATCAGTTTTTTCTTATACTCTTCGCTAATAGCAGATAACTTATACATAATTTTCCTCCTAAACAATGTGCCATATAGGCCACAGCTTATTTGTCCATAATTTAACAATGTTTCTTCATTGTACTATACAAAGTATACATAATCAACACAATTATTTAATAATTTAATAAAATTTTTCAGCTCAGAAAATTAGTGAAAATTGGCTTCAAAATTGCATAGATATTGTTTTTTTGCACCGGACAAAATTCTTAAATCTGCTATCAAATCATTGGAAACAGTGGAATTTTGAGAGGCTTTGATGTATAATTGTATATTATTGTGTACAGAAAAGAATCCGGCGGCAGTGAAAGCTTCTCTGCTTCGGAAATGGGAATATATAAGGAAGAGGTAAACAATGGGTAAACTAAAATTTTTAGCAGGTCGTATCCTGGGAATGAATTATAAACAGTTATTTGATACAGTTAAGGTGTGTCATGAAAAATCAGGCAAAAACAGTGTGGGGCTGTTCTTTGATGTGATTCATTGCGGATTGAAATACCAGGCGGGTTACATAGATTACATGAATGCAGCAATGTACAATATGAACAAAGCGCAGAGAGAAGATGTTATAACAAGAGGTGTAAATAACCAGTACGTGGTAAAATATAATGATTTTGATTACGTGCATTTTTTCCAGGACAAAGCTGAGTTTAACAAAAAATTTGAAAAGTATCTCAAGAGAGACTGGGTTTTGATTGAAAACGAGAATCAGAGAGATTTGTTTGAAAAATTTATAGAAGGAAAAGAAGACTTCATCATAAAGCCGATTGACGGAACTCACGGAGACGGAGTCAAGAAGCTCCCTGCGACTATGGAATCCTTTGATCAGAGTAAGGATGTGATTCCTTACCTTGCAGAGGAACGAATCATTCAGGTGGAAGAAATGGCTGCTCTGAATCCTACAAGCGTAAATACCATAAGAGCTATTACCTTTGTCAAGGACGGTAAGGTTACGCTGATTGCAGCATATCTGAGAATGGGAAGAGACGGCGTTGTGGATAATTTCTGTAACGGTGGTATGCTGACTCCTATTGATATAGAAACAGGTGTGATTTCCTGTCCTGCTGTAGATGGGGAAAATAACGCTTACAGCCAGCATCCTATAACTCACAAGTCAATTGTAGGATTTAAGGTTCCGCAGTTTGACGAAATCAGAAAGATGGTTCTGGATGCGGCTACATTTGTACCTGAAGTGAGATATGTAGGCTGGGATGTTGCAGTATCGGTAAAAGGACCGTGTCTAATAGAAGGAAACGAATATCCGGGTCACGTGTTCTATAATTTCCCTGAGCATCATCCTGACGGAATGGGCTCAAGACACGTATTTGAAAAGGTTATGAACGAATAATACGGTAAATAACATGAGACGAAAAATGCCACCGGTTTTCCGGTGGCATTGTAATTTTTTGGATTAATCAACCGTGGTCGTTCATTACAAATCTTGGATTTGGTTTTGTGAATTTTGCCAGGCGGTTGCTGTAGGCTTCCATGATTATGTCTTCGTTCCAGAGTGTTCCGTCGGTTCCCATCTCCTTGAGGATGTGTTTTGTGAACAGCGGATTTGTAATCAGGAACGGTCCGAGAAGAGATGTTGCGTAGAAATTATTCTTGCGAACACCTTCGATATCGGTTGAATCGTTCATGCCGAAGCCTCCTAGCTTTTTGATGAAAGGCGTGTCTTCTCCTCCGTACTGGCGTGAGAAGATGCTTCTGTTACTTACAATTTTCATGTCTTCGAATTCGCCAAGGAACCATGAGTTGTGTCTGTTATCTCTGTCAACGACAGAATAGAAATCAAACAGTCCCAGCGCAGGGATAGTTTTTTCTCCCCAACGGATTTCTTTTCCGAAAAGGTCTATGGCATTTCCTGTTGCAAGGAATACTTTGCCTTCTTCGATGTATTTTTCTAAGGCTTCTTTGTAAGGCAGAAGCGTCTCAAGAGCGATTTCGTAGTATTCCTCAGACATGGATCCCACATAAACAAAGTCTACATCACCTTCTGTAAAGGCAGGTTTTTCGTGGTTGCGTGTGTATACTACTTCGGCTTCAGGAACGCATTTTTGCAGATATTTTACATTTGCCGACTCGCCAAACAGAACGACTAATTCGGGAAACAGTACTTCAATTTTCATCTATTTCTCCTCCCTTAACTTCTTTTCTATGGCTTCTTTTAGCAGGCGGCCTTTTGTTACGCAGTTTACTTCGTGAAGGACATAGATTCTGTCTATATCGTCAAATGTAACGTAATCTATAAGCTCGTCTTCGTTTTCTATGCAGACTACCTTTTTGTCAGGAAGACCTGCCATCTTGAAACGTAGCTTGTAATCGGCATATATAGGACCTCCTACAAGGATTCTCTTGATGTTGTCACTCTTGAGCAGTTCGTAGTCTACGTCGTATAACCATGTAATTGTTTCGTTGCCATCGAGATGACCGTATTCTTCGTTTACGAGAAGAACGATTTCGATGTTTGCATCTTCTTTTGAAAGATATTCAAAAACTACTGATGCAGAGCTTCCTGTCTGGCCTTTGCACATGTTTGTATAGATTTCTATGCCGTTTATAACGCACTTTGTTTCTCGTGATGCAGGCAGAGCGACTTTGTTTAGGTACATTTGAAGGTCTTCTTTACTCATTCCCCTTGAGCGGAAGTATGAAATTACGGCCATATAGTTAAAAGCGTTGAAAACAGAGCTTGAGCCTAAGCTATACTTGAATTCGCTGCCATCATTTTCTCTGACCATAATTGTTCTGTTTTCAGGATCAAAATCAAAACCTTCGAAATCGGCATCAGGTGATGTGAGGCCGCAGTTTGGACAGTGAATTTTTCCTACGTGCAGGTAGTGATGGTGTATGTACTCCGGAGTTTTGTGGCACACAGGGCAGACTGTGAAATCCTGAATGTTGTATTGAGGAATAGGTTCCGTCTGTTCTTTGTCTACGCCGAAGTAAATGCCGTGACCTTCTTTTGGCTTAAGAAGACCGCTTATAGGGTCATCTGCATCGAGTATTACCATAGTTTCGTCGAGGCTGTCGAGAGTGTTTTGGATGCACTGCTTGATATAGAGTGGATGTCCGTTTCTTCTCATAGAGTCTCGGCAGATATTCGTTACAATAAAGTAATCAGGCTGAAGAAGTGACATGTTATCAATGGATGTTTTTTCGTCAACTTCCAGTACTGCAGCATCGACAACAGGCTTGTTGAAGATATTTACGGATCTTGACATGAGGAAGCAGTGACCTGCCTTAAGGTTTGCGCCCCAATCGTTGTAGCTTACGGTGTATCCCTGCTCTCTCAGGATGTCTGTGATAAGGCTGGAAACGGTGCTTTTTCCGTTTGTGCCTGTTACTGCAACTGTAATCTTTGGTTTAGCGACGTATTTCAGAAAATCGTCGCATATTTTGTAAATAAGTATGCCCGGTCTGTCATCCTGTTCTCTTCCCATGAGTTTGAGGACAAAGGTAGAAAACTTGGCAGCCCAAAGGGCCAGGTAAAATTTTAATTTCATTGTCTCTTTCGGGATTATCCCAACCTCCGTTAGTATAGTTTTTTAAGTCTATCGTTAAATTATAGCACTGAGAGACTTTTGTGTCATTTGTTTTTTTAGCTGTTCATAATCAGGTCTATGTAGCTGTACATCTGCTTCATGAGAGCTTTTTTGTCTAGTTCAACATTCTCAACCAGAACATGGTTCATGATACCGTAAAATGCCCCCATCAGAAGAATCATCTTATTTTCGTCACCGACACGTTCAAGAACGATGAGTTCTACGTTTTTTACAGGGTTTTTTTCGGAGTTTCTGAGGATTGTAGTGTATGTCATTTCTGCCAGCAGCTTAGGATATAGACAAAGATCGTCTATCAGCTGTTCAAATACATATTTTACGTCTCGTACACCTGATTCTTTCTCCTGTTTGAGACAGTAATCCTCTATATCGATGATTTCCTGTTCGGTAAGAGCTGTGAGAAGCACGCTCATAGTCGAAAAATAGTTGAAAACAGTAGTTCTTGACACTCCTGATGCAAGAGCGATATCGTTGAAGTTTACATTTTCTATTCCCCGTTCTTCGAATAAATCCATGGCGGAATTCATGATAATACGCCTGATTTTACTTTTTTTTCCGGGTGCGACCGATCTTTTAATCATAGCATTTCCTCCTTGTATTGTTTTTAAAGCTGAGGTTCCTTCTTTCTGCCAATACTTTTGACCAAAGCGATGAACTTGTGTATGTATCTGAATATGCTTTCTGTTGCAATCAGAAATACTGTCAGAAGCATAGCTGCCTGCTGGGAAATAGTGGTTATTCCGAACATTTCAGGGATGAATATAATGCATGCCCCCATTCCGGCAATCATTCCGATGATAATGAGTTTGTGTAGTAAATCCTTTGTTCCTATAACTTTTGCAAGAATCATAAATCCTACGAGAGCTACAAGCATTGTGCTTGATGTGGAGATGCACTGAGGGTTTATATCAAAGACGTTACCGAAAACCACAAGGGAGCTGACACTTATAAAGGTGGTGAGACCCGCAGGAGCAGCTGTCTTGAAGACGTTTAGCAGGAACCTTCCTTTTATCAAATCCTTGTTTGGCTCCAGAGAAATTATAAATGATGGCACACCGATGGTGAACATACTAATCAAAGTAATCTGCGAAGGTTTCAGCGGGTATGCAAGAACATTTATCATGGTGAAAACTGCAAGTAGCAGTGAGAAAATGTTCTTCGTCAGGTAAAGGGAGGCCGCTCGCTGAATGTTATTTACAACGCGTCTTCCTTCTGCAACAACTGACGGCATCTTGGAAAAGTTTGAATCCATGAGCACTAGCTGTGCTGCGTTAGATGCGGCTTCACTTCCGGATGCCATTGCAACGGAGCAGTCTGCATCACGAAGTGCAAGTATATCATTTACGCCATCTCCGGTCATTCCTACTGTTTTTCCTTTTTTCTGAAGAGCTTTGACGAACATACGCTTTTGCTCAGGGGTAACTCTGCCAAATACTGTGTAGCTTTCGATTGCCTCACTTACAGCGCGCTCTGTAACCAGTTCTCTTGCGTCTATATATCTGTGGGCATCTTTTATGCCGGCTTCTATTGCTACGTTTGATACTGTAACAGGGTTGTCGCCTGAGATAACTTTTACATCAACGCCGTTGTCGGCAAAGAATCCAAATGTCTCTTTTGCAGATTTTCTTATTGGGTTTGTAAGAAATACCAACGCAATAAGGTTAACAGGTTCCGTCAGAGGTTGTCCCTTTGGTGCTTCTGAGGTATGGGCGAATGCAAGGACTCTATAACCCTGCTCACTCATTTCAGAAATCTGTTTTTCGTATCTGCCGAAATCCTCTCTGAGAATATATTCCGGTGCTCCGAGAACAAAGCTACTTCCTCCGTATGTCGCGCCGCAGTATTTGTATTTCGAAGAGAAGGGACATACGCTGTCTGCAGATGTTCCTGCAAATGAAGTGAAATATTCCTGCATTGCAGCCATTGTAATGTTGTCTTTGCTCTGCTGGTGAACCAGTGAAGAAATCATTTTGACTGCCTCGCCTTCGCTGACTTGCTCTGTCATAACGCGGAAACTGTCTACCTTCATTTCGTTTTCTGTTATTGTTCCGGTTTTGTCAACGCAAAGAACGTTGACGCGGGCAAGGGCTTCTATGCATTTCATGTTCTGGACAAGAACGTCTGCTTTTGCAAGTCTCATGGCGCTTACAACCATCGCGATGCTTGCTGTGATGTAGAGCCCCTCCGGTATCATTCCGAGAACAGCTGCAACCATGGAAACTATGCTGGATGAGAATCCACCGCCTAGGATAAACCATTCCTGAACTACCATGACCACACCGATTGGAATGATGATGATTCCGATTACTTTAACCAGTCTGTCTAGGGATTTTATCATTTCGGAGTCTTCACCCTGTTTGTCTTTCGTTGCTTCGATTGTCAGTTTGGAAATGTATGAACTTGCGCCTACTGCAGTAAGCTGTGCGATACATTCCCCTGAGACAACAAAGCTTCCGGACAGCAGCTCCGAACCGGGTGTTTTGATGATTTCATCTGCTTCACCTGTAATGAGAGCTTCATTTACCTGGATGCTTCCCTGAATAACCTTTGCATCCGCCGGAATCTGACTTCCTGCGCGAAGTATAACCACATCGTCCAAAACGAGATGTTCAACAGGTATTTCGACCTCTGCACCATCCCTTATGGCATGAGACCGGGGCATTTTCATGAGTTTGAGCTTGTCCAGTGTATTCTTTGATCGGACTTCTTGAGCTATACCAATGGCTGTATTGGCAAGGACAACCAGCATAAAACTGAGATCCTTAAATGATCCTGCAATTACCAGAAGAACTGCAAGCACTGTGAAAATAAGGTTAAAGTATGTAAAGGTATTATCCTTTATAATCTGTTTAATTGTTCGCGTGGAAGAACTGACCTGGACATTGTCGAGCCCCTTTTGGAAACGTTCTTCGACTTCTCTGTGAGTTAATCCGTTCATACAAGACTCCTCTCGATAGTATTATGAATAATTTTACCACACTTTGATAAAATATGTGTTGATTTTTATTCAAATTTTGCCAATTTTTGTTAGCTTCACACAATCTGCACATTTGGAAGGCAGCAGTTAATGTGGTAAAGTATAAATCGGAAAAGAGGGAAATTAAATGTTAACTGAACAAAAAAGAGAGAAACAGGCGATGTCCATATCAATTTATGGAAACGTTACCTTTGTAATAATAGAAATAGTCATGGCGGTGTGGACTGGCTCCCAGGCAGTCCTTCTGGATGCGGTTTATGACGGTGTGGAGTTTGTGATGCTTTTGCCGTCGATTTTTCTGATTCCTCTTCTGTACAAGCCTCTTACTGAACAAAGACCTTTCGGTTACATGCAGTTTGAGACGGTATTCGTACTGATAAAGGGGATTGCTATGACAGCTGTTACCGTGGGACTTATTTTGAATAACCTTAATATTATGCTTAACGGAGGACACATAATATCATTTGGGCTGGTTGCTTACTTTGAACTCTTTGCTGCAGTGCTGGGGTTTACCGTATCCATATATCTGAGTAAAAAGAACGACGCTCTCAACTCTCCTTTGATAGAAATGGAGCTTGAATCCTGGCGAATCGATTGCGTCGCATCCCTCGGAATGGCGGTAGCCTTCTTTTCACCTAAGTTTATAACAGCTGAGGGTTTTGCTGCTTTTACACCTTATCTTGATCAGGTAATCACTATAGTGCTTTCACTGTTTATGATTCCGGTACCGCTTAAGATGGTGGTTCATGCGCTGAGAGATCTGATTCTGATGCCTCCGGAGGAAGAACTTACGGAGCAGATAAAAAACTGCGTGTATGAGACCATAAAAGGCGACAGATATTCGGATGTTTACTTTGATATTGTGAGAACCGGCAGAAAAATATGGATAAGCGTATATATCACATTCAAAGACGACAAAGTATCTCTTAAGCGTTTTGGGAAGATGCAAAGCGAGTGCATCATGGCGCTGGAAGATGTGTTGGCAGACACTTATCCTGACTTTTATATAGAGCTTCTGCCTAATATAGACATACATGAACCTGAAGAAGTAGAAGAATATGAAACTGAATAATAAAAACCTGCAAGGCGTGTGAAACCGAGTATGCACCCGAATCACCGCACTGCAGGTTTATTTTTTAAAAACGTAATCTATTTAACAATTACTTTGTGGAACTTTTTCTTTCCCTTCTGGATAAGAAGTTCGCCGTCTTTGAACATGTCAGCAGTTACAGTCAGCTTAGTGTCTGTAACCTTTTCTCCGTTAACGGAAAGTCCGCCTTGTTCAATAGTTCTTCTTCCTTCTCCGTTACTTGGAACAAGTCCAAGGTCCTTAATCAGTGAAATCAGACCGTAACCTTCTCCTTCGAATTTTGCGCTTTCGATTTCTGTTGAAGGAATGTTTTCTGAGCTTCCGCCACCGCCGAATGCAGCTCTTGCGCCATCAAGTGCCTTCTGAGCCTCTTCTTCGCCGTGAACCAGCTTAGTTACTTCGAATGCAAGGATTTCCTTAGCCTTGTTGATTTCTGCGCCTTCCAGTGAAGCCAGTCTCTTAACTTCTTCCATAGGAAGGAATGTAAGCATTCTCAGGCATTTTTCGACGTCAGCGTCAGCAACGTTTCTCCAGTACTGGAAGAATTCGTAAGGTGAAGTTCTCTTAGGATCAAGCCACAGAGCACCCTTCTGAGTTTTTCCCATTTTCTTTCCTTCTGAAGTAGTAAGAAGTGAGAAAGTCATACCGAAAACTTGCTTGTCAATCATCTTACGAGTCAAGTCAACACCGCCGATGATATTTGACCACTGGTCGTTTCCGCCGAATTCCATTTTTACATCAAAGTCTCTTGCCATAACCATGAAGTCGTATGACTGCATAAGCATGTAGTTGAATTCGAAGAATGAAAGTCCGCCTTCCATTCTCTGCTTGAAGCATTCTGCTCTAAGCATATTGTTAACATTGAAGTGTGTTCCGATTTCTCTAACGAACTCAACATAGTTGAGAGGACGCAGCCAGTGTCCGTTGTTTACAGAGATAGCCTTGCCCGGAAGTGGCTGTCTATTCTGGTGTCCGGGAGCGTAAACTCCGTTATTTCCTTCGTATTTCCATTCATCATCAAAGTCGATGAATTTGTCAAACAGCTTCTTAAACTGCATGCAGTTGTTGTCGATTGTTTCAACAGTCATCATCTGACGCATGTCCTGTCTGCCTGAAGGGTCTCCAACCATTCCTGTTCCGCCACCGAGGAGAACAACAGGAGTGTGACCGTACTTCTGCATATACATCATGATAATAACCTGCATAAAGTGGCCTACATGAAGACAGTCAGCTGTAGGGTCAAAACCGATATAGAATTTGATTTTTTCTTTTCCTAGCAGCTCACGGATCGCTTCCGCATCAGTAGTCTGCTCAATAAAGCCTCTTTCTTGTAGCACATCAAAGACATTATCGTGTTTGCTCACGTTGTCTGGAATGAAATTTTTCATTGGAAAACCTCTCTCTCGATTTATGTAAAAAATATATGTTTTACTGTAATTAATAGTAGCGCAAAAGCGCCTGAATTTAAAATAAGAAAATAAAGTAACTATTTTGTTCCGTATAATCTGTCGCCTGCATCGCCAAGACCCGGAAGAATGTAAGCGTTTTCATTCAGACATTCGTCTTTTGCAGCGATGAAAATGTCAATGTCAGGATGAGCCTTCTGCAGAGCTTCGATACCTTCAGGAGCAGCAATCAGACACATGAATATGATGTCTTTGCCTCCTCTTTTTTTGATGAAGTCGATTGCAGCTGCCGCACTTCCACCTGTAGCGAGCATTGGATCAACTACAAAAATCTTTCTTTTTTCGATATCAGTAGGGAGCTTGCAGTAGTATTCAACAGGTTCGTGTGCTTCAGGGTCTCTGTAAAGACCTACGTGACCAACTTTTGCATTAGGAACGAGCTCAAGCATTCCGTCAACAAAACCAAGACCTGCTCTCAAGATAGGAACGATAGCAATATCTTCTCCCTGGAGCATGTTTACCTTAGTCTTGCACATAGGTGTTTCGATTTCAACTTCTTCTAGAGGAAGGCTTCTTGTAGCTTCAAAGCCCATAAGCATAGCGATTTCCTTTGCCAGTGCTCTGAAGTCTCTGACACTTGTTTCCTTCTGTCTCATCAAAGCAACCTTATGCTGAATTAACGGATGATCAAATACATATACCTTACCCATAATATTTCTCCTTTTTTACATTTCGTCTAACATTTTAGTTCTTCTTTCGTGGCGGCCGCCTTCGAATTCTGTGTCCAGCCACGCGTCAGTTATTTTGATTGCAAGGTCAACAGGTGTTGTTCTGCCTCCCAGTGCAAGAATGTTTGCATTGTTGTGCTTCTTTGTCAGTTCTGCCATTTCCACAGAAGTGCAAAGTCCGCAGCGAATTCCCTTTACCTTGTTTGCTGCAATTGAGATTCCGATGCCTGTTCCGCAGCATACGATGCCTTTGTCGGCTCTACCGGAGGCTACAGCCTCTCCGCATGCTTTTCCGTATTCCGGATAATCAACAGAATCAGAAGAGTTAGTACCCAGATCGACAACCTTACAGTCACCTCTTTCTCTGAGGTGTTCTTTAAGGGCATTTTTTAGTTCATATCCACCGTGGTCAGCGGCAAGTGCGATTATCATAGCGTTACCTCCGCAATTTAAATTTTTTTTATGTTATAACCGGCTGATTTCAGCATTCTGTTCATAACAGAAAATCCAAGGCCTTCCTCAGCTAAAGTATTAACAAGTATGAAGTCGGCATTTTCAGAATCTGCAAGTCTGAGGCGAGCAAAGAGTTCGTGTGCCGCTTTTTTATCTTCTCCTTTGTCAAAGAAGATAAGTGAAACTTTTTTTCCTTCCGATTCGAGCCTTTTCTTCTCTGACTGCATTGCGCCCAGTGCCTCTTTAGGTTCGCCATCGTAGAGGACAACCTTTGCTTCCGGAGCATAGTGTTTGTATTTCATGCCTGGGGCCTTAGGCTTGAGGTTGTTATTAAAAAGATCGGGTCTCTTGTTCAGTGTCGGATCCAAAAGAATCTCTTTTCCGAGAGTTCCCTCTATCATCTGTTTAGTGATTCCCCCCGGACGCAGTATCATAGGAGTTTCACCTGTCATATCAATGACTGTAGACTCTATGCCCACTTCGCAGTCTCCACTCATGATGATTGCGTCGATTCTTCCCTCCAAATCCTCAACAACATGTTTGTATGTTGTTGGGCTAGGTTTACCGGAAAGATTCGCGCTAGGAGCCGCAATGGGACATCCTGACATTTCTATCAGAAGTCTTGCTGTTTCGTTATCCGGCATTCTGATTCCTACAGTATCAAGCCCGCCCGTAGTTACATCCGGTATAATCGGCTTTCGGTTTACAATCATAGTCATAGGACCCGGCCAGAAAGCATCCATCAAAGTCTTCATGTCGGCTGTGATTTCATCTGTGAGTTTTGGGATATCATCTGTTGATGATATGTGGACAATCATTGGATTGTCCGATGGTCTTCCCTTTGCTGCATAAACCTTAGAAACCGCATCGGCGTTCAGAGCATCTGCTCCTAGCCCGTACACAGTCTCCGTAGGGAAAGCAACCAGGCCGCCCGAAGCAATTATTTCGGCAGCCTTTTTTATATCTTCTTTTGTATCTTTCAGTAAAGATGTTATCATTTTTTAACCTTCTTGTTTCCGGTTTAAACCAAATTAAAATGAAGCTTATTAGAATGCTTTCATTTTTTCTGCCTGGTCACTTGTAATCAGGCCATCGATGATTTCGTCCAGATCTCCGTCCAGAATAGAATCCAGCTTGTATAGTGTGAGACCGATTCTGTGTTCGGAAACACGACCCTGCGGGAAGTTGTAAGTTCTGATTCTTTCACTTCTGTCTCCTGAACCTACCTGGCTCTTTCTTGCTTCGGAAATTTCTTTGTTCTGTTCCTGAATCATCAGGTCATAAAGTCTTGCCTTCAGAACTTTGAAAGCTTTTTCTTTGTTCTTAATCTGTGATTTTTCGTCCTGGCATGTTACAACAAGACCTGTTGGCTCGTGTGTAAGTCTTACGGCTGAGTCGGTTGTGTTTACGCACTGTCCGCCGTTACCGGAAGCTCTGTAAACGTCAACTCTTACATCGTTTGGATTCAGTTCAACTTCTACATCGTCAACTTCAGGAAGCACAGCTACAGTAGCAGCAGATGTGTGGATTCTTCCGCTTGATTCTGTTTCAGGTACACGCTGAACTCTGTGAACACCGCTCTCGTACTTGAGTCTTGAGTATGCGCCTTTACCCTTGATTAGGACAACGGCTTCTTTGATTCCGCCGATACCTGTGTCGTTTACATCCATCAGCTCAGTCTTCCATCTGTGACGTTCAGCATAACGCATATACATTCTGAGAAGGTCCTGACCGAACAAAGCAGCTTCTTCGCCACCAGTTCCGGCTCTTACTTCTAGGATTACGTTCTTTTCGTCATTAGGGTCCTTAGGGATAAGGAGAACCTTAAGCTCCTGCTGAAGCTGTTCGATAGTATCCTCAAGTTCAGAAACTTCCATCTTAGCCATATCACGAAGTTCTTCATCGCTTTCGTTTTCTACGATTTCCTTTGCTTCTTTGAAATCTTCTTTTGCTTTTTTGTATTCTTCGTATTTTTTTACGATCGGTTCCATTTCGCCCATCTCTTTTATGTACTTCTGCCAGAGAGGCTGATTGTTGATTACTTCGGGGTCAGAAACCTTAAGTGACATTTCCTGATATTTATCAGTTATAAAATCCAGTTTATCAAACATATATATTCCCTCATATCTTAAAATTTGAACAAAAAATTGTTTTCTAACTAACTATACATTCTACCATATAATTAGGTAGAAATTCTATAGATTTGTGTAATAAAAAACCGGAAAAATAAATTTTCCGGTTTTGGTGTCTTCTGATTATTAGTGTATTAGTCAAGGTTGTACTTGTTCTTGAACTTTTCAACACGTCCACCACGGTTGATGAACTTCTGCTGACCTGTAAAGAACGGATGACATGCTGAGCAAATATCAAGTCTCAATTCTTCTTTTGTTGATTTTGTAACAAAAGTGTTTCCACATGTGCAAGTTACTTTACATTCCTTATAATCAGGATGGATTCCTTCCTTCATGTTTGTACCTCTTTCCTGCTCAGGTTTACACCGTTGCATAATTTTTGCTACTTGCATAGCTCTATAAATATATCACAAAAAACAATTGGAATCAAGGGGTTTTTTAACATTTTTTTGATGTTTTGCAAAAATGAAAATTATATATTTGCGCAGCTGTTCACAAGAACCGGAATTTGTGATAAAATAATATTGTAAAAAGAGTGTGTCTCTGTAGCTCAGGGGATAGAGCGTCGGTTTCCTAAACCGTGCGTCGGGAGTTCGAATCTTCTCAGGGACACCAAAGAAAAAAGCCTTGAAAACGCTGATATTTCAGTGGATTCAAGGCTTTTAGTTTGTTTATATTTTTCAATTCATGTCTTGTAATATATGCTTTTTTTGCCCTTTTTTGACCTTAAAGTGACTCACCTTTTGACTCACCTTTGTGCATTTTTATCGTTTTAGCAGCTTCGATAATATCGTTATTATCAAAATTAGTATATATGTTAGCCGTAAGTGATATGTCACTATGACCCATCAGTTTCTGAGCGATCCTTATATCAATGCCCATTCTGGCTAGATCGGTGCAGTATGTGTGCCGCAGGCAATACGGGACCAGATCCGGAGCAAGCGGATAAGGCGGAACGAGTTGATTGCGATATAGTCGACATCCCATACTAATATTCAGATCTCTTTTGCATGATTGCCAGACACGATTACGGTTTGACTCTGTGATTTTCCCTTTTGTCTCGTAAACGGCAATATATTCATTTTTAGGCGTGTTTTTAATGATTTGGTATAATTCATCAGGAATAGGCACAAACCTGTCAGCATTGTTTGTTTTCGTTCCTCTGATGTGTAATAAATAGTATCCATCAATAACCTGTATATCCTTACCCATCGCTTCGCATGCCTCCGAAGGTCTGCATCCGCAACAAAGCATTAAGAGAAACATGTAGTATTTTCGCTTCGTCGTACAGACTTTCCAAAGATGTTTTCTTTCATGTTCTGTGATTGACCTTCTGCTTTTAGTAGTTCCGGACGGCTTCACGATGTCTTTGGCTGGGTTGGAAACTATAAGATTATTTGACACGGCATGCTTAAATAAGAAGTTCATAATTTGGTAAGTGTCATTTATACAAGTTTTACTTTTGCCTATTTTGTCATTCATTACTTGCTGACAGTGCAGAGGCTTAATATCCCTAAGTTGCATGTGGCCGATATGCTTCAGAACATAAGTTTTCACCTTGCCTTCGTAACGGGTCAATGAAGTATAGTTCATATTAGTTTTATAGGTTCTGATGCATTCGTCAGCCCAGTCGTTCAATAGAGTATTGCCGCCCTTGATGATCCGTCCGGATTCAAGCTGTTCAATCTTTTTCATATACTTTTGTGCATATTCAAGTTCTGTATCAGCATGGATAATGTACCGCTTACCTTCGTAAGTAAACTTCCTATTAATCTTGTATGTCTTTGGCATTGCAGAACCTCCTTCCTAAAAGGGCACAAAAATACCCCTACTATTGAAAAGTAAGGGCCGAAATGATACAATCAATGTGTGCTTTTGGCTGTACCACACAGCCCTTTCCTAACTCGCTCCTGCTGCAACAGGGGCGTTTTTTTAATTACATCAAATTCGATGTGATTAATTTAACTCTATCCCATATGAAGCTGCGCTTTTAAAGCTTCCTGAAGAACCTGAGAAAAGTTAATATTATGTTCTAGTGCCGCACTGTTAAGCCATGCCGGAAGAGTTACAGTTCTATTGACCGAACGGTTGATATTGGCCTGACGAATAGAAGGCATATATACGTCAATCAAAACAGCTCTTTCGTTTGGTTCTGTTGTAATATTCGCTAGTGAAGTAGGTTCTGGTATATCTTCTTTATCTTCTTCCATTCCGAACAAAACACACCCCAGAAGCTCCCTGGCAGATAAAAGGGCATCATCATCATTTACACCGCTTGTGGCACAATTCAAGTCCGGAAACTCTACTGCAATTTCTTGGCCATCTTCATAAGTAAAAATTGCTGGGTAAAAATATCTCTCAATCTTTTTCATCTTTCTAACCTCCTAATATGTATATTAAATTCATCGGGTCGGGGGCTATTTGAATTTTAGCCCCGACTGCTTCTCAATGCTTTTTAGTGTTTTTATCGGGATATCCTTATCCGGATGTTTCACTGTCGTTCTTCCGTTTTTAGTAGGATGTTTGAATTGGCGGTGGCTACCAACCACATTCACTTCATACCAACCATCTTCTAAAAGCATTTTGATAACTTCTCTAGATGAATAACTTTTCATTAGTACCTCCTGACAATATTATAATAACACATATAATTGTATTTGTCAATGATTGTAACGCATATTATTATAATTGTTGCAAATAAACTCTATGAACTGTCGTGAGACTTTACCGATAAGCTGAATAAACGGTTGAGTTACCATTCATTTAATGTTATTATTAATATACATCAAGAGATCTATATCTCATACATTAACTTTGGAACGTACTCCGGTGACCTTCGGGTCCGGGGTCTTTTTTATCTCCAAAACAAAAGCCCCAAGGTTCGCCACATCCCTTGCGAAGAGAGAGTTACTGCCTGGGGCTTAAATCACTGTAGAACTAGAAAAGGTACCGTTAGCTCTACAGGTAGGTTGATACTTCAACCAGTCCTTAAATTAAACTAATTATATCAGTTTACAGGCAGTATGTAAATTTCGAGTTCTAACTCAACGCGGCACAATTTTACTTAACGCAAGACCGTTTTACTCAACACAAAGATACTATCCTAAATGAAGTTGTGCTTTAATTCCGTCTTGAAGGACTTTTGACAAGCTCAGATTATTTGCTTCTGCTTCTTCAGCAAGCCACTGAGGAATTGATAAAGTCTTTTTTACCGCTTTTGTTTTACGGCGATACTTGTCAACATCTGTAGCTATATAGCTCACTATAGAACCATCTTCATGTTTTATGTCGTTTAAGTTTGAAGCAACTGGAATCTCCTGCTTGTTTTCAATTAGACTTACGAGATATAGTCCTAATGCTTCGCTTGCAAGTTCCATTGTTTCCTCTAAAGTGCTACCACAAGTATTGCACCCTTCCAAGTCTGGAAACTCTACCCAGAACGCCTCTTCGTTGTGTATAATGGCTGGATACACGTTTAACATATTTATCTCCTTTCAATTCGGACAAGGGCTTTCATTTAAGCCCCGTCCTTTTTAAAATTGCATTGGCTAATCCTTTCGGTATGTCGGTGTTATGGACTGGAATAATTTCAGTTTTATTACCTTTTTTCATTACATGGTGGCTTCCGTTAATGCGTTCAACTTCCCATCCATTTTTCTTTAGCAATTTTACTAGCTCTTTTCCTTTCATTTCCGACCTCCTTACAATACTATTATAATACATAATTTATGTATTTGTCAATGAAATATTATGTATTTTATGTATTATTTACTCAGTCTAAATCAATCCCAAACCATTCCGCTGCGTTATCGCAGCGACTATGATTATACCGCCATATCGTGCCGCAGCAGTTCCATCTCGGAGACATGATACATATTATCGAAATCATTATTATTAATATGGTGTATCTCATGGTCATATGCTGCCGCTTGCATGTCACAGGACAGCCTAGAGTTAATTATTATTGTGTAATAGCCTTGTCCGTCATCGAATTGGTATATTGTCAGGCCATGAACTCTTTCCGGAAGGTCTATAAGGTATACCTTAACCATCTCCATATCGCAACACCTCGCTTATTATTTTCCGCTCAATCTTTTCAGTATGTCAGCAACTTGCTCTATATCTTCCTTAGTGGCTTTTCGGCTTGCATCGAACAATACTCTCATCTCCGGACGGTCGTACAGCTCTTGAGCCATCTCCGCCGCTTCAGGATCTAGGTAGTATGACTGTTTAGATGACAGCTCTTCGCTTTCTGACTCGTTGATAAGATCCGAGCGCTCAATTCGGAACAGACTACAGATTTTATCAACTTTATCCATTCTAGGCGTTTTAAGACCTCTACACCAGTTATTTACAGATGTTGGCGAAACATCTAGAGCTCTTGCAAGTTCATTCTGAGACATATCGTTTAATTCTAAGTATTTTATTAGGTTGTTCGCAAACACCTGGTTAAATTCTTTTTCGCTCATTTTTTTTATCCTCCATATAATGTAATAATAAACCCAAAGTTTAAAAATAGCAACACTAAAATAGAAATATATCCACTTTTAGTGTTGACATAAACTTAAAGTGAATGTATAATCTAGTTATCAAATCGAGGAGGTGGTAGCACATGAACAATACAAAAGCCGATTTTCAAATCAGTATGAAAGCGGCGAGAGTTAACGCAGAACTGACACAGAGCGATATCGCGAGATTGATGCACGTATCTAACAAGACTGTTAACAACTGGGAAAATGGCAAGGTTAAGCCTAGTTTTGCTCAGCTGAATACTTATTGTCAGATTGTTAAAGTGCCTATAAATCGTATTTTTTTACCTTAATTATTCACTTTAAGTAGATAACCAAAAGGAGGCTCACGATGGACAAACAATTACTAGAAAGACGGCTCCGTGAATACTCTGACGGAGCATGCGTGATAAGCACCACACAGTTTGCCAAATTTTATGGGATAAGCGTAGGCAAAGCGTCAGCCAAGCTGCATAACGCAAATGTGGACAGAGTATGTAAGAAATGGTTTATTCCGGATCTTGCAGATAAGATTTGCAAGAACTTGATGTGAAGTAAGGAAAGGGTCGGAGATGAAAGAAATAAAAATAACGCTTAGGTTGCCGAGCGAACAACATAAAGCGTTATATGAATTGAGTCAAGAGACAAATATAAGTATCAATAGTCTAATTATCTTTAGTCTCTTGAGATACTTCCGAAGATTGTAGATATTTTTCAATTGCAACGATAATTTCAGCATTGACAGAGCGGTGATTATCATTAGCAACAGAATTAATTCTATCGAACAAATCATTTGGAAGTCTAAAGGTAAATCGTTTTATATCTGACATAAAGCAACTCCTTTCAGTGTCATAATAGCACCAAAATAAGGAAAAGTCAAAAAACATATTGACACTATGATGGTGTCATAATAAAATAATAGACATCAATATGACACCATAAAGGAGAAAAGAGATGGAAAAAAGAATAACTCTACGAATACCTATAGAATTAGACAACTTAATACAGAAAGAAAAAATAAAAAGAGGGATATCAAAAAACACGCTAATAGTTGAAGCGTGCACAGCATTTATATCTGATATAGAAAAAAGGAGAGAGAAATGAAAGAAATAATTTTGGCTCTTCCAACTTTATGGTGGATAGTCCTAAATCAATCCTCTTTCTATTGCTCC
>CALHKP010000039.1 GCA_938034165.1 uncultured Clostridia bacterium | reverse complement strand
CCTAAAGGATGAGCCAATGGCTTATTTAATTTACACACATTATATCAACATAACCATTTGCGCTTACATTTTTCGCTTGTAACTCAGCGCAAATCGTCAAAATTCAAATCTGCGCTTAGAAAATGTTGATTTTTCAACAAAAATCCCCGATTTTTGTGTCCTTTCACCCATATTAGAAGGAGAATTTGGCTCGAATTTCAGCGCACTTTTGCAAAACTTAAATCTGCGCTGTTTTTGAAGCCAAATTTTACCGTACGATTTGAAGATGTAGCAATCTGCGCTTAGTCAAGCTCTGAAAATGACAGCGCAGATTGCGACTATTGGAATATATACTGCTTTTGGCTCATTTGTGGTTGATTTCAGTCGACCGAGAAGCCTTCCCGAAGGCTCAACCAAGCCAGCCCTGGCGGAAATCAACCAAACCCAACAGCTCCCGACCAAACCGCGCTAAATCCTGCACTGTAGTCGATACTAATCAACCACACCGACCTCAATAAGCTCGAATGCCACTGGGGGTCGGGCTGAGCGGAATTGCAAGGGCCGGGCGGACCGATCCGTCCCAATAGCCCAAGGCAGCTCCGGCGGCTCAAGCGCGACCTAGCCGAGCTGAGCAGAATTGCAAAAGGTCGGGCTGAGCGGAATTGCAAAGGGTCGGGCGAGGCAGAATTGCAAAGGGTCGGGCTGGGCAGAATTGCAAGAGGCTGTCGCATTAACATAAAAACAATAGTTACTGCGACAGCCCCACAAATGATTTCGCCTTTTTTACATAAGCGGACTCAGTACCCTAAGCACCGCATCGAAGAGCAAACCGAGGAAAGTCGTCTTGCAGTCCTCTGCTTTTATCTCCTTTGATATTTCAAATGTTTTCTTGTAATCATCCTTCAAATCATATAAAGCGCTGCAGCCAAGCATTAGCGTACCGCACTCAAAATGCAGGAACAGACTTCTGTAGTCCAGATTGATAGTTCCCACAACACCGAGCCTGTCATCACTCAGAAAACTCTTCGCGTGAATAAATCCCGGCGTATATTCGTAAATTTTTATTCCGGCTTTTATCAGTGGCGTATAATACGAACGCGTAAGCCTGAACACGATTTTTTTGTCCGGGATTGCCGGAGTTACGATTCTCACATCAACACCGCGCTTTGCTGCAAGCAGAAGTGCCGTCATCATTTCGTTATCGAGAATCAGGTACGGCGTGAAAATATATACATAATCCTCCGCCTGATTGATTATCTCAAAATAAACATTTTCGCCTACATTTTCGTCGTCCAACGGCGAATCGGAATAAGGCTGTATTATGCCGTCACTGTCAAACACTTCCTTGTGATGAACATGAGGTTTGTAAATACTGTAATCCTCTTCCGTAGGTCTGAAAGAATTCCACATGTTGAGGAACATAACCGTAAAATTCCACACGGCTTCCCCCTCCAAACGAATGCCGGTGTCCTTCCAGTGACCGAACCTCTGAACTTTGTTTATATATTCGTCCGCCAGATTGTATCCGCCGGAATATCCGATGTACCCGTCTATAACCAGGATTTTTCTGTGATCTCTGTTGTTATATACCAAAGATGCTATGGGCCTGATTGGGTTAAAAGAAACAGTCTTTATGCCCTCAGCCTCAAGGCTCTTCAAAAAGGTAATAGGAATCTTTTCTATGCTTCCAAAATCGTCATAGATAAATCTCACATCCAGGCCCTCATCCACCTTCTGCTTGAGTATCTTATGAATTTCGTCCCACATATATCCCGTTCCGACGATAAAATACTCCATAAATATGAAGTGTTTTGCGTTTTTCAGATCCTCCAGCATATCGATAAATGCTTTGTCGCCCAGATCGTAATACTTCGTTTTGGTTCCTGCCCATGCAGGATAAGGTCCCCTTTGTGAAACATAATTCAGCGTCCGCATCAGTCTGCTGCTGGCAACCTCGCCCAGATTGTATTGTTGTTTCAAATCACCCTTGTGTTTTTCCTCCACAGGGTCAATCTTCGTTTTGATACGCCTTGATGGCCGCTTGTTTCCAAAGAAAACATACATTGTCGTTCCGAGAATGGGGAAAAGACATATCAGCAATACCCATCCTATCTTATATGCGGGATTCTCGTCCCGATATATGACGAACAAAGCCATCAAAATCGAAGCAATCGTAAACCCAATCGAAATAACTTCGTTGTATTTGCTCAGCTTCATTACAGCTATCCCAAACCACGCAAACTGAACGAGAATCAAGATTACCATAATAACCAGAGGACTGAATATCTTACCCAGTATCTGCTTGATCTTATTCATTTGTTTCCCTTCTGTTTCCTAAAGAGCCCGGACTTATCCGGGCTCCAGTTAAAATTCTTTGATTTGTCTGTGTCAAAACTGCCTACAGTCCGAGGCCGCCCGTAACGTTTGCCAGGAAGTCCTGAACATTAGTCACGATGCCCTTTGCCGAAAGGCTACCCCTGTCTCCCAGCTTGTTGGCAGCAAAGTCAGATGTATCAACCATGTAAAAATATACAGGTCTGATTGTGCCGTCCGGCAGCACTCTGTAAGTCGGAGTCATGTTTCCTGTAGCGATTGTGTGAAGCACTGTAGCCATACCGATAACCGTAGTAGCTTTTCTCACATGAGATCTTATGGTGTCCTGACCCACATAAGTGTGCTCATAAACCTCAGGCAGAGGTCCGTCATCTCTGATGGAACCGTTTAGAACAAAAGGCACATCGCACTTGACACATGAATAAATGATACCGTTGTCAATATTTTCCTGCTTAATAAATTCAGGAATCGAACCATAGCGGTTTATCAAATTGATAGTGTCAATATGATTGTAGTGCCCGTCTTTGTGAGGCGCCTGTGTTTTGATGTCCTGTCCCAGGGCGGTTCCCAGATAAGCTCCTTCCAGGTCGTGAGTCGCAAGAGCGTTGCCTGCCAAAACAGCCTGAACATAACCTTCTCTGATTAGCTTTGACATATTCTCTCTTGCGGTAGTATCAAAGGAGCATGCAGGACCGAGAACCCATACAACATATCCGTTGTTTTCCTTTTCGAATTTCAAAAGATTAACCAGCTGCTCATAGTCGTAAGAAAAGGCAGTCTCTCTGCTTCTGCTCTGTCTGAAAGCGAAGGTTCCGGCTTTTGCCTGCTCACCCTGATCAAAACAATCAGCATGAACGTAAATGCCGTCTTCACAGTCTTCTGTTCTTCCTATTACAACCATATCGCCTTGTTTTACGTTTCTGAATTCTCGCACATGGATCTTACCGTTTTCGTAAACCGCAACGCAGTCCATTCTACTGTCTTCTGCCAGAAGCCACTCACCGCCTACTTTGAAGTATTCGGGATAAATCGATGTGGCATGAAAATTATCAGGAACTGATTTGTCTCTGAGTGATGGCTGCAAAACAGCATTTGGTGCATTTGCAAATTTTTCTTGGGTAAAATCCGGATGCTTATATTCCGGTAATTTGAACATACGCTTCTTCAAAATCTATTTAGTGATTTTGTCTACCCCCATATATTTTCTCAAAACTTCAGGAATTACAATACTTCCGTCTTCCTGCTGATAGTTTTCTAGGATTGCTGCAACAGTTCTTCCTACTGCAAGGCCGGAACCATTCAGTGTATGAACAAACTCAGGTTTGCCCTTGTCTCTTCTGAATCTGATATTTGCACGTCTTGCCTGGAAGTCTTCGAAGTTACTGCATGATGAAATTTCAACATATCTACCGTAGCTTGGCATCCATACTTCGATATCATAAGTCATTGCTGATGAGAATCCCAGGTCTCCTGAGCAAAGTCTTACAACTCTGTAAGGGATGTCTAACAATTTGAGAACTTCTTCTGCGTCTGCAGTAAGTTTTTCAAGCTCATCATAAGAAGTTTCCGGTTTAACGAACTTAACTAGCTCAACTTTGTTGAACTGATGCTGTCTGATAAGACCTCTTGTGTCTCGTCCTGCTGAACCTGCTTCTGCTCTGAAGCAAGGAGTATATGCAGTATAGTAAACAGGCATTTCTTCTTCTGTCATGATTTCGTTTCCTCTCAGGTTAGTTACAGGAACCTCTGCAGTAGGAATCAGGAAGAAGTCCTTCTGAGGAACGTAGAACATGTCTTCTTCGAATTTTGGAAGCTGACCTGTTCCTGTCATAGCTGCTCTATTAACCATGAAAGGTGGTAGGATTTCAACATAATCCTGATCTATAGTATGAAGGTCAAGCATAAAAGAAATTACTGCTCTTTCCAGTCTTGCTCCAAGACCCTTGTAAACTGTAAATCTTGTACCTGCAATCTTTGCCGCTCTTTCAAAGTCAAGAATATCAAGGTCTTCGCCGATATCCCAGTGAGCCTTAGGTTCAAAGTCAAATTTTGTAGGTTCCTTGAACTTTCTCATTTCCTGGTTTTCGCTGTCGTCGTTTCCGAATGGTACAAGCTCATAAGGAGTATTTGGCACGTTCAGAATTGCAGCTCTCAGATTTTCTTCAACTTCTGAAAGAAGTCCGTCAAGTTCCTTGATTTCAGCTGACAGAGTTTTCATTTCAGCCATAATTTCAGTTGTGTCCTTGCCTTCTTTCTTCAGCTTTGGAATTTCTCTTGAAACAGTGTTCTGCTTGCTCTTCATAGCTTCAACTTCTGCGAGAATTTCTCTTCTCTTTTCGTCAAGAGTCTTAACATTTTCGATGCCGAAATCGCCTTTTCCTCGAAATTCAACTCTTGCTTTTACGTTTTCGTAATCTTCTCTGATACGTTTGATATCTAACATTGTCTCTATTTTGCCCGCAACAAAGCTTTGTTCTGCGGACTTTCCTTTCTCCCTGTCAGGGTATATTTTACAGCATATTTTTCTTATATCTTTCGTAAAGTGTAATCAGTTCCTCTACTTTTACCTGAATTTCCTTCTGAAGGTCAGAAGCAACTGCATATTCGCCCTCATCCAGCGCATCCTTTGCTCTTGTCAGAAGTGATTTTTCGGAAATAGTGTCCTTTGCCAGTTCATGTCTCAGCTTGTTGATTTCTAACCAGCATTTTATATCAAAGTCTGTAAAGTCCGCATCCGGATGAATCTTCTGACAATCTCTGATAATTACCATATTCTGAGGAATGATTCTGTCGTGAAGTTCAGTCTTCCACTGTGAGAGGACCTGTGCCTTGTATGACTCGATTGCAAGTTCTGTGAACACACCGCCCGCCATGAGAGCCTCAAGCTTTTCCGGATAATTGTCAAAGGCAGTGATATTTTCCCATACAGTTGCAGGGGCCTTACCGAACAGCTTGTCACGGTCTTCCTGAGTATAATCGTCAAATACATCATCTTCACTCCTGTATTCTCTGAACTGCTCAAGATAGAAATCAGAATCCCCATAGCACTTAGAAATTGATTTTTCCAATTCCTTCGGAGTCTTCTCTGCCTCAAGTGTCTTGGCAATTCCATCCAGCATAATCATGTGTGCCGATGCAAGAACAAGATAAGTGTCACTCTTTGGGTTTGGAGCTCTCAGCTCAAATCTTGTGGCCATAGGATTTTTGATGTCTCTGATAAGACCTGCAAGAACTGTTCTGTTTCTTGATGGCTCAGTTGTTGAACGACCAAGAGAAGTTACTACACAAACAGGTGCTTCATAGCCCGGCTTCAGTCTGTTGAGGGAATCATTGCTGGCACTGATAAACGGATTGATAATTTCGTAGTTTTTCAGAAGACCCATAAGAGCTCCGAATCCAACAGGGCTCAAGTAATCTTCACTCATGTCCTTTGGAGCAAAGATGCTTGTCATCTTGCCGTTTTTCAGCTTTGCTGCAAGTCCCAGATGTGTATGTTCCCCGCTTCCTGCAACACCTTTGAAAGGCTTTGCCATAAACGTAACATCAAGTCCGTGCATAGTGAATATATCTCTTACAACATATTTTACCTGGTTTTCGTTGTCTGCAGCCTGCATAGCTTCGTCGAATCTCCAGTCGATTTCCAGCTGTTCCATAACATGGTCGAAGTGACCTGTATTTCCCATCTTAGCCTTTACGCCGCCCACTTCTTTGTGACCCATTTCTACGCAGAAACCATATTTGTCAAGGAGCATCAAAGTATCTTCTAGGGCTGTTCTTACTTCTCCGTAAGTTCTCTTCCAGTACTGCTCCTTCAGAACCTGTGCTGTAAACAGCTGCTCTCTATCGCCTTTGTCGTCAGGTGTCTTTACCCAGAATTCTAACTCAGTGGCACTTGTAATCACAAGCTCTTCAATATCATCAACGCTGTCCGCACCCTTGATATATTCAAATACATAAGGATGTTCCTTCAGAAGTCTCATAACCTCTGACTTGAAGTACTTAAGTGAATCCTTAAGCAGTACTCTTGAACCACATTCAAAAGTGTCATTGTGAACAAGAAATGACGGAATTCTCAGCGTACCTACAGGCAAATTCGTTCTATGGTCTATGTTTCTGTAGTTGTAGTCCACATACCAGTTAACTGTAAGGTCAGGTATGATATCAACTTTCGCATTGTTCAGTTTGGCAATCTTAGGAAGGGCTACGGAGGATCCGTCTGTCTGTACACCGGAACCTAGCAGCTTGTCAATTTCGTCTATAAAAAGATCTACCGGAATTTTTTCGTCTGTGTCATGTCCGCCGATATCAATTCCCACAAGAGACACATACTGCACTTCCTTGTGTGCCTTCAGTGTAGATATGATTTCATCATATGAATGATTTTTTGCGGGAATCGTAAACAGCATCTTATCAATGTCAAATGGTAGCATATTTTTGTTTTTCCTCCTTTTATATTATTAAGCCATAGAGGCATCTCTTGCGAGATGCCCTTGGTAATTATTACAATTTTTCCTTTATGAAAGGGCATTCAGAGCGCTTTCCAGTTCGCTCATCTGTTTGCCGTATTCAGCCCAGTCTCCGTTTTTCAGTGCTTTCTGCGCAGAATCATAAGCGTCCACTGCCTTCTTGATATAATCTGAAGTTGTCAGCTTCTTGCTATCAGCCTTGTTATCTTTTCCTTCTTCTGCAACTGATTCAAGACCGCTTCCTTCACCAAACATACTTGCAAGAGCCTCTGCAAGTGTAGGTTCATATGCAATCTTGTCACCATATGCAACGATTACTCTCTTCACCTCAGGAATAGCACTGTTTGCTGCCTCCAGGTAAATAGGTTCAACATACAGAAGTGAATTTTCGATTGGAATAACAAACAGGTTCCCTCTGCTGTACTTTGAGCCCGCCTGACTCCACAGTGAGAAGTCCTGGGAAATCTTGGTATTCTGGTCAATCTGCGCCTCTATCTGCATAGGTCCGTAAATTGTCTTGTTCTTAGGGAACTGATAGAGCACAAGTTCTCCGTAATGTTCGCCGTCGTTTCTCGCAATCATCAAAGCAGTCATATTCTGTTTTGACTTTGGTGTATATGGAATAGAACTGATAAATTCTGTAGTTTCCTCACCCGGAAGCTTTACGATGTAATAGTTAGGAGTCATTGTCTGCTCATCTGTTCCGTAGATTTCGTGAGCAAGATCCCAGTAGTCCTCGTTCTGATAGAATACCTTTTCGTCTTCCATATGGTAACGTCCATAAACATCAGCCTGAATCTTGAAGAGCTTGTTAGGATATCTTATATGTTCTCTCATACCCTCAGGCATGTCCTCAAGAGTCTTGAATAGTTTAGGATAAATCTTCTTGTAAGTCTGTGCAATAGGATCATCCTTGTCTACAATGTAGTAGTTCACATCACCATTATATGCATCCACAACTACTTTTATGGAGTTTCTGATATAGTTAACTCCGCCTTCCTTGTGGTTGTAAGGCTCTGAATATGGATAATACGGACTTGTAGTATAGGCATCTACCATCCAGTAGAGTTTGCCATCAACCATAAATGCATGCGGATCGTCCTCGTAATCCAAAGATGGCATAATTGTCTTTACTCGTTCAACTACGTTTCTGTTGATGATAATCCTAGAATCGCTCTTGATATTAGATGATACCAGCATCTTCACGCTGCCTTCTCTCATAGAGAACATAATTCTGTTGAAGAAGTTCATCTTGATTCCGGCATCGCCCTCATATTTTGTATATTTGTTCGAATTTCCGTCAGGGTAGTCAAACTCTTCTTCGCTTGTATTTACGATTACATAGTCATTTGACAATTCACCAAAGTAAATTTCAGGTCTTGTAACCTGCAAACTGTCAGTACTTGACTGCGGTGGAATATTCTTAATCAGCACATCAGGCTGTCCGCTTGCAGTAATTGTATTTACTCTCGAAAGCGCAAGTCCATAACCGTGAGTGTACTTAAGATGTCTGTTGAGCCATGTATCAGTAATAGCACTCTCTTCAATTTCTCTAAGCGACAGATAAGTCTGAGTGTATTTTCCGTCGATATTGTATCTATCCACGTCAATATCATTGAATTTATAATACTGTCTTATACTCTGAGTCTGATTATAAAAAGTCTTTACAGGAGGATAGTCATTTATTCTGATATTACTTATAGTATCATTGTTAGTTGCAAGGTCGTCAACTGTCAGACTGTTATCCGCAGCAAAGGATTTTACATCCACATCATTAAGGTCATACGCATACTGAGTATATTCTATATTATTTTTCAGGTATTTCCCTTCTTTGTTGATTTCGTCAGGTGAAACCACATAACTTTGAACAAGAAGTGATGCCGCAAGGCCGATGGCATTTACAGCAATCATAGCCACAGGAACCGCAAGAATTTTCTTGTATTGTTTCTTCTTCATGAATACCACTACGCCGATTGCCCCTGCAACTGCAAGAACCATAACGATTCTGTACATCCACAGTGTAATATTCACATCAGTAAATCCGGCACCAAAAACCACGCCGCTGTGGGAATGAAGAAGCTCAAACTGTTTGAGGAAAAAGTTTACACCAATCATCAGAAACAGTATAACTCCAACGCCCGTAAGCTGTCCCGACGCAATATCCATAAGTGTTTTGATATTGGTATGAGAAATATGCTTTTTCTTTCTTGGCGGAATATTGAGCCCGAACATCTGAGCAAATGGATTGTTAGGATCCGGGGCTTCATCATAAACAGGTTCCGCTTCATCCTCTTCAAAAGCATCAGGTGTATGCATTGTAATCAGAATTCCGTAATATACCAGCGTTGCAATCATGAACAAAGCAATTACGCCGATAAGTATTTCGCAGAAGTGCTTGAGAAATTCAAACTTGAATATATAGAATGAAACATCCAGGCCAAACAGTGGATCGTCTATTCCAAATTCAGTGCTGTTTGTAAATTCCAGCGCCTGAAACCATAGATTTGTCACAAAATACATGGATACGATAATTCCAAATACCAGTGACAGAATATTGGTATATACATTCAATCTCTTAAGATTAGTCTCCTCTGCAGATACAATCTTTTTGAAATATCCCTTCTTGATTTTTCTGAGATACAAATTCATCAGTGCCGAAAGCAGTACAAATGCCGGTATTCCAAACTTAAGCTGTGTAACAAGCTTAGTAAAGAATACGCTTACATATCCCATTTCCTTAAACCACAATAAATCAGTAATAAACGTTACAAGCGTTATGAGCACCGCCGCTATAAGTATAAATACCAGCAAAATCACCGGCATCACATTTTTTCTTCGACCGTCTCTCGCTTTCTTTTCTCGCTTTTTCAAAGTTTTCTCCTCCCAAACTTTCCGTTAAAGTCTCCCATTCTTAGATAGCAGTAACAGCTGTAATCTTCATCTGTTTATCCGCTGCTTTAAGCTGAACAATCTGCAGGCTCTCTGTTATGTTCCCGTCCCCGATTCTTTCAACAACTTTTACCAATACGTAATAGTTATCACCCGTTACTCTAACCTCTCCTATTTTAAGAAGGTTTATGCCATACTTTTCCGAAGATTTTTCCTGAGCATCCAGCTGTGAATGAAGTTCTGAACTCTCGTCTACTACAGACAGGATATCCTTGGAGCCTTCGTTTCTGTTAGCAACAAGAGCTGAATAATAAGAAATCACATCACCTACAATTGCATTTCCATAATTAACAGTATTCTTTTCAGAGTCCGTATACCATACACCATTTACAAAAGCCGCAGACTCTGACAGTCCCTCTACTCCGTAGTCATCACTATAGCTGAATCTTAAGTCAGGAGCAGCTTCTATCTTTTCGATGTTCTTATTCTTAGAGCTCTCATCTTTTATTGCAAGCTCAAGTTCAGTTTTTTCTTCTTTTTCTTCTTTTGCGGGATTTTCCTTGGCAAATACTAATTTCACTTTGTCAAAATTGCCCTGAAAAAACTTTCCGGCTGCACTGTTTGGCGCAAATGCCATAATTCCGGATATTATCATAACAATCAGAAGAATCAATAGAATAACATTCAGCACAATAGGCTTTCCGCCTTTTGTCTCACCTTCTTTTTCTGATTTCTTTTTCTTGCCTTTAGCAGGCTTTTCTTCCTCTTCTTCGTCATCCGCAAAAATATCGCGATAAGTAATTCTCTTAGTTGCCTTATCCACAGTTTTCTTAACTCCTACCGGTGCTTCTTCCTCTGCTTCGGGTTCGCTCAAATCAGCAATGGTAGTTCCGATAGGCTGACAGATTGCGACAAGACCTGATTCAACCTGAGCAAAACTTCCTTCCAGATGATTTACAGAAGTTTTTTCTGCATTTAGCTCTTCCTTCACAGCTTTCTGATTTTCTTCTGCAGGTTCCTCACATACTTCTTCTTTTGTGTCCGCATCAACACATTCTTCAGGATTCTCATGTACTGCATCTTCTGCAGATTCAGTCTCTGCTGAAGCTTCTTCGCTTTCTTCTTTTACAACTTCCCCTTCTTCCGCAGCGTCTGCCTCCACAGTCTCTTTTTCTGCTTCCGGCTGCTCCTCTGCTTCTTTTGGCTCTGTCACTTCTTCTGCCTGATTTGCATTTTCACACTCTTCGGCAGCTTCGTCTGACAGTGGCTCATCATCGGTTACAGGTTCAAACTCAGCATTTTCCCATTTATCTCTAGCCTTCTCGAGTTTCTCCTGTTTGTCTCTTATTACATTTTCTGCTTCATTTTCTTCCTTTATGCGTTTTCTGAGTCTCTCATATTCCTCATCAAGCAGTGCCTGAAATTCCTCGTTTTTTTTGTTAAAAGTATAGAACTTGTCAATGTTTTTTTTCTTTGGTTCTCCCTGAGGAGCCTCACCATCTGCAGACGCTTCCTTGCTTTGAGATACAAGATTCTCTTCACCGCACTTTTTGTCAGTTTCACCGGCATTGGACTTTTCTATATGAGTAGTTGTTCCTAGTGACCAGTCAAAATTCACCGGCTCACCCTCATAAAGATCCTCCTCTGTGAACACACTGTCCTTTTCTTCCTCTAGACTCTGCTTCTTGGGTGTCTCATTTTCAGCCAACTCATTCCAGTCAAAATTCACATTTTCGATATCTCTTGTGGAATTAACATCGTCCAGTTCCCAGTCAAATTTTATATTTTTTGTAGCTGCAAGCTTTTCTTCGAAATTTTCTTCCGGCTGCGCATATCCACGAAATACTTCCTGTGCGGGTTCTGCCTCTGTATTATCCACAAAGCCAAGAGTTTCTCTGTCTTTTTCTGCTTCTGTATCCATAATCACTTTGGCTCCACAGTTGCTGCAGAATTTCACGTCTTCGCCAAGCTCTTTACCACATACTTTACAAATCATAATAACCTCCGGTGTTTATGTTACTTTATCTGTTCAGATAATTCTTCTTCTGTATATACTTTGCCATACTTGTCTGTTGCACAGTTTCTTGATTCGAAAACCTTCCGTGACTTGGCCTGTACCACTTCTTTCCCCTCTGCATCATGGTCATCCCCAGTATCTTCACTGCGTTTTTCCGTTATCTGCCTCATGAGAGCCTCAAAGCTGCCGTTTTCAACCTGATTTAACTCATCAGCACTTTCTTCCGAACCCTCCAAATCGTCTGTTTTCAATTCTTCAGCAGCTACGGTTTCGAAGGACTCCACATCATCGTTTGCAACTTCGTGATCTATCTGCACTGTTGTTACACAGTCCTTCTTATCATCTTTCACCGTATAAGAAACCTTAACAGATGGCTTTTCGCCGATTACAGAAACATTTCCCGCTGTCGAATTTTCCGCTGCCTGCGCAGTCTGCCTGTCACTTATGGTATTCACCACATCATTTATATCAGAAACCTTACTGTTGATTTCGTCAAGCACATCTTTTTCTTTTTTGTTTTTTGCAATGGCTCTTATTAATACAAACAAAACAATTACTGCAAGTATCGACAAGAGTATAATCTCTATGGGATATTGATAATTCACTATCAATTCACCTATTTTTCCAACAGCATTCATGGTGTCTCCTCCAGTGTAATTTATCATAATATTATACAATAAAACTAGGGCTTACGCAAATCAAAATAGGGGCGGAAAACACATTCCACCCCTTGATTTTGGTATATTTTCACTATTTCCATCCCGCAGGCATCACTTCTTTTGTGCCGGCTCTTTCGCCTCTGCAAAATTTCGCTTTTCTTTATTCAAAAACCTCTGCAACTTTTTTCAGTTGTGCAATAATATCGATATGTTGCGGACAACTTGATTCGCACTGTCCACATTCTATACAGTCACTTGCTTTACCATGTTTCAAAGCAAGGTTGTTATAATACATAGTCTGCGTCGAAAATCCTTTGTTCAGAGCCTGTACCTCTGCATTGTAAAGAGCAAAGTAATCCGGTATAGCTATCTGTTTCGGACATCCGTCCACGCAATATCTGCAAGCCGTACATGGTACAGCAATAGACGCTTTGATTATACCAGTTGCTTTTGCAACGACTTTTTCCTCTTCGTCAGTCAAAGGCCTGAAATCCTTCATGTAAGAAATATTATCCTCGAGCTGTTCAAGTGTACTCATTCCGCTGAGAACCATCATTACACCCTCTTTTTCGGCTGCAAATCGAACAGCCCAGGAAGCGACTGACATATCCGGGTCCTGCTGTTTGAACAGTTCCGTTGCCTCATCAGGTATATTCACAAGGCTTCCTCCCTTGATAGGCTCCATAACAATTACAGGTTTGTTGTGTTTTCTTATTACTTCGTAGCACTTTTTTGACTGAATAGCCGGATGCTCCCAATCAAGATAATTCAGCTGAATCTGAACAAACTCAACTTCCGGATGATTTGTCAAAATCTCGTCCAACGTCTCTGCATCGTCATGGAATGAAACTCCCCAGTGCTTAACCTTGCCCTCTTTCTGTTTCTGCATAACAAATCCAAAGCTGTCAAATTTTTCCGCGGTCTTTACTTTCTCCGCATTGAGATTGTGCAGCAGGTAGTAATCAAAATATTCAACGCCAACCTTTTCCAGTTGCTCGTCAAATATTCTCTCCTGATCCCCTTCCTTTTTCAGATACATAATCGGCAGTTTGCTTGCGATAGTGTAGGCATCTCTCGGATATCTCTTTACCAGCACTTCCTTCGCAGCTCTTTCGCTCTGAAAGTCATGATACATGTATGCCGTATCAAAATATGTAAAGCCGTTTTCTATAAAAGTATCTACCATTTTCTCAATCTGAGGGTAATCAAATGATGTAACATCTTCCTCATCTGTAACCGGTAGTCTCATCATTCCGAAACCAAGTTTTAGTTTTTCCATAGTGCTATCATCGCCTTCCTGTTCCTTTTTTGTAAAAATGTGGTATAATATTTTTAATTATATCACAACGATTCCCGATTTGGGTACACACTCTGTTCCTTCTAACAATAATTTACCCTAATCGTTAAAATTCACATTAAAAGAGAGGTACCTTTATGAAGATGACTGAATCCCTTGAAAATTATCTAGAAACAATACTTACACTCAGCAAGGTAAAGCCTGTTGTTCGCGCAGTTGACATTGCCGATGAACTGAATTTCAAAAAACCCAGCGTCAGCGTAGCAATGAAAAAGCTCTGCGACCAGAACCACATCACAATAACTAAAGAGGGTTATATTTATCTTACACCTTCCGGCGAAGCTGTTGCGAAAACTATTCTCGAGCGCCATGAACTCATTTCTGCATGGCTTATGTCTCTTGGTGTTAACGAAACAAGAGCCTTGGAAGACGCATGCAAGATTGAACATGTAATCAGCTCGGAAAGCTTTGATGCAATCAAAAAACATGTGATGGAACACAAATAACATACATTCAAACAAGTTGTGATTCAGCCATCTTCTTTGCAGAGGATGGCTGTTTTTATTTCCTACTTATAGGCCTAATGCGTTGAAATTTAACTGTTGCTTTGGGAATGCTGTATAGCTCTTGATTTTGAGGTGTCTAGCGCCATCTGAATTCACCTAACGTCGCGCCTAATATACAATCCCGTTTATAATCTGTTCGCATATCAAAAGACCTCCGTACAGCCCCATGCAAGTCTTCGGAATCACATCTGTATAGCCAATCGTCGGAAGGCTGATTTCTATTCCGCTGAATTCGTGATGTAATGCCTTTAGTTTCGCTATGATGTTACCGTCAGAAAAAACCAACTGTGCATCAGTATGCAAAATATCCTTTTGAAGTGCCTCCGCCATCGAATGACTTTTGAGCAGGTTTTTAAGCGCTTCGAAATCCGGCCCTTCATCCAGAACGCAGATACTGTCTGCTGACATACCGAAATACTGAATAAGAAAACGAGAAAATCCAAGACATTCCGAGGATGTTCCTTGCAGGGCAAACTTTACGCCTTTTGGGAGTCCTGTCAGAGAGCTGAGCCTTGATAAGTATATATATGATCTTGCTCTTGTCTTTTCACTTTTCTCAACAAATTTCTCCTGATTGCAATCCAGAAATGTAAAAATCTGTTTCATAAGATTTTCGGTTGCAGTAAAGCCTATCGGCTGTCCGTCGCAAACTATATAAGGCGTTCCATGCAATTCCTGTAAAAGTCGTGCGCTCTCCATACCATAAATCGGATTTACGACAATATTCAAATCTGCATCCGACAGATTACTGATTTCTGCCACAGAACAACCTGCACAAAGAACACAGCCGACTTCTACATCGCCCAGACCAAGCAACCTGGTCAGCTCCAGAATATCACCTTCATAATACTTCTGATATATAGACATTCCAAGAATGTTTACTCTCTTCTTATGTTCTGCAGGCATATGCTTTTTATCACCTACAGAAAATCGACGTATAAGCTGACAAGTTGCTTCGGAATATCCTTCCCACACATGTCTCGAGTATCCCGGAGTTTCAATTGTCATAATTGGAAATTCATCATTCCCTGCTTCTGCGATTTTTACAAGGTCATCTCCAATCAGTGCCGCGCCCGGTGAATTAACAATTACCAGAAGGTCAAAGCTGAGATTGTTTTTTAGATAAGCAATGGCTTCCTGCAGTTTTTCCCGACTGCCGTATACATAATCCCTCTTATCCAGATATGTACAAGGTACGCGAGGCTGTCCAAAATACCAAAGCTCCGGATAACTAAGGGGATCGAATTCTAGCTGTCTCAGCATCTGGTTATCGGAAGTGGCAGAATGGTAAAACTTACATCCGGTAGGACCGTTCATCAGAACAATTGTATTTTTAATCCCCTCAAATGCAAATACAAGCCCCGACAAACTATCTGGAGTAATACTTGTTAAATAAGTGCCTGTCATTTTTCCACTCTCCTTCCAAATCCATGTGAAACAGTCCTGCCCAACGCTCTGCTATCAAAAGCCCTGAAAAAAAGCCATTGTCAGGACACATTGGGATCGTATCCATAATGCAGTTCTCTCCGCTCAGTGGCGCTCCATAGTTAGACAGCAAAATATCCGGACGATATGCATCCAAGTCCTTCTGTCGGTTAGCTCTGTCATAGTCCTCTTCTCTTGGAATGTTGTCAATCTCCGGAAGCTTGCTTCGGAATCCTTCATCCTGAGAAAAGTTATATACACAGATTTTTACTACTTCCATTCCTGCATCAAGCGCTGTCCGCAAAATCCAGTCCAAATTATGATTATATGTCATAATCATAAGGCGCTTGCCCTGAAGCGCAGGTCGCACTCTTGTAATTCTTTCTTCATATATGCGCTGGTTTTCTTCTATTATTTTCTCTGCAATCTCCTGTTTGCCAAAGAAAGCTCCTACTCCTCTGAGCCACTGTTGTGTTTCGTCAAATCCCACAGGGAACTGATCCGTATAAAATCGGCAGCCGTATTCTTTGACAAAAAACTCTTCCAATATTTTACCTGTATAATCCTTATGCGCAAGCAGGTTCAAAGAAGCACTGCAGAAAGTTCTCAGTGCTTCATAATTCGTATTGCACAGAAAACGGCAATTCACTCGTATTCCCATCTGATTCAAAAACTTCTTCATTACAATGAAGTTCGACTCCGTGTTTTTTGCCACCACTTTTTCAAATATGATATTTACTACATCCTTTTGTAACTTAACATCCGGATCGATAGCTTGCTTAGCAAGCTGAGTATAGGCCATTAACATTCCCTGCAGATAATCTCCTGTCAGATTTCCGTCTGCCTTTATTGTTACGATAGGAATCTCGTTACCCATGAGCTCCTTTGCCTTATCAATATCATCACCTATGATTCCTGCCGGGCAGGAACTGACAATTACAATCACCTTTGGCTTAGGCGTCATCTGTTTGATTTTTTCTACTGTAGTAAGCAACTTGTCTGTCCCTCCGAATACCATGTCACTTTCAGTCATGTCTGTAGAAAGCAAGTTTGGCATCAAAGACGCAGGCAGAATTGTTCCACGCTCAAAAAGACTGCGTCGTCCTGATGAACTAAGAGTCTGATACGAAATATAAATGCAGTTTTTGGGTGAGTGCGCCAGTATAACTGCGTCCAGAATATGGCAGCTCATGCTCATGGCTCCATTAAAGGCACATCCATGAAGAGGTTCATCCCTCAATACATTCTTTGACAGATAACCGGCGTCATAATTGTTATTTTCATCTCCCTGTTCCTGAAGATTTTCCTGAAATGAATCTTTTGCTGTTAAATTTACGGTATTGAAATTTGTTGTAAGGTTCGCCTCTGCAGGCTCAAACTCGATTTTTGCCCTTTTCTGCTCTACGTTCGCTTTTCCTGAAAGCAGAATCTTTTCTGACATCAGCAGTTCTTCCAGCGCTTCATCACTCAACGGATTCGCAGGATACAGAACAGGTTCCTGAATCATTCTTTCCGCGATATTCAAGAAAATATCCCGAACCTCCTTATTTTCGTCCAATTCCACAACTGTACACTGTTCCCTTTCCGCTTTGGCAAACACATCGTCACGCGGGATTTTGGCAAATACAGGAAGTCCCACCGCCTCTGCAAACGCTCGAATCTTTGCGTCCTCGTTTTTTACATTGCGGCTGTTAAACAGAATTCCCGCTACTCGACAACGACTATCATCGTAATTCTTTATGCCACGCAAAATATTATTTGCTGCATAAATAGACATATATTCTCCGGAAGTTATTAAAAAAATCGTATCCGCATACTCCCTTCGAATAGGAACCGCAAATCCACCGCACACAACATCTCCTAGGACATCGTACAACACTGTGTCATACTTCTCTTTTATATGAAACTTATCCAGTAGTTCAAATGCCGTGATGATTCCTCTGCCGGCACATCCCACGCCTGGTTTAGGGCCTCCGGCCTCAATACATCCAATATTCCGAAAGCCTTCAAACAGGATGTCTTCCAGCTTGTAATCCGTAACCTTCGTCGTCCGAATATAGTCAAGCACCGTTGTGATACGCTTTCCCTTCATCAAAAGGCGAGTGGAATCATGCTTCGGATCACATCCAATCTGCAGTACACGACTTCCCTTTATAGACAATGCCGCTGATATATTGGCACTTAATGTGGATTTTCCTATTCCACCTTTTCCGTAAATCGCAATTTCCTTCAATATATTCACCCCTAAATCTAATCACTTATATTCCGTCATCTTCGGCTACTGTTCCTCCTTGAATACTCTTATTGCATCATACAGATTCCTGACTCCGCAGAGTTTAACATCATCCGGAATTTCACCTTTATATGCTATCTCGTTCTTAGTAGGAAGGATGATCTTTCGATAACCCATTCTAACTGCTTCCTGAATTATTCTGTCGGCATTTCTCACAGCTCTGAGTTCTCCTGTCAAGCCCACCTCGCCGATAGCAAGGATTCTCTGAGAACTCTTCACCCCCGCAAAAGAAGAATAAATCGCAAGGGCAACACCAAGGTCGATTGCTGTGCTGTCAGGCTTCATTCCGCCCACTACATTTACATAGACATCCTGATTCAGCAAATTGAGTCCTACTTTCTTCTCAAGTACTGCGAGAATCATGTTAAGTCTTGCCGCTTCAACTCCTATTGCAGATCTTCTGGCAAATCCCACATTAGCAGTTGCCGTAAGAGCTTGGATTTCAAACATTACAGGTCTGCTGCCCTCATAAACTGCAGTGATTACCGAACCTTCTGTTTCTGTTCCTGTACTTTCCACAAAGGTTGCAGATAAATCATCAATTTCCACAAGACCTTCTTCCTGCATGCTGAATGCCCCTATCTCGCTGGTGGTTCCGAATCTGTTCTTATATGATCTGAGAATTCTCAGCTCACTGTCCCTTTCTCCGGCAAAACTGAGAACACAATCCACCAGATGCTCTACGATTTTCGGACCTGCAAGTTCACCGTTCTTAGTCACATGAGCAACAATAAAAATTGGAATGTTCTGTTCCTTGCCTATCTTCATCAGCATGTTGCCACAAGCTCTTACCTGAGAAACACTGCCCGGAACGGAATCCAACTCTTCTGTGTACATTGTCTGTATAGAGTCTATAATAATAAACGCAGGTTTAAGATTATCGCAGATTACCGATATATTTTCTATATTGGTTTCCGACAGGATAAACAAAGTCTCCGGCACCGTGCCGCACACTCTGTCTGCTCTCATTTTGATTTGTTCCTCTGACTCTTCCCCCGATACATATAAAACCTTGCCGCAACTTGCCGCAATATTGGATGCGCCCTGAATTATCAGCGTTGATTTGCCTATTCCCGGTTCTCCGGAAATCAATATCAGCGAACCCTTAACAAGGCCTCCTCCCAGGACTCGGTTAAGTTCTCCTATACCTGTATCTATCCTACTATATTGTCCCGTCTGAATGTCCTTGAGTGCCGATGCAGAAGATGTTCTCCTGCCTTCTGTAGCACGTCTTCTGCTGTCCTGTTGTACAGAAACAGGTGCAACCTTCTCCTCTACAAAAGAGTTCCATGCACCGCATATACACTGTCCCATCCATTTTTGTGTTTCGTGTCCGCACTCCTGACAGACAAAAACCGTCTTTACTTTCTTTGCCATCCTCATCACCTTTCAAACGTTTGTTCTTTATTCAACTATAACACATTTACCAGCCACTGTCTATTGCCTTTGTTTGAGGAAATTCACACAAAAGACCAAAACCTCGGTTTTCCACTGTGATAAGTATAACTGCCAAAAAAACACTTCCTGCAACTTTCGTTACAGGGAGTGTTTTTTGTTTTACTTATTCATTATATGGTTACTAGAAGTTGGGGCTCTTTTATTTGCCTTCGCTTGCCTGGTGTTCTGCAATAATTTTGTCCGCCAGGTTCTTAGGTACTTCTTCGTATCTTTCGAATCTCATTTCGAACTGGCCGCGTCCCTGAGTCATTGAGCGAAGTCCAAGTGCATAGTCAAACAGTTCCGCCTGTGGTGCTTCTGCCAAAAGTTTCTGGCCGCCGTTTGCAAGTGGTTCCATACCGAGGATTTTGCCTCTTCGCTTGTTCATGTCACCCATTACATCTCCCATATAATCATCAGGAACTGTAATTTCCATGTGCATGATTGGTTCTAGCAGGCATGGTTTTGCTTCTACGATACCTTTCTTGAATGCAAGTGATGCTGCAATCTTGAATGATACTTCGTTTGAGTCTACATCGTGATATGAACCATCATATAGAACTGCTTTTACATTTACTACTTTGCATCCTGCAAGAGGACCCTTCTGCATGCTTTCCAGAAGTCCTTTTTCTACTGCAGGTACGTAGTTCTTAGGAATTGATCCGCCGAATAGTTCTTCTGAGAATTCGAATTCCTTGTCTGATGGTGAGAATCTGATATGAACGTCACCGTACTGACCTGCTCCGCCTGACTGTTTCTTGTGTTTACCCTGAACATCTGAAGTGCCTTTGATTGTTTCTCTGTAAGCAATCTTCTGAGGAACAGTCTTAACACTTACGCCAAATCTGTCCTTGAGTTTTGCTAAGATAATGCTCAGCTGGATGTCACCCTGACCTCCCAGCAGTGTCTGGTGTGTTTCTGCATTTCTTTCAACTACAAAGGATGGGTCTTCTTCTCTCAGTCTTGCCAGTCCCGTACCCATCTTTTCTTCGTCGCCCTTATCAACAGCCTCTATAGCGATATAGTAAGTTGGTGACGGGAAGTCCAGTGGCAGATATCTGATAGGATCGCTCTTATCGCAGAGTGTATCTCCTGACAATGTGTGCTGAAGTTTTGCAACAGCTACGATATCGCCGGCTTCTGCGTAGTTGAGTTCTAACTGTTCTTTACCTCTCAGGAAGAAGAGCTTTCCTAATTTTTCTGTTTTACCTGTTCTTTCGTTGAGAACTTCTGTACCTGAATTGATTTTGCCTGTTACTACCTTGAGCAGGGAAATCTTACCTACGAATGGGTCAACAATTGTCTTGAATACGAATGCTGACATAGGTGCGTCTGTAACTGAAATTCTCTCAACAGGTTCGTTGTTGTCGTTGAATCCTGCATATGGTCCGTGCTGCAGCGGAGTTGGAACATATGTAAGGAGCAGATCCATAAGACCTTCTATACCATGTCCTAACTGGAATGCAGATGAACATACAGGAACGATATTACCTTCTGAAATACCCTTAACCAGTCCGCTCTTGATTTCTTCGTCAGTGAAATCATCGCCGCTGAAATATTTTTCCATGAGTTCGTCGTCAGCCATAGCGATAGCTTCCTTCAGATCCTCGTCGATTTCTGCTGTCAGAGGCCAGCTGAATGGAATCAGAGTTTCGCCGAATTTTGCCTTTAGCTCATCAAATGTTTTATAAAAATCGAATTCGTCCTTGTCTCTCTTATTAATTACGATAAATCTTGGAGTCTTGTATCTTTCGCAAGCCTTCCATGCTGCTTCTGTTCCAACCTGAACACCTGCACCTGCATCAACAAGAATTACTGCCGCTTCTGATGCTCTCAATGCTGCATTTACTTCTCCTACGAAATCGAAGTATCCCGGTGTATCAATAAAGTTAATCTTGCTGTCTTTCCATTCGATAGGAACAACTGATGTATTGATAGAATAACCTTTTTCTATTTCCATTTTATCATAGTCAGAAACAGTATTTCCGTCTTCTACCTTACCTAGCTTTTTGATTACACCTGTCTCGAGTAATGCTGCTTCTAAGAGTGTAGTCTTACCGCATCCTCCGTGACCAAGTAATGCAACGTTTCTGATAGTTTCACTTGTATAGCCTTTCATCAATAAAGCCCTCCTAAATTTAAAATCGTTACATTGATTATAACAAAATTGAATACATAATACAACGGCTTTTTCGAATAGTTCGATAATTCTGTTCATCGTTTATGTATATGAACAAAGCCGCTACTTTCTCAGCTTTCGGATTTCTTTCTTTGCTTTCTTTTCCTGCATCATTTTTTCGTCTTCTTCAGCGGCCTTTTCCATGTCAACTTTGTTGATATTTGAACCGGCGCGGAAAAATACAGGAAGCCCCGCTATAATGCCGGAAATGATACCGGCTCTGCTCCATGTAAGAGGTGTGAACTTGAGCAGGCAAAGAGCAACTGCAAAAGCAAATGTCACAGTGACAAGTGTCCATATTTTTTTCGGCATAGCTGAATGCACTCTGTCAGTAAACCTCTGAAATCCGGCGGATTTTGCCTCTATGCAAGTCAGGATAAAAACTCCGAAAAAACAGCCCGAAAACATTGCGAGAATAAATATTATAAATTTAACAATAAAAGTCATTTTTTCCTCCGTCAGCCAGTTAAAAAAACAGGGGCGGTCATCTATCCCCGCCCCTGAATCCAGCATAAATCAAACTAATTAATAATCCTAATTTTTTTATATTTTACATCTTGTTTGATATTCTTTCTGTTATTAATTAATTACTTATCTGCTTTTTTTGCTTTTTTAGCTTCCATATCTGCCATGTAGTACTTGCCAGGTGTATGGAAGAATTCGTCCTGTGCCTTCTTTACCTTTGGTGCCAGGATCAGAATTGTGATCATATTTGGAACCAGAATCAAGCCTAAGAAGAAGTCTGTAAGTGAGTACAGAGTTGCAAGGTTGATACCGATACCGCCTACGATAACTGCTACGATATACATCCATCTCCAGATCTTAGCAAACTTACGTCCGAAGAGGAATTCTGCCTGTCTTTCGCCGTAGAATACTACTACGATAACTGTTGAAAGTACAAACAAGAATACGCAGATACTTACAAACATATTTGAGAATGTTGCACCAAATCCTGATGCGAATGCCATCTGAGCAAGAGGACCAGGGTTAGCACTTGCACCCGGTTCAGTCCAAACACCTGATACCAATACAGCAAGAGCTGTTACTGTACATACAATGATTGTGTCAACTGTAACTTCGAATACACCCCACATACCCTGTCTGATTGGGTGGTCAACGTTTGCTGCTGCGTGACCTATTGGAGCAGTACCCATGCCGGCTTCGTTGGAATATACACCACGTGCAGCACCCCATCTAACTGCCATAGCAAATGTTGCACCTGCGAATCCGCCTGTTGCAGCCTTACCTGTGAATGCATCTTTGAAGATCATAGCAAATGCTGCAGGAACTTCGCTGATATGCATAAAGATAATAACAAGAGCTCCCACAAGGTATACTGTTGCCATCAGAGGAACCAGTTTGTCGCAAACGCTTCCGATTCTCTTAACACCACCGATACAAACGATAACTACGATAATTGCCATAACGATAGCTACGATTTTCTGGTCAATGCCGAATACTTCGAACTGTGTAGTTGCTGAAGCTGACTGTGTAGCGATTGATGGAATAAGTTCGATCATAAGGAAGAATGCGAAGCCTACGCCGAATATAGTACCGATAGGGCCGCCTAAACCTTTTTTACAGTAGTAGTAAGGTCCGCCTACCCAGTCGCCTTCTTCGTTCTTTTCTCTGTACATGATACCAAGAGTTACTTCGACATACTTAGTAGCCATACCCAAAATTGCAAGAATCCAGATCCAGAATACAGCACCTGGGCCACCGAGAGCGATAGCTGTCGGTACACCTACGATGTTTGATGCTCCGATTGAAGAAGCAAGAGCTGTACAAGCTGCAGCGAAGGCTGATACTTCACCTTCTGCCTGATCTTTGTTGTTTCCGAACATTTTTCCGAATGTCTGTGAACAGATATATCCGAAATGTCTAATCTGTACAAATCCGAGTCTCAGTGAGAAATAGAGTCCGCCGCCACCGATCAGGATAAGGATTGGAATACCCCAGAACCATGACGCAATGTTAATCATAACCTGAGCAATACTGTTAATAATACCCATAAGTTATCTCCTTTCTTTTATCGCATAGATGATTTATGCCTTATTTATTTGAGCAGTGTTCTTACTGTCTCATACGTGATGTTTGGAACATTCTGGAATGTGTGTCTCATATCAACTCTTTCTGTGAGCATATGTCCGTCTCTTCCGAATGCACCGATATTAACTACAGGAACATTGATGTTCAAAATCTTTTCTGCATCGTGATAATACTTCACGCCCCAGCAAGGCATGTTTGTTTCGATTGCCTTTACTGAGCTCAGCGGGTCGCATACAGCCATAAAGCTTGAGTCAGAAATATATGGATAGAACATTCTTGTCTTGATTTCGCGGCAGCTTTCGCCTCTTACGTCTTCTACCGCACCTTCAACTGCATCTAAAAGCATGCGTTCTTTTTCTGTTTTTCTTGTCATTTCGATTCTTGCGCTGTAAACGGAACCGAAGAACAGAATTACAGCAGGTGACTTGTCTTCGCACCATTTCCATGCCTCTTCAGCAACTCTCAAGTTAAACATTCTCATATCAAGTTCAGGTTCATCTGCATGAAGTTTCTTTGTGAATGCAGCTATTGAATCTGTGAATTCTTTACCATGAGCAGCTGCCAGTTCGCTATAGAATTCGTCCCATGTGTAAACACGTTTCTTCCATGGAAGTTCGTGGAAGTCAACTTTGCTCAATTCGCAGAATTTCTTGTACTGGTCGTTCAGATATTCAATAACGTTGTCATATGATTTTTCTGCAACGGCTTTGCACTTGAGAAGTACTTCCTCAGGGTTCATTCCGTGAGTGAAGAAGTTGTAGTAGGAGAATGCAGTGAGTGCTGTCTGTACTGTATATCCTACCTTAGTATCTGTCTGCTTAAGTGAGATTGGCGGAATTGCAACCTCTCCCTGAGCGATATCGCAAAGGTCTGTGTTCAGTGACATGTTTCTTGTGATTTCTGCTATAAGCAGGTTAGGGTCCATAGCGCTGAATGCCTGTCCCACGTGAGCTTCCTTACCGAAAGCAACAAAGCATGGAAGAAGTTTTCCGATACTTCCGTAGTAGATATATCTGTTTTCATCTCCCGGATTGTAGTTTGTTGAGTAGTCTGCGTTGATGCATGCCAGGTACTCGAAACCTTCTTTTTTCTTCAGTTCTACAAGTTCATCGAGAGCTGTGATAATTCCTTTGGAGTTGTCTTCTTCGTCGCACTCTGCGATAGCTATGATGTTTCCATCAAGTTCTTCAGGATGCTCTGAAAAATATTTGATCAGGTACATATGGCCTGCAACTCCTGACTTCATGTCAAGAGCTCCTCTTCCAAACATAAACTCTCCGGATTCCATGTCGTCAATAACTTCCTGTGGAAGATCAAAAGTTTCACGAAGCTTTGCAGGCAGTTCTTCTGTCTTGAAAGCGTATTCTTTGATTGTTCCGAAATCGTCAACACCTACTGTGTCGATATGTCCGATTAGGATTACTGTTTTTCCGGAATTTCCCTTTGTTCCTTTAACATAAGCATAAGTTGAATGTCTTTCAACAAAGTCGTCCTTTGTCTGAAACATCTTTACTCTGTCAGGATGCTCCTGGAAATATGGAAGAGAGTTATAGTAGTCAAGTATGTATTTTGCTACCTTGCTTTCCCCTCCGGGTTCTTTGTTGATGCTTGGAATTGCAACCATTTCGCTGGTCAGTCTTTTTACCTCTTCAAAAGATTCGAGTCTCAATTCAATGCTCCTTTCTCATTGTCCTTAGTTTTTCTCATATACTTTCTCGCCCGCCAGGTAAGTGCTTTCAACCTGTACACCGAGGATTTCCTCTGCAGGAATTTCAAATATATCTCGGTCTATTACAATCATGTCAGCAAACTTGCCTGTTTCGAGCGTTCCCAGTCTGTCTTCTTCGCCTATTGCATAAGGTATATTCTTGGAGAACATGCATGCTGCTTCATATACAGAAACCTTTTCTTCAGGGTGCCATCCGTTTTCCGGATAGAGTTCCTTGTCCTGTCTTGCAACAGCGGCAAAGATTCCCTGCCATGGCGAAAAGTCTTCTACAGGTGCGTCTGAACCTCCGCAGAGTCTCAGTCCTGCATCCAGATACGTCTTCCACTGGTAGCTGTGAGCAGCTCTTTCTTTACCCACTCTTTCTTCTATCCAGTGAAGGTCTGTAATCAGGAATGATGGTTGGATGTCCAGAACGACCGGAAGCTTAGTCAGTCTTTCAATCAGTTCAGGTCTTGCCATCTGAGCGTGGATGATTCTGAACGGATGTCTGTCACGCTGTTCTCTTTCTGTCATGCCGTGCTCTCTGCTCTTTTCTACTGCGTATTCTATAGCAGTAATTACGCTGTCGAAAGCTTTGTCCCCTATACAATGTATTGCCGGCTGAAGTCCTGCCTCATATGCCGAGAGGACTTTTTCGTTCAGCTCTTCCTGAGGCTGTATCAGAATTCCGTCTGTTGACGGGTCATCGTCGTATGGTTCAAACAGCTTTGCCGATCTTGAGCCGAGAGCTCCGTCACTAAACAGTTTGTAGCCGCCGTACTGAACCTTTCTGTAAGGGTCGTCCATTTCTTTGCGGGTCACATATGGCTTCTGATATTGTCTGTCAAGGTAGATTGTGACTCTGAGTGGAAGCTTTCCTTCTCTATCCAGCTTCAGATAATCATCAAAGTCTTCTACATATTTCCAGATGTCTGCAGCATATGTGTGTACCATAGTGATTCCGTCTTTGGACGCTTTAGCAAATGCCTTCTTGTAGATTTCCTCTTTTTTCTCAGGAATCTTAGTTGGATCCGGTATAATCTCATCAAAGATCTTAGTGGACTGTTCTCTGAGTACTCCTGTAGGATATCCGTCTTCTGCCAGTTCAACAACTCCGCCGCTTCCGAATACAAAATCTTTTCCAATTCCGGCCTTCTCCAGTGCCATTGTATTTGCTACTGCAGTATGAAGGCATACTCTCTTGATTACAATCGGATGCTTGCTGCTGGCCTTGTCAAGGTCATGTCTTGTAGGGAACTGGTCCTCTGCATCTGTCCATTTTGACTGGTCAAAGTTTGAACCTTTGATCCACTGGCCTTCAGGTGTTTCCGCTGCTTTCGCTGCCAGCAGTGCAATTGCCTCCGCCTTTGTCTTTGCAACGCCAAGGTCTACTGTAGTATAGGTCTGGCAGTATGCGAAAAAGTGAAGATGCGAATCTCCCATTCCCGGAAGCATTGTCTTTCCCTCCAGATCAATAACTTCGTTGCTTTCGTATTTTCCAAGCACCTCGTCTGTTGTGCCAACAAAGTCAATTTTGCCGTCACGTACAGCGAGGGCTTCTTTACACACTCCCTCAGCCTCTAGAGTATATATTTTTCCGTTTATAAATAATCTATCAGCTTTTCTCATAATTTCCTCCTGCTATTTAAGTAAGTCAAGTATTGTGTTATATAGAAGATCCGGTGTCATATTGAATGTTGCCAGAGTATCGATTCTCTCTGTAAACTTGTGAGCGTCCTTTCCGAATGTACCGATATCTGCTACAGGAAGGTCAAGTTCCTGCATTGCTTCGATTGGAAGTTCATAGAATACTCCATATCCCGGTGTATTACTGATGTACTTTTCGATGATTTCAGGATCTTTTGGTGCTGCCGCATAGCTCAGGTCTGAGATACATGGCAGGAATTTTTTCTGTACAAGATCGTAGTCGTAGTTAGGTTCTGTTACTTCTACAGCCTTTGCAACTGCTTCGATAAGAGCCTTTTCTCTTTCCTTTGATCCTTCCACGTAGTTATGTGGATAGTATGGAGGTGTGAGATATACGATAAGAACAGGATCCTTATCAGTCCACAGATTGTGAACAAATTCAACAACCTTCATAGCTTTGTCTCTTACATCGTATCTTGCATCGTTTTTGATTTCGTCTGCATATTCGCGAACCATATCGTCGAACTTGTCGCCCTGTTCAGCTCTTACTGCCTTGCAAAGTTCATCGAATGTCATAGTTCTTGCAACCCATGGCTGTGGACGGAATTCACGACCAATCATTTGGCAGAATGTCTTGTATCTGTCATTCAGTGTGTCTGCAACCTGCTGGAAGCATTCCTGTCCAACGTTTTTCATCTTCTGAAGAACTTCGTCAGGCGTTGATGAATGTGTTGCGTAGTTAAAGAACAGAATTGACTTGTTTGCAATCTGCACTGAGTATTCAGGCTTCAGATCTCTCTGCTTCAGTGTAATTGGAGGAAGCGTAACTTCTCCGTCAACTACGTCACAGAACTCAGGATTCAGGTTGATTCTCTGTGTAAGCTGTGCAGCAATCTGGTTAGGGTCAAGACCGTCAAATGATTCACCTACATGAGTTTCTTTTCCTACGATATAGAATGTAGGCATTACCTTTCCTACTGTTCCAACATAAACATATTTTAGCGGATCTCCCGGATATGCAGGTGCCACATAATCAGGGTCTAGCATAGCGATGTAGTCATACCCCTTTGTCTTCTTCAGTTCAACAAGCTTTGGTACCAGGTTCAGCATTCCTGTTGAGTTACCTTCTTCGTCGCAAACTGCCCCATAGATAAGATTTCCTTCAAAGTTTTCGATATCCTCTGAGATTTTTTCCATCAGAGCGATAATTGCAGCGTCTCCTGATTTCATATCAAAGAGGCCACGGCCGAACATATATTTTCCTGATTCCAAGTCTTCTCTTGCTTCAGGCGGAAGTGATACTTCCTTTAGCTTTTCGATAAGTTCCGCAGGCTTTGTTGCATATTCCTGAAGTGTACCATAGTCAGAAATACCTACAGTGTCTGTGTGTCCGATAAGCACAACTGTCTTATCGCTCTTTGCCTTTTCTCCGTTAAGTTCTGCAACAACAACCTTTCTTCCAAGAAAATCATCCTTGCAGTCTAGCAGATAAAGGTTTTCCGGATGCTTCTTGAAATAATCAATTCTGGAAATAACATCGTAAACCAGTTCCGACATTTTCACCTCGTCCGGTGTTTCAACAATACTCTTCTGCCCTGTGAGCTCCACAGCGATTTCTTCAACTCTTTTACTTACTTCGGCTTTCATTGGTATGTCCTCCATAATCCTATAATCTTTTAGCTTTTATATTATTAAACCCCGAAAAGCAGTGTGCTCTTCAGAAAATCTAATACAATCTCTGATATTTCCATAGCCGAATCAAGGTTAACCCTCTCGTCGGATGAATGAAAATTATCTCCGTCAGGCCCCAGCAGAACCGTTGGGATTTCCAGGAGTCCTCCTATATGGTTGAAATCCCCTATGCTCTGGAAGTACGCAATGTTTGCCTTTCTGCCGCTTACATTTTCGATTGATTCTTCCAAAGTTTTTAAGTATTCGTTTTCCTCTTCCACACAATAAGGGATAAATCCTCCATCAAAGCCTTCGGCAGGAGACTGTCTGAACTCTATCTCTGTTTCAGCTCTGAGTCCTGCTCTTTCGATTGCTTTTTCTACATCATTTCTTATTGTTTCCTGAGTTTCTCCTCTCACTGTGTGATGAAAAACTTCTACTTCTGCATAATCAGGAACGCTGCATGCGCCTCCGCTGCTTCTCAGGTTTATCACGCATATAGACGAATTCCCCAGCTTCTCATCAGTTGCCGGCTCAATCTTATTGATTTCGGTTATTACCTTTGCCGCCTCGTCCAGTGCACTTATCCCTTTTTCCGGCGTTGCCGCATGTGCCGATTTGCCTCGTATTTTTACGATATAATTGTATCCGCCCCTCGCTCCCAGACAGATGCAAGGGTGCTTTGCCCCCGTAAATCCGGCGGAAGGCTCTGCAATTATTGCAAAATCAGCAGTTTCCCTTATGTTATCTATTTCGTCATTTATGATAAATACAGTTCCCAGTCCGTAAGGACCTTCCTCGTCCGAAACAAAATGATAAACAATTTTCCCTCTGAACTCATCACCGTATTTTTCTTTGAATTCCGCTATGGCAAGCATCAAAGCCGCGCAGCCCGCTTTCATGTCAAGGGCTCCGACCCCATACATGTAGTCACCTTCGATATATCCCTCAAAGGGTGGCTTGGTCCAGCCCGTACACAAGTTAACGGTATCAAGATGACCTCCCAGATAAATAGTTGGTCCACTTTTTCCGCTGTCCAGCGAACCTACGACATTCTTTCCGTGAAAATCAGTCTCCGCCTTTTCGTGGTAGCTGTGAATCTTTGCATCAACTCCGTGTTCGTTGAGCCATCTGCAGGTAAAATCCATTATCTCATCCTCATGAAAGTAGGGACTTTCGATTGATATAAGCTGTCTCAAAAGGCTTGTCAGTTCAGGCTTTTTCATGGTCACCTCCGCCCTCTACAGGATCCATGCATATTCGATTACACTTCTCAGCATTGCAGGCATTATCTCAAGAAGACTCTTCTTGTTGACTCTTTCTGTCCACTGGTGATATTCAGCGCCAATCGGTCCATAGAGAATGGATGGAATGTTAAGCTCTCCGATTTCCTCAAAGTCTATATCATAACCTTCGCCCCACAGTGGGTAGTTCCCTGTAAGTTTTGCATAATCCAGTTCAGGCACATAAGTGTAACTGTTGTCGGATATTCCCAGGAAGTAGTTTTCGTATGTTAACTTCTGATTGAATTCTCTTTCTGAAAGTTCCTTTGCAAATTCGAAAATCTTGGTTCCAAATCCTTCTTTTCCCTTTACTCTGTCGCTGTGAGTTGCAGGATAGTATGGTGGTGCCATTCCTATAAGAATCAGTGGTTCCTTTATATCTGCAAAGTTCAGAATTTCGTTCATTACATAAACCGTCGCATCCGGGAAGCTCTTTCCCGTTCTTACCATTTCCATTGCTTCTTTCTTCGCCTTATCAAAGAAGTTCAGGAACAGCTCTCCATCCTCTTCCTCTAGCTGACTGCAAAGTTCCTGCACGCTGAAGACTTTGGTATCGTAATGAATTTCCTTCTTTTCTGCCATCTTGTTCATCTTTGTGAACTGCTGGTATGTTTTGTTTAGTTTATCTACTTCTTCTTCGAAGACTTCTACTGCTATGCTCTTGAGTTTTTCCAGCACGTCTTCTACAGTCTTATCAAAGCTTAGTACTGTCATATATCCGTAGCCTCTGTGAGGAAGGGATACATCGTAATTAAGCTTAAGGTCCTTCATGGCACCCCACAGGGCAGGCATAGAAGCTTCGTTTTCGTAAGTGTCGGCAAATTCCAAAGAACCGTTAGTTCTCTGGTACATTCCTGCAAGCATGTTCAGACCCGAAATTCCTTCGAAGCAGTGACCCATGTGTGCAACAACACCCTGAGTCAAAATTACAGGCATTGACTTTCCAACTGTGCCCAGCGACATAACCTGAGCTCCGTCAGAAACAGTTGATGGTTCAGGATCTATCAGAAGCTTATAATTCAAATTGAATTTTTCTTTCAGTTCCTTCATTACATGTATTCCCGATCTCATACCTGCTGAGTAGCTTTCTTCATCAGGAACAGCCATGAACAGAACGCTTCCTTCTAGCTCGCCTTTTTCTGCCAGTTCTGCGTATTCCTCTATAATTGACATTGCAATTGCAACGCCGCCCTTCATATCGGCAACGCCTCTTCCCCAAATCCATTCGCCGGATTCAAAATCCTTCTCGGCTTCTTTTGGCATTTTCATTTCTGCAAGTGCATCATCAAGCTGTCTGCCAACCGTGTAAGCATACTTTTCGGCATCACCGTAAACTTCTGCACTTACAACATCTATATGACCGGAAAGAACAACCGTGTCTTTTTTCTTTCCCTCTATAAGCCCATAAGCAACGGCTCTTTTGTATTGATCGCCTTCTATATATTTCTTCCCGAAGTGGTCGTCGTTCTTCTTAAAATATTCCAGCTTTCCGAAGGCGTCGCAGATATAATCTACCGGCAAAATTTCGTCTTCTGTACAGCTTACGCTCTTCAAAGCTACCAAATCCGTTAACGTTTTAAGTAAGTCACCCATGGCTTTTATCCTCCTCATAATTCTTGTATGTAATTGTTATTCTCCCAAGACTGCCAGACTACATAGTAGCAGCACTCCCGTCTTAAGAGCTTCCTCATCAAAGTCAAAATAAGGACTGTGATGCTTTTCGACAAAACCTTTTTCCGGGTTTCCCGATCCCAGCCAGATATATGAGGCCGGTATCTTTTCTGCAAAATACGCAAAGTCCTCTGCATACATGCTTGGTTCCCTGCTGATTCCAATATCTATGGTATCTTCTGCGTTTCCTGCTGCCCGATAGTCACAGTCACTCAGTATGAGTTCCCTTGCTGTTTCACATGTAAGCTTTACCGTATTTTCGTCGGTTACCATTGGTGGAAGTCCGTCGATTATCTCGATTTCGAAATCCGCGCCATACAATCCGGCAAAGCTTTCAACGCTTTTCTTCAAATGGTCTTTTATAATTTTTCTTTCATCTTCGGCTCTGCATCTTATCATGCCTTCGAATCTGCATTCACCTGCAATCACGTTTCTTGCAGCTCCGGAATGAAACATCCCCACAGAAAATACTGAATTCGAAAATGGATTCATTCTCCTAGACATGAAGCTTTCCATCTCTTCCACGATCTTGATCCCTATTGACAATGCATCGTTACACTTGTGGGGTTTTGCGGGATGTCCGCCCTCTCCGATTATCCTTACATCAAATTCATCTGTCGAAGCAGTTACCGCGCCGGCTCCGACTCTTACACAACCGACTTTCTGTTCGTTTGTGAGATGAATTCCGTGAATTCTTTCTATCTTATCAATCAACCCGGTTTCTTCAAAATCTCTGACAAAGATTCTTGCACCTCCCAAGTTCGGTCCTTCTTCCGCCGGCTGAAAAATCAAAAGCACGCTGCGACAAAGCTCGTCCCGTATTTCATTCAGTATCTTTGCTGCTCCAAGCAACATTGCTGTATGACCATCGTGTCCACACCCGTGCATTTTGTTGTCATATATTGATCTGTACGAAACTTCATTTTTCTCTTGTATAGGAAGCGCGTCCATGTCGGCTCTCAGAGCAATGTATCTGTTCGATTCCCTGCCTCTGATGAGTCCGAGAACGCCAATCGAAGAATCTATAATCTCAATACCTTCTCTCTCGAGAAAATCTCTTACATATTTTTCGGTTTCTTTTGTATCAAAGCCCACTTCCGGTCTCATATGAAGGTTTCTTCTAATCTTAACAACCTCTTCATATATATCACTAGCTCTGTCATTTATCAGCTTTTTTATTTCTATTTCCATAATGCCCTTCTGTCGTGCGCTTTCATAATTTTCTAAAAACATTTCTTGTTTTAAATAATAATAAACCCTTGACTAAGTCAATAGTCAAGGGTTTATTATTAAATTTCTCTAAACTTTATGCTCTCTAATGTATAAAATTACATTTTTTCTCTAAAAATTTATTCTACAGGTGCTATGAACTCATAATAAGCGACTTTGTATGCACTCAGATATATGAGCCTGAGGTATATGTCACCCGTTAGTTTATAGCCTCTTTCAAGTATCTGATTCCGGCAACTTTCAAAATCATCATAGGTTTCCCCCGTGTAACATTTTATGATTGAATATACACACTTGCGTCTTGGAATTATTTGCATTCTGTCTTCCAGTTCTTCAGGAACCTCCGTTAACTCAAGGTCATTTCCCAGGGTAAATGCATAGTTGAAGAAATTCTGCCTGTTCGCCTGGTTCCGCAAGTCGCCGTATTTCTTTTCGATATAGTCGTCTTTTTCCATCACAAAAGTAAACTTCGGAACATACTTCCTAGTCAGAGTCATAACATCTTCCATAGATTCCATCAAAGAACTTTTTATCGGAATATATAACATTTCCGGAACTTCTTTGATAACGACTTCTCCATCTGATTCTATTGCCCTCCGGTAGCTGACTTTATAATCCTCCACCATGACCTGAAGATTTTTCAAATCCTCTATCTGCCTTTCGATTTCGTTAGCCTGAATAGTTATCATTTTCTCGGCTTCTTCTATGGATGAGTCATTCACCAGCTCTTTGATACGGTCAAGTGGCATGCCCATTTGCTTAAGTCGCATAACATACTCCATGCAGATAAAATCCTCTCGTGTATAGATTCTGTATCCGTTCTCAGAAACCGTCTGAGGATGCAGTATGCCAATCTTGTCATAGTATCTTATTGTATCCCTGGTTACATTGAAATAAGTGGCAAGTTCTCCTACCTGGTATGTCTTATTCTTTGCCATGCACAGCACTCCTTTCTCTCATCCCATCATATGCATATAATAACATGAACTCCAAAGATTCGCCATTTATGCAATTGCCTTTATTTATTCTATAGGCGCCATAAACTCGTAATAAGTAACCTTGTATGATCTCAGGTACAGAAGCCTCAGATATACATCACCCGTTATCTTGTAGCCTTGCTCCAGTATATGGTTACGACATTTTTCAAAATCCGCATAGCTTTCGTCTGTGTAGCATTTTATGATTGAATATGCACATCTGCGTCTTGGAATTATCTGAAATGCATTTTCTGCTTCGTCCGGATTCGCTAGCCCTTCGGACTTTCCAGTCATCTTCGGCATTTTCGGTTCTCCTACCTCCGCCGGCACCGCACTAAGACCCAAGTCATTCTCAACTGTGATAGCATAGCTAAAGAAATTTTGCCTGCTCTCCTGAATCTGCAAATCACCATACCTCTTCTCGATATAGTCATCCTTTTTCATAACAAATGTAAACTTCGGCACATGTTTTCCCGTCAGCGCAGCAAAATCCCCCCTGGATTCCCTCAAAGAATTTTTCATCGGGATGTATAACATTTCCGGAATTTCTTTGATAATAACTTCTCCTTTTGATTCTATTGCGCTTTGGTAACTGCTCTTGTATGTCTCAATCATACTCTGAAGGTTCTTCAGTTCTTCTATCTGTCTTTCAACTTCAGCTGCCTGAATGCTTATTATCGCCGCAGCCTCTTCTATGGATGAGCCTCTTACCACATCTTTGATACTGTCAAGCGGCATCCCCAACTGCTTGAGCTGCATAATGTATTCCATGCGAATAAAGTCATCTCGAGTGTAAATTCTGTATCCGTTCTCGGAAACTTCCTGAGGACGCAGTATTCCTACCTTGTCATAATATCTGATTGTATCTCTGGTCACATTAAAATAAGTGGCAAGTTCTCCCACCTGGTATGTCTTCTTTGCCATTCGTGTACCTCTCCTTTCTCTCATCCCATTACATGTATATAATAACATGAATCGCAAAGATTCGCCATTTAGGCAATCGCCCCCTCTTTTCAATTATATTCTATACCACTTTGGTATACAACGCAAGCAACCTCGTTCAAAATAGAGGAATTCTAAGCGAAACTTTCCAAAATCAAAAGAGGTCTAACGCGGAAAATCCTACAGTTTAGACCTCTTCTATGCTTATATCATGGAGCTTCCTGCCGGGATCGAACCGGCGACCTGCGCGTTACGAATGCGCTGCTCTACCAACTGAGCCAAGGAAGCATACCGAGCAGCAAATGCCAGGGCTGCTCAAGCACATATGTTAAGATATGTTTCGATATCTGAAGTGATATCTATTCATTTGTTTCGGTTTCCACATTGCCGGTGTGGAGATCGAATCTGCAAATGCTCTTGTAACTGCAGTAGGTGCAAGGAGTTTTGCTCTTCACGCGCATTGGGGATATGGAAATATCTCCCGAAATGTATCTTTCGCATATATCAAGGATTACATCGTCGAATTTCTCCTGAAATTCGTTAAACTCCGCTGGGCTCATAATATAACTGTTATTCTTGCCCTTAAGCTCACCTGTTTTTGTATAAGATACCGATAATACATCCGACTCCTTATCAAAGTCGCCTGCAATTTCTCTGATTGCATCCGCATCGTTAACTATTATACCATTTAATTTAAACTTTTGCTTCATTTCTTTCGAAATTTCTTCCGCAATATTTTCATTTTTCTTTGCGGACATATCTGCTTTTGAATCCTGAATTAAGAAATAAAAAGCTCCGGCAGGCTCGCGCTTTTGTTCCTGCGCCGCCTTCAGATATGTCATGAGCTGCAGTCGATATCCGCAGGTCACCTCATCCGGGTTAAAAAGTTCTTTTCCGGTTTTGTAGTCCATTATTTTGACTCTGTCCGAGGCTGTCAAGTCGAATCGGTCAATTGTTCCTTCTATATATATGCTGCCATGTTCGGTCTGTACCACAACAGGCTCGATGCTCTTGCCCCTGCCAAAGGGAATTTCGAAGTAAGATTCTTTGGTGATTCCGGCTCTGTGCTGCTCAATCATTGCAAGGCACGCTTCTTCGGAAAGGCTGATTGCTCGCTTAAGTTTATAGCTGTCTTCATCACTGTACCCAAAGACGCCTTCGCGATATTCTGCCGCTTTTCTCATCATAATTTCGGATACAAGACTCTTAACCTCGTCGTCTGTAATTACATCCCACAAATCATTTTCTGTCAGATATGCTGCAATTTCCGCCATTGTTCCATGGTGAAGATCACCGATTTCCCTACCGGCAGCTTCGTAGGTACGCTCCTCTTTCGGTCTGAGACCGTAGGTGATAAAGTGGGAAAACGGGCACCTGCTGAATCTTTCAAGCCGTGAAGGACTTGCCTTGTAGTCATCCGTGCCTCTGAACTCAGTCGACTGGTAGAGGTTCTTTGCCATCTCTTCCGAAAGTGGTCTTTCGTAATTATCAAAGTAAATACCACTCACAATCCGATCAAAGTCGCCGTCAGTGAACTCTTTGGTCCACCGACTTACGGCTTCCCATTCAGGGTGCAAGCGGGTTCCGGATTTTGCGGTTTTCAAAGCCTCTGTCAGATGTTTAATTGTATTTACCCGACCGCCGATGATGTCTTCAATTTTTCCGGCAGCCAATACATCCCGCTCTTCTTTCAGGTCAGGGAAAATCCTCTTAATTGAGCCCACTATTTCAGAAGGTCTCAACTCCTCGCCGTCTTTTCCACTTGCGGTATCAGCATAACTGATCCAAAGTTGCTGCGACGGCTTTGATAGATTTCTGTAGATTGCAAGCTTTTCCTCTTTTGGCATTTTGACTGTTTTGTCCACCAAATTGACTCTTTCGCTTATCATCTCGTACTCTTCAGGGCTAAACAGGCTGTCCTCGTCACCCGTAAGGGGCAGGATTCCTTCGTTTGCACCCACCACCAGAAGAGCTTTTACATCGGAAACTCTGGTTCTCTGCATCGTACCCAGAAGAATTTCGTCAACAGTCGGAGGCAGAATACCCACCTCCATCTCAGAAAGACCTGCAACGAGAATCTCTGCGAGGATATTAATATCGAATTCCGTGTCACCCATCAGCTCGGAAATCTGTTCAAAGGCACCCACAATCATTGCCCAAATCTGTTCGCTTTCCTCAGCAATATCATCGTAGCCAAGAAGTCTTTGTTTCTTGATATGCTTTTGCACATGCTCTAGAAGGGGGGATTCGAAAAGGATTCTGTAATAACCTTCGATAAATGCACCCATGGTTTCGGCCTCTTTGATCAAAGCCTCTACCGGCGCAAATATCGCAAGTGCTTTTTCTCTTATTTCGTTCAGATGAGCAAGGCCTTCGTCGCCATATTCGGAATCGCCGTATTTGAATGGGCTCTTCAGGCAGTTGTGTTTGATTCTGTAATTAGTCATGTAAATTTCCAGGTCTTCCGTTTCGTCTGCTGAAACAGTTGTAAGCCCTGTCTTCAGGAGTCTGATGACATCCTGCATTCTAAATGAGCCTGCGGCAGCCTGCAAAAGTGCCACAACATAAACTGCAAGGGGTGAGTTCAGGATGTTTCTCTTGGAATCCTGAAACAGCTTGATTCCATGCTCTTCAAAGGCTCTCTTGATTAGCGGAATTCTCTGCTCATTATCGTTGCAGATAACTACGATATCCCTGTATCTGAGTTTTTCGTCTCTCAGAAGGTGAAGCACATGAGACGCCGCGGATTCCGCTTCCGCATACACGTCGCTGCAGCGCACTATACTGATTCCGGTATAGTCGCCGAAAGATTTTCTGCTGTCAGCAAAGAGTTCCTGCTCCAGCGCCCTTATGCCGGAAGGTCTGACTTCGAAACTGCCGGATTCTTGACCCGCCGCCTGAACATCAGCCGGCGCCGCGGCCATCTGCTCACCTGCACCCTGAGCATTTCCGCACGCCGCGCCGGATTCTTGGGCAGCGCTTTCCTTTGCTGCAAACTCGGTATCCTCAATCCAGATTACCTCTGCATCCTGACCGCACTCCTTTGCGCAGTCAAGCAACACAGATTTCACATAACCCGGAAGTTCAAACAGACTCTTGTCCCTTGCTTCTCTGCTGTCTGTCAGCACCACATTCACGTTCTTTGCATTTGCAATGAGGGCGCTGATAACACCAAAATTCTTGACAGTGAAGCTGTCAAATCCGTAAATCCAGATATCAGAAGCATTTATGTCTTCGGATTCCGGAATCATAGCCTTGTAACAATCAATATAATCTTCGCTGTCTGTATATTTTTCGGCGATAGCTTCTTCGTATTTTTCGTATAATGTGCCCAGGTCACTGAACTTGTCCCTCAGGGCATCAGGAAGAGTCTCATCCTCTGCAAGTGCCCTTATGTCAGCAGGCGTTACATCAGAGAGCTTCGCTTCCGCTATAAAATCATTCACAAGCCTGAGAAAAGAGCTGGACTGCCTGAACAAGTTCTGGTTAAAAACTTTGAACTCGTCCTCCCTTTCAATATATATCTTCGCAAGCTGCATATATCTTCCGTAAGAATCGATTCTTACTATATTTCTATTCATGTTGACAAGAAGGTTCGTGCCCATTCTGGAAAAGGACAAAACCTCCGTATCCAGCAAAACATCGCATTCCATGTACTTCAGCGCCTGACGCTCCGCTTCCAATGTATACTGGTCAGGAACAAGAACGAGGCTCCTGCCACCGTTTTCCCTGATTGTTTCGTACATGAACTTTTCTTTGTTCAGATTTTCTCTTCCCGAATATATTTTCAGCATTTATCTGCCTTCCTTTAATACTCCAAAAATATCTTTCGCGGCCTTCAGCACGTATTCCGGCCTGTCTTTTCCCTGCATGTCCTGCTCTGTAACCGCAAGGGCCCAGCCCACTAGCGCCGCCTGAACGCCTGCATTGTGTGCGCAGCAAATGTCAAACATGCTGTCTCCAACCATAACAGCCTCTTCCGGTTTCGCCGAAAGTCTGTCCAGCGCCATGAGAACAGGTTCAGGGTTTGGCTTATGCTTGTCCGTGTCCTCACAAGATACAATAACATCAAAGTCATTTGCAATCCCGAAGCAGTTCAGTCCCTGAAGGGTCGTGTTTCTCAGTCTCGAAGTCACCACCGCAACCTTGTAACCGTCTGTTTTTAGATTCCTTACCGTTTCGACCATTCCCGGAAACGGCCTAATCTGTTTCTCAAACTGCCCTACCTGATAGCTTCTGTAAATTTCTATTGATTCATTCACATCAAACTGCGGAAAAACCTTTTTCATGGTAATTGCCAGTGGCTCACCAAAGCTTCTTATAATGTCTTCTTCATTTCCCGGCTTTCCGGTTCTTTCCATATATGTATGCTGCCATGAATTTATAATCAAAGAATTCGTATCGGCAATAGTGCCGTCAAAATCAAAAATTACTGTATTCAGTGCCATGTTTCCCATCCCTTTCTGTTATATTTTCAAAGCCGCATGCCTCTGCACGGTCCTTTGCCCGGGCGGCTCCGTTTCTTATTCTTACAGTTTCATTGTCAGTGCAACTTTCTGTCTGTCTCTGTCAATACTCAGTATTTTTACCTTAACCGTATCTCCTACAGAAACCACATCCATAGGATGCTTTATGTACTTATCGCTCATTTGCGATATATGTACAAACCCGTCATTTTTCACACCTATATCAACGAAAGCTCCGAAGTCAACAACGTTTCTGACAGTTCCTGTCATCTCCATATCCACTTCCAAATCATCAAAGCTTCTTACATCGTTTCTAAAAATAACCGGCGGCGCATCCTCTCTCGGGTCCCTGGCCGGCTTCTTCATTTCCGAAACAATATCACCCAGCGTCAGCTCCCCGATCCCGAGCTCGGATGCCATGAGCTTCAGGCTCATGGAGAGTTTCTTCGCAGGATACTTCTCAGCAATCTTCTTATCAATATCAGAAACTCCGCCGCCTGCAATATCAGCTCCGCTAATCTCAAGCTTATTCATCAGTAACTTCGCTGCATCATAGGATTCCGGATGCACCGAAGTCCCATCCAGTGCCTCAGTTCCATCCATAATTCGCATGAAACCTGCACACTGCTTATATGCTTTGTCACCCAACTTCGAAACCTTCAAAAGCTGCTTTCTGTTAGTAAAACTTCCGTTTTCTTCTCTGTATGCGACAATATTCTTAGCGACAGCACTGTTAACACCCGAAATATATGCAAGAAGTGATGCCGATGCGGTATTTAGGTCAACACCTACCCTGTTTACACAGTCTTCTACCACATTTGTAAGAGCGCTGTCTAGTTTTTTCTGGTTCATATCGTGCTGATACTGACCCACTCCGATATGTTTCGGATCGATTTTTACAAGTTCCGCCAGCGGATCCTGAAGTCTTCTTCCCAGAGACATGGCGCCCCTTGTAGTAACATCCAGATCAGGATACTCCTCTGATGCCAGCTTTGATGCGGAATAAACAGAAGCTCCCGCTTCGTTTACGATAGTGTACTGAATGTCGTAGTTGTTTTTCTTCAGGAAAGAAGAAACAACCTCTTCAGTTTCTCGCGACGCGGTTCCGTTTCCGATTACGATAACCTCGATTTTGTATTTTTCGATGATTTTCTTAAGTGTGGCCTCTGTTCCTTTGATATCGTTCTTTGGCTGAGTAGGATAAATCGTAGTGTAAGCCAAGAGCTTACCTGTCTCATTCAAAACAGCTACTTTACAGCCGGTTCTGTATCCCGGGTCGATACTGATAAGTCTCTTGCCCTTTACCGGAGGAACCATCAGAAGCTTTTCTGTGTTCTTTGCAAATACTTTGATTGCCTCAGTTTCGGCTCTTTCTGTGAGAACATTTCTCATTTCTCTTTCAACAGAAGGAGCAATGAGTCGCTTGTATGAGTCTGCAATAGTATCCTTCAGAAGATCTCCAAATATTGATTTTCCTCTTATGATTTTCTTTTCGAGGAAACGAACAACTTCTTCCGGCTCGATTGCCACTTTTACCTTCAGCATCTTTTCCTTCTCGCCTCTGTTTACTGCCAAAACTCTGTGGTTAGGCATCTTGGAGATAGCTTCGCTGCTGTCATAATACATTTCGTATACCGACTTTTCTTCCGGATTTACGGCTTCTGATGCAATCTTACCCTTGCTGTATGTGATTTCTCTTATTTTTTCCGTCAGATCTGGGTCGTCTGCAATCATTTCTGCTATGATGTCACATGCACCCTGAAGTGCTTCTTCGACATTTTCAACACCCTTTTCTTCGTTCACATATTCAGCAGCAAAGTCTTCAGGATTTCCCTCCTTTTTTTGCTGAGCAAAGATTATCATCGCCAGAGGCTCAAGTCCCTTTGCTTTTGCTTTGGAAGCTCTTGTTGCTTTCTTCTGTTTGAATGGCTTGTACAAGTCCTCGACTCTCTGAAGCACATCTGCTTTGTCAATTTCCCCGGCCAATTCTTCCGTGAGTTTGCCCTGTTCTTCTATAAGTCTTTTGACTTCTTCTTTTCTTTCGTCAAGATTTCTCAAATACTGAAGCCTTTCTTCCAGGTCTCTTAGGGTTACGTCTGTAAGACCCCCTGTTGCTTCTTTTCTGTATCTTGCGATAAAAGGAATTGTATTTCCTTCGTCTATAAGTTCTACTGTATGCTCTACCTGCTCTTTTCTGATTTTAAATTCTGCGGCGAGCTTTTCGATTATCGTCATTATTCTGTGTCCTTTGCTTTTAGTTTTGCATTGATAAAGTAGTCAATATCCCCGTCCATTACAGCCTGCACATTGCCGACTTCTGCGCCGGTTCTGTGGTCTTTTACCATTGTATATGGCTGGAAAACATAAGATCTTATCTGGGAGCCCCATGTTATCAGGGAAAAATCTCCCTTCAGTTCATCAAGTGTTTCCTTATGTTCTCTTTCCTTAAGCTCAGCCAATTTGGATGCCAAGATTTTCATGGCAACGTCTTTGTTCTGGTGCTGGCTTCGTTCGTTCTGACATGTTACGACTATGTTTGTTGGGATATGTGTGATTCTGATTGCAGAATCTGTTGTGTTTACGTGCTGACCGCCGGCTCCGCTGCTTCGGTATGTATCTATCTTAAGGTCGTCCGGGTTTATTTCCACCGTAAAGTCATCGTCCATTTCCGGCATAACCTCAAGGGAAGCAAAAGAAGTCTGTCTCTTGCCTGCCGCATTAAAAGGCGAAATTCTTACCAGTCTGTGTACGCCCTTTTCGTTTTTTAGATAACCGTAGGCGTTCTCCCCTCGAATCATCATGGTAGCGCTTTTGATTCCTGCTTCCGTATCATCCTGAAGATCCACAACATTAACCTTGTAGCCCTTCTTCTCAGCCCATCTTGTGTACATTCTCATCAGCATCTGCGCCCAGTCCATAGCATCCACTCCACCGGTGCCCGCATGGATAGAAATAATCGCATTGTTTGCATCATACTCTCCTGTCAAAAGCGCCTTCAGCTTAAGCTCTTCGCAGTCCTGCTCCAGCTGATTGAACTGCTCCACAATGCTGTCCGCCTCATCCTCGTCACCGAGTTCTTCGGCGATTTCTATAAGGTCTTCCACTTCCCCGAACCCTCTTTCCAGTCTTTCGTAGGATTCGAGAGTTGTTTCGAGACTCTTTTTTCTCTTTAGCAGTTCCTGAGCTTTCTCCGGATTATTCCAAAACCCTTCTGCCTCAGTCTGCCTGGTTATATCTTCTATTTTCTCTCTGAGCCCCGCCGGGTCAAAGAGATTCACCTGCCTCTTTTAGGTTTTGAATTGCAGCAGGAAGAGCTGCTTTGATTTCATCAAGCTTCAACACCTTTAATCACTCCTCTCTTTTAGCTGAAACAACCTTCCCTAAAAACTAGGGAAGGTCTAAAAAGTTTCCTCAATTAGCTGTAACTATTTTCCGCAGCAGTTCTTGTATTTTTTGCCGCTTCCACATGGACATGGATCATTTCTTCCGATTTTTTCGTGATCTCTTCTTACTGTCTGCTGCTTGTGTGTATCATCCGGTTTCTGAGCCTCGTCAGGAAGCTGTCCGTTTCCTGTCATAGCTCTTGTGCTTTCGTTGTCTACATAATCCGACTTTTCTTCTTTGCCCCCTGATACAACAACTCGTCTTTCGGTAGTTGTAGTGATAGTTACATTGTAGCAGTAACGCACTGTATTTTCCTGAATCTCGCCAATGAGCTGTTCGAACATATCAAAACCTTCGTTAGCATAAGCTGCTGCAGGGTCCTGCTGCCCCAAAGCTCTCAGACCGATACCTGACTTGAGCTGATCCATTGCATCGATATGATCCATCCACAGATTGTCAACTACTCTCAGAAGAATCATACGTTCAACATCTCTCATTCTGTCAACGCCATTTTCCTGTTCTTTAACCTCGTACAGTCTTTCGAACTCGCCGATGATTTCTTCTCTCAGAGAATCCTCTGTCATAGCATTCAGCTCATCATTTGTATAACTTGTCTTTCCAACATAATCTGGCGTAATCTTACGCAAGTTTCTTGTCAAAGTCTCGAAATCCCATTCTTCCGGGAACTTTGATTCGACTACGATTGGATCGATAATTGTATTTACAATTGTGTGCATCATGTTCATGATGTATTCTCTCAGGTCTTCCCCAAAGAGAACCTTGCGACGTTCTGAGTAGATGATTTCTCTCTGCTTGTTCATTACGTTATCGTACTGCAGAACGTATTTTCTGATGCCGAAGTTCTTGCCTTCTACCTTCTTCTGGGCACTTTCGATTGACTTCGAAAGCATTCCCGCTTCTATTGCTTCGTCGTCCGCAAGACCTACGCGGTTAACGATGGCCTGCATTCTTTCGCCGCCGAAGAGTCTCATAAGTTCATCTTCCAGTGAGATGAAGAACTGAGTTGTACCCGGGTCTCCCTGACGACCGGAACGACCTCTCAACTGGTTGTCGATACGTCTTGATTCGTGTCTTTCACTTCCGACGATATACAGTCCGCCCAGCTCAACCACTTTTTCCTGTTCTTCTTTTCTTTCGGCTTTGAATTTATTGTGAAGCTCGTTGAACTTGTCTCTTGCTTCGTTCATTTCAGGATCATCTGATTTAACAAAGCTTGTAGCAAAGGAAATCTGTTCGTCTGTGTATCCTTCTTTTTTCATTTCCTTCTTGGCTTCGAATTCCGGGTTACCACCCAGGATAATGTCGGTACCTCTACCTGCCATATTTGTGGCGATAGTTACCATGCCCAGACGACCTGCTTCTGCAACGATTTCTGCTTCCTTCTCATGCTGCTTCGCATTCAGCACATTGTGCTTAACTCCGTTCTTTGACAGGAGCTTACTGATAAGTTCTGATTTTTCGATGGAAATAGTACCAACCAGTACCGGCTGACCTGTTTCGTGAATTTCTTTTACTCTTGCTGCAATTGCCTTGTATTTTCCCATTTCAGTCTTGTAAACAGAATCCGGAAGGTCTTTTCTCTGAACAGGTCTGTTTGGCGGAACTTCAACTACGTCCATGTTGTAAATATCCATGAATTCGTCTTCTTCTGTTTTTGCTGTACCTGTCATACCTGCCAGCTTGTTATACATTCTGAAATAGTTCTGAAGTGTGATAGTTGCAAGTGTCTTGGACTCTGAACGAACTGCCACGCCTTCTTTTGCTTCGATTGCCTGATGAAGACCGTTGCTGAATCTTCTTCCGAACATCAAACGGCCTGTGAACTCGTCTACAATTACGATTTCTTTGTCTTTTACGATATAGTCAACATCGCGCTCCATAAGATTTCTTGCCTTGAGGGCCTGAAGCACGTGATGGTTGATTTCCATATTTTCCGGATCACCAAAGTTTTCAACCTTGAAGAAGCTTTCGGCTTTTGCCACACCTTCGTCAGTAAGTGAAACCTGCTTTTCCTTTTCCTCGATTGTGAAGTCTTCTTCCGCAACCAATCCTCTTACAAATCTGTCAGCAGTCTTGTACATTTCTGTTGATTTGTCTCCCTGACCGGAAATAATCAAAGGTGTTCTCGCTTCATCTATGAGGATGGAGTCAACTTCGTCTATGATTGCAAAGTTAAGGTCTCTCTGCATCAAGTCTTCGCGGTAGATAACCATATTATCTCTCAGATAGTCAAAACCGAATTCATTGTTTGTTCCGTAAGTGATATCAGCTGCATAAGCCTTTTTTCTGTCTTCTCCGGAAACTCCGTGAATAACACAGCCAACTGTAAGTCCGAGATAAGTATATAGCTTACCCATCCACTCTGCGTCACGCTTTGCCAGATAGTCGTTGACTGTAATTACATGAACGCCTTTTCCTTCTAATGCGTTCAGATATGCTGCAAGTGTTGCAACCAGTGTCTTACCTTCACCTGTTTTCATTTCGGAAATTCTTCCCTGATGAAGGACGATACCACCGATTAACTGAACTCTAAAGTGTTTCATGCCCAGGCTTCGAACAGCTGCTTCTCTACATACAGCAAAAGCCTCCGGCAGAATATCATCCAGCGTTTCCCCATTCTTAAGTCTTTCCTTAAACTCCGGTGTCTTAGCCTTCAGCTCTTCCTCACTAAGTTTCTGCATAGCCTCATCAAGAGCCTCTATCTTATCTACTGTTTTTTCAATTTTTCTTACTTCTTTGGTATTTAAATCACCAAAGATTTTTTCCATTAAGCCCATTTCTTTTCTCGTTCTCCTTTCCCATCTTCCTCAACGAATACTCTTAAATTTATTTCTGTAGCCTTACGCTTATCGGCTTTGGTTACTCTGACTTTGAATATTTTGTCCCCTGTTCTGTACTCGAATTTGTCTCCCTCCTTAGGAAGTCTGTCCAGTTCAAGAACCACCCAGCCGTTAACAGTCGTTACATCAAATTCCAGTTCCTCATCAAAGTAGTCAAACATCTTCTCGACGTTTGTACTTCCGAGAATTCTGTAGCTGCCATTCTGAAGAAGTGTTATTTCTCTTCCGGCAACTGTGTCACTCTCGTCGCAGATTTCACCCACCAGCTCTTCGATGATGTCTTCTGTTGTTACGATTCCTGCCGTACCACCATATTCATCTACGATGATCGCCATACGACACTTGTTTTTCTGAAGCTTTTTGAGAAGCTCCGGAACCTTCATTGAACCTGCAACATACACTACAGGTCTTACATAGTCAGCAACTGATTTGCCTTTTTCCAGAACATAATTATGAAAATCCTTCTGGTTCAAAACCCCGAGCATCTTGTCAAGATCGTCCTCATAAACAGGGAGTCTGGAAAATCCCGTCTTGAGAAACATCTCATTGATTTCCTCGTTTGGCGTATCCACTTCCACAGCCTTGATATCAACACGAGGCGTCAGCACGTCCCATGCCTCCAGACTGTTAAACTCTATTGCATTTTGAATCAGTTCGCTCTGGTCCTTTGCAAGGTTTCCAACATTTTCAGCTTCTTCTACGATAATAGTAAGCTCATCTTCTGTAATCCCGTTGTTCTCGTTTGACTTAAACACCTTGGCCAACAGCTTCTTCCACTGAGCAAAGAGCCAGTTAAGGGGCGTGAAGAAAATCTGTAAGAACCCGATTACCGGTGCCGAATACATGGCAAAGCTCTCAGGATGCTCCTTGGCAAGACTCTTAGGAGATATTTCCCCAAATATCAGAACCACAATTGTTGTCACGATTGTAGCAATGGTAGCTCCGTAATCTCCATACAGGTTAACGAACAAAACCGTAGCAACCGCTGTTGTTGCAATGTTTACAATATTGTTGCCAATGAGAATTGTAGACAGAAGATTGTCGTAATTATTCTCCAGCTCAAGGACACGTTTTGCCCACTCGTCACCTCTGTCAGCCTTTCTCTTAAGGCGCACTCTATTTAGCGAAGTAAATGCCGTTTCCGTCGCGGAAAAATATCCCGACAGCATAATCAAAACGATTATAGCTATGACCGATGGCACTATACTGTTTTCTTCCATTTTTAACCTCCAAATCAATATTATCCGACATTATATTTTACCATATCAAAAAAATAAATAAAAGGCTTAGAAGTAGTATTTTCAATGATTTCACCCAAATTTTACAATCCCCGGCTCCCGCCGCCGGCAGCAACCTTAATCCGGCACTCGCACTAAGCCACGGCCAAAGTTCAAACCCACACAGTTGCCCGCAGGCCGGCCGACACACCAACACCCAGGCACACCTCCGTCCGCAGCGGGCAGAAAACCGAGCAGTCCATTCGGCTTGAGCCTCCGAAATCCCATGATTGCACACCTTCTCCATACACTGTATAATATCAGATATATACAAACTCAAACCAAGGAGGCAGAGTCATGTCCACAAAAACAGATTTATTGGATCTTCTCAGTTCAAATCGCGGTAACTACGTTTCCGGCCAGCATGTTGCAGACACACTCGGAATTTCCAGAGCTGCCATAAGCAAGGCGATTTCCTCACTGAGAAAATCAGGATACAGAATTCAGAGCAAACCCGGTCTCGGATATATTCTGATGGACGATGCTGATGTGCTTTCAAAATCAGTCATCTCCGACCTTATAACCAAACCCTGCAAGGTTATGCTTTTCGAAACCATAGATTCCACAAATACCTACGCAAAAACTCTGAACCCCGGTCACATAGGAGACCCCGAAAACCCACCAATTTGCGTAATCGCAGACTGCCAAAGCGAAGGCAGAGGCAGACTTGGTAGAAGCTTTGCATCGCCATCGGGAAGCGGAATCTACCTTTCCCTTGCACTTAAACCTGACTTTGAGATTGACAAAGCCTTGTTCATCACAATGGCTGCAGCCGTTGCCACATGCAGAAGCCTTGAAAAGGTCTGCGGAATTTCCCCAAAGATTAAGTGGGTTAACGACGTTTTTTACAACGAAAAAAAAATCTGCGGCATCCTCACAGAAGCCCAGTCCAATTTCGAAACAGGAACCATTGACAGCATCATAATCGGCATCGGAATCAACTGCTTCCCCGGAAGCTTCCCCGAAGAGCTTTCTCATATCGCAGGTTCAGTTTCCGACACTCCGGGCTCCTTCTCCAGAAGCCGCCTCGCAGCATGCCTCGTAAACGAGCTCATAGACCTGATCGAAACATTCACAAACAAAGAATTCCTGAATGAATACCGCAAAAGATGTTTCGTACTTGGCAAAAACATAAAAGTTCACCGTCTCGCAACCGACACCGCGGTTTCAGCAAGAGCAATCGACATCGACGACAACGGCGCCCTGATAATCGAATACCTCGAAGGGCCTCACATCCACAAAATGGAACCCCTTACAACCGGTGAAATTTCAATACGCATGGACTAAAAATGACATTCTAAAAGGGCTGCAAATCGCAGCCCTTTTTTAGTCATATTTGGTCGACAGCTGCCGACCTCGATATGCTTTCGACCCCACTTCGTCGACCACTATTGATCAAGAATCAGTCGAAACCGGTGCATATTCCAATAGTATATTTTACATCCTTGATTCGAAGCTCTTTCCTTCCGCCGCTCCATCTGTTATATCTTCCCACTTTTGCGGCGCTCCGTCTGCAAAAGTTACAGTGTATCCGTATCCGGGACTCGGCATCCAGTCCCAGAGAGTTGAGTATTCCGGCTGGTCTGGAAAGAGCTCATTCATAATCGCTGAGATGACGCCTCCGTGACATATCATCACACTTACGGCGTCTTTGTGCTGGTGTCGAAGATGTAGGCTTTCCCTGTGGTGAAAGCCTTCCAATTCCCTGAGTCCTTCGGAAATTCTTCTGTTAAACTGATTCTTTGATTCAGCACCCGGAAGACACACGTCCCCCGTCTCATCATATCCCCACTCAAGAAATGTTCCGTCATCCTTCAGCTCCTCAAAACTCTTACATTCATATTCACCGAAATTCATTTCCTGAAGCTTGGATATTGCTCTGTGCGGAACATCACCGTATATGATTTTTAAGGTTTCCTCTGTTCGCACAAGACCTGTTGTGTAGAACATGCCATGAGGCGGAATCACAGGATAAATCCCGTCATTTCTAAACCTGATGAGCTTCTCGCGGCCCTCATCAGTCAGGTTTAGATCCGCTGCACCATAAAACCACTTATTCTTATTACCTTCCGTAATTCCATGTCGTATAAAATGTATTTTAGATACCATTACTTCACCTTACTTCCTATACCGCAAAATACCCTGTAAACCTCATCCGAAACACCGGCTATCAGGTTCATGCATCTGCCGTTTTCCTCTCTCCATGCGCGCTCGTATCTGTCAATTGGAACCACGCCCTGAGACACATCCGTGCAAATAATCACTTTTTCCCCAAGCTCCTCCATGTGAGCAGTCAGATAGGCCTTCGGCTCCTCGCCTCGTTTTATGCAGCCAAAAGTAAATTCCTGCAAATCATATATAACCTTCTTATCAAAGTCAATCTCTCTGTCATTTTCTGTGCATCTGCACACATACTTCTCATCAAAGCCGAATTTTTCCAAAGCAAAATCCAGTTTACCCTGATAAGCACCGCCAAAAATAAAAACCATAAAACTCTCCGAATCATCAAATTACATAAACATATATCCGCAGAAAACAGCAAGCCCCATCATGCCGAAAAACTCTCCCAGACAGATGGAATATCCTGCTATATCTCCGCTCATACCGCCAAGATTTCTGACCCCGTAGCCACAAGCAATGCATTCGCACACCGCAACCACAGCCGCAATCACACACACCTGCAAGAACAACCCTGTAACCAGCGCAAACACCGTAATATAAACTGCAAGCTGTACAATCACAGCCCCAAAGAACTTGCCTTTTCCCCGGTTGTCATAGTTTTCTGCATACTGGCTTGTTCCCATAGGCCTTATCCCTAGCACGAACAAAGCAGCTATGCCTCTGCTCATTACCGGAACCAGCCCCATCACGAAAATATCCGAGAGGCTCACAATCTCCGAAAGGTAAGTTCTCATAACCGCATACCAACCCACCACCAGGAAAGCTAAAGTAACAACAGCAAAAGCTCCAACTGTTGAATCCTTGAGGATTCTTTGTCTGTCCTCAAGGGAACGTCTTGAAAGAATCGCATCATTGCAATCCATAAATCCATCCATGTGCATAAACCCGCAAAGGAAAAACAACAGAAAAACCATTACAAAAGCCGCAATATAAAGCGGTGCTTTCACCATATACAAAAGTGAGCCCGCCATAATCCACACCAGCCCGAGAACGGCTCCCACCGAAGGCAGAAAAGCCAGCATCACATTTTTGAGACTTGAGTCCCAGCGTTTGTAAGGGCATGGAATCGTAAGAAAATTACCCCACGCCATAAAAAAACCTATTACAAAATTTCTCATAAATTCCCCTTATGTACAATCATCGTTCCGTATGCCACTTCAACCACAGCATCGCAAACATCGCAAAGCTGCCTGTCGATATAAGCAAGGGACTCCCTGTATTTTTCCGTCAGTTCGTCAAATCTTGCGGCATCCGAATAGATATAGTCAGAAACAAATACCGTATTTCCCGTATTATGCGCAAATTCCACCAGGTCCTTTGCCACTTTTTTGTATGCCTCAAGGTCAACACTTCCGTCTCGTTTGAACATTTCATTTGACAAAATCGCCGTAACGCTGTCAAACAAAAACGCTCCGTCAAGTTCTATGTCTTTTTCGTAGATTTTTCCCATATCTGTAGGTTGCTCTATAGTTTCAAAACCCCAGCCTTCCCTGTCTTCTATGTGTCTTTGGATTCTGATTTCGTCTTCCTCGTCAACAGGGTCCATGGTAGCAATATAGTAAAGCTTCCTGCCGCCTTCCGCCATCTGCTTTGCCAGATGCTGAGCGTACATTGACTTTCCGTTCTTTGCACCGCCACTGATAAAAATATTCATTAGAAAAGATTTTCCTCTCTTATTTCTTCAAGATAACCCGCATCAATGGATGCCTCTTCCAGTGTTTTCATGTGATTCATAGCCGCACATGCCGCCTCGATAGTCTTGAAAGCAATCGGGCATCCGCTTGCCTCACCCAGTCTCATATCAAGTTCAAACATAGGCTTAAGACCCATTCTTCTGATTGCAATTTCGTATCCTCTTTCGAAGGATTTGTGAGAAGCAAACATGTAATCAGTCACTGTAGGGTTAAGTTCCTTGGCAACGCATGCCGCAACAATAGAAATAAATCCGTCGATTACAACAGGCATCTTGTAAATTCCTGCGCCGAGGTAAGCCCCTGCCATAGCCGCAATATCAAAGCCTCCGACATTCGCAAGCTTTTCGATTGGGTCAGCCATACAGTATCTATTTACGCCTTCTTCAACAACCTTCAGTTTCTTGCGAAGACCTTCATCGTTCAGGCCGCCGCCTCTTCCTGTAACTGCTTCTGCGGATTCTCCCGTCAAAGCACTCAGCACAGCCGAACCTGTCGTAGTATTTCCGATACCCATTTCGCCGACACCGATAAGCTCAGCACCTGCGTCCTTTGCTGCTTTTGCAGCTTCTATACCGGTCATCAGAGCCCTTATAGTTTCCTCTCTTGTCATAGCAGGTTCTTTGACAAAATTCTTTGTTCCGTCCGCAATCCTTCTGTTGACTATTTTTCTTGTTATATGTCCGTCCTCAGTAAGCATGTTATCAGTATAAAGTGCCTGAGGAATTTCCATCTTGACTCCCACATCGGTTACAAGAAGATCAATACCAAAATACTCTGCCATAGAACTTACCCCTGTAATTCGTCTGGTAAAGTTGATTGTCTGCATCAAAGTCACTGACTGTGGTGCTGATGCTACGCCTTCTTCGACTACCCCATTGTCTGCGCACATCAGAAGAATAGCTTGCTTACTCACACTGTTTCCGTAAGGTTTTCCTGTGATTCCCGCGATTTTTATACTCATATCTTCAAGTCTTCCGAGGCTTCCCGGAACCTTTGCCAGATAATCCTGTCTCTGCTTCGCCTGCGCCTTTGCGTCCTCGTCCGCCGGCTCAATTGACGCAACTAAGTTAAAAAACTCTTTCTCCATATTTTCCATCTCTTATCTCCTCATTGCAATTACAAACCCGACTCCCTGCGGGTCAAATGTCATAACTTGTACACAATACAATTATCTTATCATATTTTTGTTTTAAAAAAAAGTTTCGTCCCTTGTAAAGTCGCAAGTTTATATATTATAATTGAGATACTAAAAAATTATAAAGGAAGTAACAAATTATGAGCAAAAAAATGAAAAGTAATATCATGCTTCTTATTACTGCTTTCATTTGGGGATCGGCCTTCGTTGCACAGAAGGCAGGCACTGTCCTCGAGCCTTTTACTTACAACGGTATTCGTAACGTAATCGGAGGACTTGTGCTGATTCCTGTAATAATCATTTTCTCTAAGATGAACAACTCACAGGAAGCTCCAAAGACAGATATTGAAAAAGCAGCCGAAAAGAAGACTTTAATCATTGGCGGAATTATGTGTGGCCTCTTCCTCGGAGTTGCTTCGACTCTTCAGCAGTTCGGACTTTACTTCGACACAGATGCCGGAAAAGCAGGATTTATCACAACTCTTTATATTGTAATCGTTCCGATTCTTGGGCTGTTCCTGCACAAGAAGGTAAAACCTATCCTCTGGCTTTGCGTAGGCCTCGGAGCTGTAGGTTTCTACTTCCTGACAATGGCAGGCAAAGGCAACGGTTTCACACTGGAAAAGGGTGATTTCTTTGTTCTGCTTTGTGCATTCATGTTCTCATGTCACATTCTGGTAATCGACCATTTCTCACCTAAATGTGACGGAATCAAACTGTCATGCATACAGTTCCTGGTTGCAGGTATCGCAAACTGCATCCTGATGTTCATATTCGAAAATCCACAGATGGATGCAATTCTCAGCTGCTGGGGACCTATACTTTATACAGGTGTTCTTTCTTCAGGTGTTGCATATACACTTCAGGTTGTTGCACAGAAGGACGCAGACCCTACTTCTGCTTCACTGATTCTGAGTCTGGAATCTGTTTTCGCAGTTCTTGCAGGTGTTGTATTCTTCTCCGAAAGACTTTCAATCGTAGAAATTCTGGGCTGCATAATCATCTTTGTTGCAGTTATTATCGCTCAGATGCCATCCAAGGAAGAGAGACTCGGATAATTTATGGAACTTGGAATTTCGTTTTTTTCCACAAGTATCATGCTGGGAATCGGGCTGGCAATGGACGCATTTTCCGTATCCCTTGCTGACGGACTGAACGAACCTTTGATGAAAAAACAGAAGATGTGCAAAATAGCAGGTGTTTTCTGCGGCTTTCAGTTTCTGATGCCCATGACCGGATGGTTTTGCGTTTCAACAGTTGCACAGCTGTTTACCGCATTCGAAAAATTCATCCCATGGATTGCACTGATTCTGCTGGGTTATATCGGCGGCAAAATGTTCTATGAGGGAATCCGCCCGGCAAAGGAGTCAGGCGAGAAATTCTCACTTGACTTTAAGGCTCTGACGATTCAGGGAGTTGCCACATCAATAGATGCCCTTTCTGTAGGTTTTACTATTTCCGATTACAACCTTACCAAGGCTCTGCTTGCCTGCATTCTGATTGGAATTGTAACCTTTATTATTTCTTACACAGGTCTTTCCATGGGAAAAAAGGCAGGAACCAGACTTTCCGGAAAAGCAGAAATCCTCGGCGGTATAATTCTTATCTTCATTGGACTGCAGATATTTGTGAAAAGCTTTTTATAACTCAATCGGGTATAATCACGAACTTAGAAAAATGCATTGTCATTTGACTAAGTTCGTTTTTTTCGTTCAAGTGACAAGACACCTGATTTTACCTGCCACAGTGATTCGAACATTCATCTGCGTTATTTAAAAAAATATTCGTTATTTCAAATAAAACGTTTGGAACCTACCGTTTTTTGTACATATTTTTTCACAAAACCATCAACAGAGTCTTTGAAAAATCCCACAAAACCTGTATAATTATTCTTGTTTGTTATGTTACCAATTTATTTACGAAATCATAAAGGAGAAATGTTCAAAATGGAAAAACTATTTAAGCTAAAAGAACATGGTACCGACGTAAAAACAGAAATTATCGCCGGTGCTACTACGTTCTTATCCATGGTTTACATCCTTGCTGTAAACCCTAATATTCTTTCAGCTGCAGGAATGGACAGCGCTGCTGTATTTACAGCTACTGCCGTATCTGCAACACTTGCAACACTGTTCATGGCATTCTTTGCTAACTATCCTGTAGCACTTGCTTCAGGTATGGGACTTAACGCATACTTTGCTTACTCAGTTTGCGGACCTATGATTGCGCAGGGCATCAACGACCCTTGGAGAATCGCACTTGCTGCTGTTCTCTGCGAAGGTATTATCTTCGTTCTGCTGTCATTCTGCAACTTCAGAGAAAAGCTGGTTAACGACGTTCCTACTAACCTAAAATACGGTATCACAGCAGGTATCGGTCTGTTCATCACAATCGTTGGTCTAAAAGGCGCAGGCATCATCATCGGAAGCGATGCAACTCTTGTAGACCTGGGACACGTTGGAACACCACAGTTTGTACTTGCTATGATCGGACTTTTACTTGTAGCAACACTTTACCACTTCAACGTTCAAGGCTACCTTCTAATCGGTATCCTGGTAACATGGGTACTTGGAATGATCGCACAGGCAACAGGCTGGTACGTAGTTGACATCGAAGCAGCTCAGTACTCACTGTTCCCAAGCTTCTCAGGCGCAAGCTTCATTCCAAAAGCTCCTGAAATGTTTGCATTTGACTTTGGATGGATCGGTCAGCACGTTCTGGAATTTGCTATCATCGTATTCTCATTCCTGTTCGTAGACCTTTTCGATACAGTAGGAACACTTATCGGTGTAGCTGCTAAGGGTAATCTTCTTGACGAAGATGGAAATCTTCCAAACGCAAAAGGCGCTCTTCTTGCAGACGCATTCGGAACTATTGTTGGTTCATGTATGGGTACATCAACTGTAACAAGCTACGTTGAATCAAGTGCTGGTGTTGCAAACGGAGGAAGAACAGGTCTTACTGCTGCAACAACAGCTGTACTGTTTGCAATTTCACTGTTCTTCTCACCAATCTTCCTTGCAATCCCAGGATTTGCTACAACTCCGGCTCTTGTATGGGTAGGTCTTCTGATGATGAGCTCAGTTAAGAACATGGAATTTGACGGAGATATCGCTGATGTTCTCGGCGGATTCCTTGCAATCATCATGATGCCATTCTCATACTCAATTGCAAACGGTATCATGTTTGGTATCATTGCATGGGTTGTACTCAAGGTAGTAACAGGAAAAACAAAAGAAGTCCCTGCAGTTATGTGGATTTCATTCGTACTCTTCCTTCTGAGACTTGTAACTCAGATTATACAGCTTGGCTAAACTCTGAGCCTTTGTGACTCTGGTTATGCAGTTTGGTTATATACCGGAAAGGAAAATATCATGTTTCATGAAATGACTATAGCAGGACTGAAAAGACAGCTTCCTCTTTGTCCAATCAATGATGAACTTTATATCGCAGCATTTATCATGTTCAGCGATGTAGAAATAACAAAGGCAGCAGCTGAAGAGCTTCTCAAACGTTCACCGGAATTCGATGTTATCATCACTGCCGAATCCAAAGGAATTCCCCTTGCTTACGAAATGGCAAGACAGGCAGGAACAGATGACTACATCGTGGCAAGAAAAGCTCCTAAGCTTTATATGCAAAATGTAATCTCAACAGAAGTTAACTCAATTACTACAGATCATATTCAGACACTTTGCCTCGGCCAGAAAGAAGCCGAAATGATGAAAGGCAAAAGAATCCTGATTGTAGACGATGTAATCAGCACAGGAGAATCCCTCAAATCACTGGAAACTCTTGTTAATCAAGTTGGTGGAAACATAGTCGGAAAAGCAACAGTTCTCGCAGAGGGCGATGCAGCAGACAGAGATGATATAATCTTCCTGGAAAAACTTCCGCTCTTCAACGCCGACGGAACAATAAAAGAATAGTTCAACATCCGAAACTTCGGACATTCTAAAAGGGCTGCAAATCGCAGCCCTTTTTTCAGTCATGCATTATGTGATTTTAAATCATTTCAAACTTAATCCTGGAAATGTAGTTCTTCAGCTTATTCTCTTTAATCTCAGCGCAAACTTTAGATAATATTTCCTTTAACAATTCTTCATTAGAAGAGTACATATAAAACATCTCTGCTTCCGGATCGAATTTTATTCTTTTCCTATCTTCCGGATAATTCTCCTTTATATAAAGCTTGAAAATGCTTGCCCAATCGTATCCGCCGCCTTCACCAAGAGTTCCTTCAAACAGATATTCCAACTCTTCAAATTTAGTTAGCATAACTTCGAATCTGCGGCTATGTGCTTTTGAAAAAGTGAATGGATATATTTCTCTGTCAAATCCTGTTAAACTCTCCACATCTATAGGTTCTTCTTTCTTATTTATGAGGTTATACATATACTCATTGAATCTGTATTTAGTTTCTGTATCCAAAAAAGAATTATCATCTAAAATCGCAAGCATCATGCGGTTACACACTCCATTGTCAAGTGTAAATCCAGAATCTCCGATGATATCAGGTATAAAATCCATTTCTTCTCCGGATTCATCGACAACTCCACATTTAGATTTTAGGCTATGTGATTGGATTCCATATGTGAAATCAATTCCATCTGCTACATTGTATCCAATATTTATAAGATAACCCTGGCGCCATAAACGTATGTGAGTACATGGAGGCAAACATAGTACATCGTTTTTTTGGATAGCCTCAATGCAAATATCCTTATCGAGGCCAATAGTGTATTTTTTCAGAACACAAATAAAAACGTCTCCTACATGCCACCGATCTTCTCTGGGATCGACATGTAGAACCACACCGTAAAAGAACACATCCTCAAACAAGTTAAGAGCAAACACATCCCCTTTGGCTAGTTTAGGCCTGGTTCTTTTTATAAAGTTCAGCTCTGGCCCAACAAAACCATTTTTAAAGTAATCTTCTCTCTTCAACATCGGCAGTTCTGTATTAATTTTATAACCCATCTTTTAAAATACCTCCATTTTTTTCAACATATTGCGTCTCCTAAATTTCACGTATAATATTTAGAGATGTAAAGTCTTCATCCATATACTCATAATCACTTTCATGCCTGAAAATATAGCTACCCGGGCACTCTTTGATATCCATTTCAAATATTTCTCCACTTCTTGGTTCAATATTCTCTTTTAAGACTTTTATAAGTTCATTTTCATTTATATGGGAGCTATAATAATTGCTATATTTTGTATTTAGCATCACAGCACAGTATCCCTCTGAACCGCCATTGCAAGATATAGTCACTGCAAAATCAAAGATAATTGTAGTAAAGTTTTCCGGTAGCAGATAGAACTCCATGCCGTCTACAACGTCTCCTTTTTGATAAAGCTTTCCTATTTTATTTTCTAAACCTCTTAGAGATTGTATATTGTTATCTTTCGCGCTAAATACTGAACACCTATTAGCTTTTATCCCCAGTATTTCACATATTTTATTAAAATTTTCTATACGCTTAATCCATTCTTCTTTTTCATTATTTACGAAGCCATAAACCGCATATGCCTTTATATTACCCATAAAGCAACTCCTCCTACACATCTAGTTTCATATTTAAAATCTATTCTATTTTTATAGCCCTTTACAGCTTCTTTCAGCCTTACATGTTCTACCGATTTTACTTCAGCCGTGACTTTCGATTTCGATGCCACGGCTACAACGACTAAATATCGCTAAACTCAGTCGTTAAGGTGAATCTTCTGAATTTTCATTATCACAATAATACAGTAAAATTCCTAATTTGTACAGCTATTTTTTATGAATTTTTCATAGATATATGTTATACTGTGCATATCAACAGATTCTTTGGTTAATTGAAAGACGGGTAAATTAAAATGGAAAACAAGATCGAACAAGCAATGTTAGAAATGGAAAGCTGGTTAGCAGATCCGCAGGAATTAGGGCACAGACCAAGAAAAATAGAGTACACCAACTCGTTCACGGATGAAGACGGCATAGAGTGCCTGATTTTCAAATACAAAAAGTCACTTCTTGGAAAATGGCTGTTAGGAATTGTAAGTGATTCGGGCACCTTCAGTGAGATGCAAGAATATAATCCCGAAACAGAACTTCAGGATGCAAAACTCATACTTGATATGCTAAAAGATTATTGGAAAGAAGTTGCTAAACAATTGGAAGAACAAGAAGAATAATCCGGTCTTTGCCACATAAAAGGGACTTTTGCATTAACAGTTTTTTCTGTTGGTGCAAAAGTCCCTTCATTTATCAATTATACTCAGTGTAACACGCTTGTTTCCAAATATTTTAATCTATTCCTTCTCTACAAGTTTTCCCCACACGCACAGTCTTGCATTTTCAAATTCGTATGTGCATGTGCTCAGCATTACCAGCTTGTCTGAGGAGCTGACCTGAACAGAGCCGTCATATCCCGGTATCTCATTGTTTTCTAAAATCCAGTTTATGTATTCCTGTTTTTCCCCATCCTCTGTCAGCCACATGTCATACATTTCGCTGTCTGAAGGTATGGTTGCTGCGCCGAAGAGCTGGAGTTCATACTTTTTCTCTTTGGTGTAGAGTTTCATTTTCTTGTGTTTTTTGTAATATCCTTCTGTATCTCTGTACTCTCCGAGGCATTTGAACATGCTTCCGTCTTTCATCCTGTGACCGTAAATCACTGTATTGAAATTCTCAAACGGAGCCTCATCTCTGTAGTCCACGAAGAGTGTTCCTTTTACGTTCCAGTCTTTGTTAAACATTCTGTTCAGGTAGAAGGTATTATCTGTTCCCTGAACCACCGGATAGTTGATTACTGTATCCTTGCAATATAGCCATGCAACTATGTCAGGGTTTTCCTTTTCCAGTGCCTCCCAATTGATTTTTACATCCATTCCGTCGGCAACTCCGGCAAGGTCTGCTATGCCGTCATATACTTTGCTCCCTTTATAGTATTCATAAAAAATCTTGCCCAGTTTGACTCCGCTAAAGATGATTATGCATATCAGAATCGTCATTACTATCTTGTACAAGATTCCTGATTTCTTCTTTTCTTTTTTCTCTTTCATGACTGATTTTCTCCTGTCTGTCTTCTTGCTTTTGGCAAAGGCCTTCCGCTTTTTATATTCTACACTATCTTTTCTATTCTCACAATATCCCTTGCAGACTTTATCCAAGTGAAATATAATTAAGAGATAAGGCTATTAGATTTACAATTATATATACAGAGGTGACCAATGAAATACGATTATTCCAAGCTCCAAAACGGCAGTGATATCAGAGGCATTGCTATGGATAATATACCCGGAGAAACTATCAATCTTACAGAAGAAGCAGTCGAAAGACTGGCTAAGGGATTTCTCTACCTTCTGACTCTCAAGACAGGCAAGGCTCCTTCTGAGCTTTCGGTTGCAGTGGGAAGAGATTCAAGACTTTCAGGCCCTGCTCTGGAACAGGCTTTTGCAAATGCCCTTTCCGGATACGGATGCAAGATTCTCGTTTGCGGGCTTGCTTCAACCCCTGCAATGTTTATGGCAACTGTTTTCCCGGAATTCAAGTGTGACGGCTCCGTAATGATTACAGCAAGCCATCTTCCTATGAACAGAAACGGAATGAAATTCTTCGATGCAAATGGCGGCTTGGACAAAGCAGACATCGCTGACATCATCAACTTTGCTGAATCCAATTCTATTCTCGGAAGACTTATGCCTGCTCACGCAGAAGACAATGTAACAGAAGTTGACCTAATGAGTGTTTACTGCAAACACCTCAGAAGTCTGATTACAGAAAATGTGGGTGACGGAGACAAGCCACTCAAGGGACTTTCCATCACTGTAGACGCAGGTAACGGTGCCGGCGGATTTTATGCAAGTCATGTATTGGAACCACTGGGTGCTGACGTTTCATCATCACAATTCCTAGAACCTGATGGAAGCTTCCCTAACCACGCACCAAATCCCGAAAACAAAGAAGCAATAGCTTCTATCTGTGCTAAAGTTTCAGAAGCGAAAACAAACTTAGGTCTTATCTTTGATACTGATGTAGACCGCGCTTCTGCCGTAGACGAACACGGAAACGAAATCAACAGAGATGCCATTGTAGCTCTTGCTGCAGCTCTCATTGCAGATAAATTCCCAGGAACTACTGTTGTAACTGACAGCATCACCGGAAAACCTCTTACTGCTTTTCTTGAGCAGGAACTCGGACTCAAGCATCTGAGATTCAAACGAGGATACAAGAATGTTATCAACAAGGCAAATGAGCTTTGTGAACAAGGTACAGACAGTCAGCTGGCCATAGAAACTTCCGGTCATGCCGCATACAAAGAAAACTACTTCCTTGACGACGGTGCATATCTTGCAACAAAGATTGTAATAAAAACGGCCCTCTTACACAAAGAAGGCCGCGGAATTTCAACTTTGATTTCGGGACTTGCAAAACCTGCCGAATCAAGAGAAGTAAGATTCCCTATCCTGGCTGAGGACTTTGGGGCTCTGGGAGACAGAATCATTTCTGAACTTACAGATGCTGTAAAGGCCGGCGAAATATCATTTGCTTCCCTGGAAGAGCCAAACTACGAAGGAGTTCGTATCAACTTTGATTCTCCGGATACCGACGGATGGCTTCTCCTGCGCAAATCACTGCACGATCCGATTATGCCACTGAACATCGAAAGCAGCGTTGAGGGTGGCTGCAGACAAATCGCAGATATCGTAAGGCCTTTTATCGCAAAATACGAAGAACTTGATATTTCAGCCCTATAACATGCAAAAAACCTTCGTCCGTCTCCGCAGTAACGCGCGGTGTTCCACAAAGTGAAATCCATGGACAAAGGTTCTTTTAGCGGAGCCGTTTTTGTCGTCTTGGCTCCGCCTTTTTATTTTCTTATTGAGTCCCTGCTTTCGGGGGTGCTTATCCTACTATTGATTTGCATATTTTTTCGAGCTTGTCTTCAACGGTTGCAACATAACCTTCTGCACACAGGATAATAAGCTCATCGCCGCCTCTTAAGACAGTATCTCCGTCAGGCACGAATTCTTTGCCGTCCCTCTGCACCGAAACGATTAAACAACCCTTCGGAAGAAGCATCTTGGAAACCTTGCCTCCATCCATCAGACTTCCCATATAAACCTGACTTTCGATAAGAAGCTTTCTCTTGTGACGGGCCTCATCCGAAATCTCTTCTTTTCCGGCAAGCATCCTTGTAAGGAGCTGATCGTAAATCGGAATTCCTCCGAGAAGGTCAGCAGTTACGAAAGAAACCAGTGCAACTATAGCAAGAGGCATAAAGTTCGTAAACTCGCCGGTCATTTCTGTTATCAGAATTACCCCTGTAACAGGAGAGCGCACTATTGCAGTAAAAGCTCCTGTCATGCCCAGAATAACAAAGTTGACTGTATACTGCTCTCCGAATCCCAGTTCGTTCATAACTCCCCCGAAGATTCCCCCTATAATTGAGCCCAACACCAGAAGAGGTAGGAAAATTCCTCCCGGCACACCGGATGCAAATGAAATCATGGAAAACAGGAATTTGATTATCAGCAGAACCACAAGCGCTTTGAGAACAAATTCTCCCCTTGCGATTCTTGCGGCAAGAGGATGTCCGCTGCCAAGAACCAAAGGATATACTGCTGCAAATATTCCCGCAAAGACAAAAGGCACCAGAACTTTTAGGGTTTTGGATGCCGGAAATCTATCCAGTTTTGCATAAAGATTCTGGAACATATCAGTGCATTTGTTATAGAACACGCCGAACACCCCCAGAACCAGTCCCAGACAGATTATCTGCCAATAAGCCGACAAAGGCATTCTCATGGATTTCGGAAGATCAAACACAGGTGACAGTCCGAATATATAGGATGCCACAAAATCTGCCGCTATGGAAGCTGCCATAGTGCTTACCATTACGCCGGTGGAGAAATTCTTGTGAAGCTCTTCTAGGGCGAATACCGTTCCGGCAAGGGGAGCACAGAATGCACCTGAAAGACCTGCCGCAGCTCCGCAGGTCATCATCATCTTTTCTTCTATTCCTAATTTTCCCGTCAGTCTGGCGCAGCCTTTTCCTGTCATTGCACCTAGCTGAACGGAAGGGCCTTCTCTTCCAAGAGAAAGTCCTGCGCCTATTGTAGCAACACCCCCTGCAAACTTGGCGATAATTATAGCAAGAGGGTTTTGTTCAATCTGGCCTCTCAGCTCACCCTTCACCTGGGGTATTCCGGAGCCGGAACACAGAGGAACTTTTGTGCAGCATGCACTTACAACCACAAATGCCGCAATATATGCGAAGATTATTGTGATAAACATTCCGTCTGCATTTTCCAGAAGCGTGTTTCTGAACTGTTCCGCCTGCTGAAGCACCATTCGAAAGAGAGACACCAGAAGTCCGCTGACCGCTCCCACTATGACGCCTCCTGCAAGAAGGCTGTATTTCATATTTGAAAACTTTTCTAATGTAGCTTTCGTTTTTGTTTTCATAAATGTTTCCTTTTAATCTCTGGGAAAATCCCATTAAACCTTCCGTTGCAGCCTTAAGACCAGCTGTTAGTTTGTATAGAGATTTGTTGTTACATATTCCGCATCACTTGTAACATCAATTCCCAGGGCATTCAGAGTCTGTTCGTCTCTGTCACTCAGAATAGCTGTACAGTGCGCCTTACAGCCATGGAGCAGCGGAAGCTTGTTCTTGGCATACTCAGCTGAAGGATTTGTTGTTCCTGAAATAGTAAGGGCCATCAGGATTTCTTCGCAGTTAAGGCTGCTCCTGTCATATGACAGGATTTCTGTCTTGAGTTTCTGAGTTGTTTCAAGTACCTGTGGAGTTACCAGCATCATATCGTCGGCAATTCCCGATAACTTTTTGATTGCATTCAGAATCATAGCTGCTGCAGCAACCATTCTTCTTGAACTTCTGCCGGTTACTATTTCGCCGTTTGGCATTTCGAGAGCCATTACAACAACGTTTTCGTATCTCTTGTTGCACTTTCTCTTCTTTTCGGCATAATCTCTCGCATACTGAACAACCTTTCTGTCGCTGACATCTTTGCCCAGCTCCTTCATCAGAAGTTTGGATCTCTCCAGCGCGTCTTCTGTTATCTTGCCTTTTTTGTAGTCGCATTCCGCAATCAGATATCTTCTGATAACTTCCTGGCAAGCTGCCTCGCGGCACACCTCGTCGTCTGTTATTCCGTAAGCGATACGGTTTACACCCATGTCCGTAGGTGACTTGTATTCGGATTCTTCTCCTGTAATCTTTTCTATAATTCTCTTAACTACAGGGAAAACTTCTATGTCTCGGTTGTAGTTTACAGCTGTCACGCCATAAGCTTCCAAATGGAAGGAGTCAATCATGTTAACATCCTTAAGGTCTACTGTTGCAGCCTCATATGCTATATTGACAGGATGCTTCAAAGGCAGGTTCCAGATAGGGAAAGTTTCGAACTTTGCATATCTTACTTTTCTTCCTCTTATATAGTCATGATAAAGCTGTGAGAGACATGTTGCCAGCTTGCCGCTGCCACCTCCCGGTCCTGTTACAACAACAAGAGGCTTTGTTACTTCTATATATGGGTTTGCGCCGTAGCCCTCTTCGCTTACGATAGTGTCCACATCTGTAGGATATCCTTTTGTGAAGGTATGCTTATATGTCTTGATTCCTCTTCTCTCAAGCTTGCTTATAAACATGTTGACAGCCGGAACGTCCTCGTATCTTGTTACTACGACACTGTTTATCTCAAGGTCATATTTTCTGAAGGTGTCAATGAGTCTTAGAACTTCCAGGTCATATGTGATGCCGAAATCGTGTCTTGTTTTGTTGGTTGTAATATCTCCCGCGTAAATGCAGATAATAATTTCTGCCTGGTCCTTCATTTTCTGAAGAAGCTTAACCTTCGCGTTTTCGTCAAAGCCCGGTAAAACTCTCATCGCGTGCTTGTCGTGAACCAGCTTTCCGCCAAATTCCAGATATAATCTTTCCCCATTGCCTTCGTTTATTCTTTCAAGAATATACTTAGACTGCTCCTCGATGTATTTCTCAGCATCAAAACCTATATTGCCCATTGTCTTCTTTTCCTCCTTCTTATACTCGCTTAAATTTCGGGTCTTTTATACTACTGCCTGAAGCGCCCAAAGCACTGTTGTAAGCACCATGGATGCTATAATTGCAATTACAATCACTCTTGCAAGAACCTTGTTCTTTTTCATGGTATCACCTCTATTCAGTAATCTCAACTTCCAATACGTTTCTCATATCAGATATTCCCCCCAGAGAAATTCTGTAATCTACGGTAATTTTGCCAAGGCCTTCCTCGTCAATTTCTTTGATTATCTCATTTGTCCTTACTTCCATATCTATATCGCCCATTTGCGTTTTGTATCTGGTAGTAAATCTTTCCCCCACTTTGAGATGAAGGTCTGCCCCCAAGCCTGCCGCATTTCCGATTCTCTTCATCTTGAGGCTGTCGTCAGTAACCTTAAGACTGGTTTTGCAGTTCTCAAAACCGGAAAAATCGCACTCTTCGTATATGTAATACTGAATTCCGTTTCGGATGTACGACTTGCCCTCTGTGACAAACTCCATAGTATCCTCTAAAGCATCATCTATATACTGTCTGCCTCTTATTTTTATCGTTATATCTTTCATATCCTAACTCCACTATCCTTTCGATCAATTCAGTGAAATTTACCCCGGCATTTTCCCAAATTAGTGGGAACATGCTGTATTTAGTAAAGCCCGGTATCGTGTTAATCTCGTTAATAAATAACTCACCTGTATCATTCGACAAGAAAAAGTCAACTCTGGCAAAGCCTTCACAGGACATAGCCTTATACGCCTTAACTGCAAGCTCTCTAACCTTTTCCGTCAGTTTTTTCGGAAGCTCCGCAGGCACCTGTACAACAGTTCCTTTGTCTTCCGAATATTTGGCGCTGTAATCATAAAAGTCTGCGGCTACTTTGATTTCGCCCACAGCACCTGCCTCCGGTCTGAAGTTTCCGATAACACCGGTCTCAATTTCTCTTCCGTTTACCGCTTCTTCGACTATAATTCTTCTGTCAAACTTTGCAGCCTCCTCCAGAGCAACCTCAAGCTCTGCCACATCTCTCGCCTTAGAAATGCCCACGCTGGAGCCCATGTTGGATGGCTTAACAAATACAGTTCCATTAAACTCCTTATATACCTTCTCGGCAGCAGCCTTTGCGTCCTCATGAACCTCCTCTGCAAACACCAGCACGTATTTGCATGTAGGAATCCCCCTGTACTCAAAGATAGCCTTTGCCATAGCCTTGTCCATGCAAAGAGAAGAAGCCAGAACTCCGCATCCCGCATAAGGAATATCCAAAATTTCGAACAGTCCCTGAATGCATCCGTCCTCACCAAAAGTTCCATGCAAAATGGGAAGAGCAAAGTCAATATACTTACCGATACTCTCCGCCTCTATAGGCTTTGCAGTCTTTTCCCAACTTCCGTCAGCCACAGCCTCAGTATCACCCTCGAACAAAAACCACTTTCCGTCATGATTGATTCCGATTTTGACCACCGAGTACTTTTCCTTGTCAATAGCCTCTATTACCGATACCGCAGAGAGCAAAGACACTTCGTGTTCGCCCGATCTGCCGCCAAAAATTACTCCAATTCTCTTCAACCCGCTGCTCCAATCTACATCTGAGCCAGAATTTTTCTCAAATGTTCCTCATCAAAGTAATACTTTTTCTCACAGAACTGACATACCATTTCGGCACATCCGTCCTCCTCGATTATGTCTTCCAGGTCCTTCTTGCCGATAGTCATAAGGGCCTGTTCCAGTCTCTCTTCGCTGCAGTCGCAGTTCCATCTGATTTCTCTTGTTTCTAAAGATTCAACCTTGTATTCCTCCGGCATGTCCCCAAAGATTTCGTCAAGCAGAAGCTCAACTGTTCCCTCTTCGCTTCTTCCGGCTGATTTCAGCACTGCCTGACTGATCAAAGTAGTCATCGGCGGCATCTTTGCAAGCATTGCTTCTAATGCATCAACTGCGCCCTCTTCCGCCTGAGGAAGCATCTGAATAATCATTCCTCCTGCGCAAAGCACTCTGCAGTCAGTTCCGATCTTAACGCCGAGAGCCACAGAAGTGTTCTGCTGCTCTGAAATAAAGTAGTATGCTGTCAGATCGTCTGCGATTTCTCCTGAAACAAGGGCAATCTTTCCAACATAAGGTTCCTTGAGCCCTAAATCTTTGATTACTGTCAGTTCTCCGATTCCAAGGCTTCCCCCTACATCCAAGTGATGTCCGTCTACAAGAGGAAGTTCAACATTAGGATTTGCTATGTATCCCTTTACGTTTCCCTTGGCATCTGCAGTAGCAAGAATCATCTTTGCAGGACCTTCTCCCTTAAACTGCACTGTCAGTTTATCTGTATCGTTTTTCATGAGCAGACCCATCAGTCCCGCTCCTGTAAGGACACGGCCAAGTCCTGCCGTAGCAAGAGGTGTAGTGCTGTGAATTTCTCTTGCTTTTTCTACTGTATCAGTTGTAATAGTCAGATAAACTCTATATGATTTACTTTTGTCTATGGCCGTAATTACTTTGCTCATATTCAAATTCCTTTCGTTTTGCTTTAATATTTCAATCATATATTCTACCATATTTTTGACTTTTTTTACACAGGAAATCCATATTTATCGGGTATAATTTGGTCAAAAGCAAGAAAGGAGCAACGATATGGAAAAGGAACCTAACTTCATCACCATTGGTGATCCATATACATCATCCGATGACACATCGGAAACCAAAACATCAAATACTGCAGGTAGCGAAAGCATGTATCAAGCATCCGGCACATGCCAAGCCGACACAAACTCCGCCGACACTGAAAACAAGCAGCAGGCAGCTGGCACAAATGCCGGAGATACAATTGGCACAAACCCAGCCGGCACTGAAAACAAGCAGCAAGCAGCTAACACAAATACCGGAAACACAACCGGAACATGCCAAGCAACCCAAACTGCCGACGAGAACACCGAAAATGCAGGTACCGGCACACCACAGCACTCCGCCGACACTGCACACCACAGCACATTTAACAGCACTGCATCCGACAGCACATCACAGCACAGCACTTCAGGAACGCACTTCAACAATACCGCAACTGGACATTCGGACAGCACTTCTCATGAGCAGGAGCGCACATCACAGCACAGCACTTCAGCCGGAGACTTCGGCTTCGGCTACAGCTACGCAAACACATCCGCCTCAGACACCGGCACCGGCACATCATCCACAGCCTTCGGCGCCGGCACATCCGACCCGTACTTCACCGATGCCTCAACCGGCAGTGCTGACAGCGAGTTTACAACCGGCACAAATACCGAAAACCAAGCCGGCACATACCAGACAACTGGCACCGGATTCGACGAAAATGCAACCGGCAGTGCTGACAGCAGCTTCGGCACCGACAACGGCAGCTTCGCCGGCGACTGTTTCGGCAATAGCAGCACAGACACCGGCTTTGGTTATCATTACGAAGGCTCCGACCACGGATTCTGCTACGAAACACAAGACACCTATCCGGGAGCCAAGAAACCTAAGAGAAAGAAAAAGCCTTCTCCTTTCGTTACGAGAAGAACCCTTATCGTATCACTCATCTGCTGTATGGTGATAACATCTGTTCTGACAGCATTCGGCGTAAGCTATTTCAACGGTGGCAGCAAATCAGTCTCCGCCACAAACTACACACTGGCAAAAGCTACAGGTAGCGAAAAAACCATCGAAGAAATCGTTGCAATGAACGAAAACGCCGTAGTAGAAGTCAGAACCGAGCAGGTTTCTACCGGAAATGGAATCCAAAATTATGTTTCCGAAGGCGCAGGAAGCGGCGTAATCATAGACTCAGACGGCTACATTCTCACATGTAACCACGTAATAGATGGCGCAACCAGCATCACCGTTACCCTCAAAAACGGAAAATCATACTCGGCATCCGTAGTTGGAACTGATGCAAAAACAGACGTTGCCGTAATCAAAATTGCAGGCACAGGATTTACCGCAGCCCAGTATGGCTATGTAAATGAACTATCCGTCGGAGACCTTGCAGTTGCAATCGGTAACCCACTTGGTGAACTGGGCGGTACAGCTTCAACAGGCATCATAAGCTCACTTTCAAGACAGCTTACAATCGACGGCCGCACAATGAGTCTTCTTCAGACAGATGCGTCAATCAACCCCGGAAATTCCGGCGGTGGCCTCTTTGACGGTTACGGAAATCTAATCGGTATCGTCGTTGCAAAATCCAGCGGTTCCGATGTAGAAGGCCTTGGCTTTGCAATCCCAATCAACAAAGCAGCCGAAGTCGCAAAGGAGCTCATCAAAAACGGAAAAGTAACGGGCCGCGCAATGATGGGAATCAAAATTGTAGATGCTACAGACAAATCAGCCGCAGCCCAGTATAATCTGGACGAGCCCGGCATATATGTGGCAAGTCTCGAAAGCGTAGAAGCTCAGGACGCCGGTCTCAAAGTGGGTGACATGTTCTACTCACTTGACGGAAAGGAAATCGAATCCTCCGCAGACATTTCAACAATCCTCGATGATCACAAACCGGGAGACGAAATCAAAGCAGTAGTAATCAGAGATGGTGAAAAGGTCAAACTGACCCTCACCCTGATAGAAGCTCAGTAAAAAACTAAAGCTTGCAATCCATGTAATACCAATGGATAGCAAGCTTTCTTCATATATCGATTTTGATTGACCACCATAAACACCCGGTTGCCTGTAGCCCAACACGGTTGACTTACGTCGACTACAACTGATCCAAAAACAGTGTATATTTCAATAATGACAATCTGCGCTGTCTTTTTCAGAGCTTGACTAAGCGCAGATTTCCACATCCTTAAATCGTACGGTAAAATTTGGCTCCTCAATAAGCGCAGAATTAAGTTTTGAAAAATCTCGCTTATTTTTTCGCCAAATTCTCCTTTCATATGATGGAAAGGACACAAAAATGTTGGATTTTTGTTGAAAATCCAACATTTTTCAGTCAAGTATAAATTAGTGTGTAAATTCCTTTAGGTAACAATTAATC
>CALHKP010000038.1 GCA_938034165.1 uncultured Clostridia bacterium | reverse complement strand
GGAGAAGTAACACTTGACAGTGAAGCAGCAATTAAGGAAGCAAGAGAAGCATACAATGCTTTAAATGATGTTGCAAAAGCAAAAGTTAAGAAACTAGATGCTCTTGAAAAGGCAGAAAAGAAACTTGCAGAACTTAAAGTTGAAAAAGAAAACATCGAAGCTGCAGCAGCAGTTGATGCGAAGATCGATGCAATTGGAGAAGTAACACTTGACAGTGAAGCAGCAATTAAGGAAGCAAGAGAAGCATACAATGCTTTAAATGATGTTGCAAAAGCAAAAGTTAAGAAACTAGATGCTCTTGAAAAGGCAGAAAAGAAACTTGCAGAACTTAAAGTTGAAAAAGCAAACCGCGAAGCAGCAGCAGCAGTTGATGCGAAGATTGATGCAATTGGAGAAGTAACACTTGACAGTAAACAGTCTGTTATTGATGCAAGAGCTGCATACGATGCTCTGACAGCAGATCAGAAAAAGTATGTTTCAGAAGAAAAACTTGATGCACTGAAAAATGCAGAAGCAATTATTGCAGAATTGGAACTTGAAGAAGTAAGAATTGATGCAAAAGAAGAATTGAAAAATTATAAAGATATGTCACTCTATCGCGATGCACAAAAAGCTGAGTTAGGGGATATCATCGAAAAAGCATATGAAAGAATTGACAGTGCAAAAACTGAAGAAGCTGTAAAAGAAGCTTTGGCAGCTGCAAAGGCTGAAATGGATAAGGTTAAGACTGATAAACAACTGACTGCAGAAGAAGATGCAAAGGTTGAGCCTAAACCTGATCAGAAACCGGCAGACAAAAAAGGACCTACTACAGGAGATGAAACAAATGTAGTATTATTTGGACTTCTGCTCGGAATATCAGGAACAACAGTTTATTTCACAAGAAAAAAGAAAAAGCATAATGCATAAAATGTTTTAAAAATGAACGGGATTGTATTTTAAGTGCAATCCCGTTTGTGGTAAAATAAAGAAAACGAAATTTGAGATTTGGAGAAAAACTTGGATAAGAACAGAATATATGTAGCAACATTTTCTGCCAACGCATCGGAAACAGCAAAGAAGTACGGATTCGGCTTGGAGTTAAATGACCTTTGCATATCAGAGAATCTAAATCCCGAGGTCAGAGAAGAAATTCTCAAGCAGATGAAATCCGAACTAAAAGAGGCTGACACAGATAATGTAATTATTCACGGGCCTTTTACGGAACTTAATCCATCTTCTATAGACGGACGAGCCGTTGAGCTTGCAAAAGTGCGTTACGAAGAAGCATATGAGTGTTGCAGACAGATGAACGTGAAAAAAATGGTAGTCCATTCAGGACTTATACCTTTAATATATTATCCCAGCTGGCATATCGAAAAATCGGTGCCTTTCTGGAAAGACATATTGAAAAATATGGAAGATGATTTTATCCTTTATATTGAGAATGTATTTGACGAGGAACCCTATACTCTTATGAAAATCATAGACGAGGTAGCAGATAGCAGGCTTAAGATATGCCTTGATATAGGTCATGCAAATGCAGTGACGAAGGCGGATATTACAGTTTTCGACTGGATTGAGATACTGGGAAAGCGAATCGGACACATGCATATACATAACAATGACGGTTCGGGAGACACTCACTCGTCGCTGACCGACGGTGACATGGACATGAAGGCTGTTTTGGATATGGCCTTCGAAAAGTGCGACGAGAATCTTACACTTACAATAGAAAGTAGAGAAACTGTAGAAGGTGCCGCTTGGCTTAACAATTATTTAAAAGAAAAGAATGGGGGACAGTTTGATGAATAACATGTACGAAAGACTTACAAAATGCAAGGAATATATAAGGACAAAAACTGACTTTGTTCCAGACATCGCGCTGGTGTTGGGTTCAGGGCTTGGAAATTATGCAGCCAACATGAAGGTAGAAGCCGAAGTGCCTTACGGCGATATAGAAGGTTTTCCTGTATCAACTGTAGAAGGTCATGCCGGAAGTTTTTTGTTCGGATATGTAGGCGAAGCAAAGGTTGTTGCAATGAAAGGCCGCGTTCATTACTACGAAGGATACGATATGTCAGAGGTTGTAATGCCTATAAGACTGATGAAGATGCTGGGTGCAGAGACTCTGATTCTGACTAATGCAGCAGGTGGAATAAACCTTGATTTTGCACCTGGCAACCTGATGATTCTGAAAGACCATATTTCGGCATTTGTTCCAAGTCCACTGAAGGGTGCAAACATCGACGAACTGGGAACGAGATTCCCGGATATGAGCAAAATTTATGATAGAGAACTGATAAAAATGGCAAAGGAAGCCGCTGCAAAGCATAACGTTGACATCAAAGAAGGCGTTTATCTGCAGTTTCAGGGACCTAACTTTGAGACTCCGTCGGAAATTAAGATGTTCAGAACACTGGGGGCTGACGCAGTGGGCATGAGCACTGCATGCGAGGCAATAGCTGCAAGACATATGGGAATGAGAATCTGCGGAATTTCCTGCATAAGCAACATGGCTGCCGGAATTTTGGATCAGTCTCTCACCCACGAAGAAGTTCAAGAAACAGCTTCGAAGGTTTCACATATGTTTGAAGCCCTCGTAAGCGAACTTATCGCTTCAATTGCAAAAGAAAAATAGACAAAATAGACAGAGGAAGAAGAATGAAAAGAACATTAATATTAGGCGGCAGGCTGGTTAATCCAAAGACGGGCACAGACGGACTCTTTGATATAGCAATTTCAGGCGGAATTGTAGAAAAAACAGCAGCTGCCGGAAGCTTTGACTGTAGTGATTTTGACAGAATTATAGACGCAGAAGGACTGGTGGTTTCTCCGGGATTTATAGATACTCACAGCCATTTCAGAGACCCGGGATTCGAATACAAGGAAGATATCATTTCGGGAGCTAAGTCAGCTGCAAAGGGCGGATACACGAGCATAATCTGCATGGCAAACACAAATCCGGCTGTTGATTCACCGGAGGTTATAGATTACATACTGGAAAAAGGCAGGGCTACGGGAATTAATATCCACACCGCGGCCTGTATATCCAAAGGCATGAATGGTGAGGAACTGAACGACTTTGCTTCGCTGAAAAAAGCGGGAGCTATTGTATTTACCGATGACGGAAAACCTCTGAAGGATGCGGCAATAGTTTACGAAGCTATGGAAAAAGCAGTAGAAGAAGATGTGGTTTTGAGTTTTCATGAGGAAGAGCCTGCACTGATAAAAAATGCCGGAATAAACGAAGGCAAAATCAGTGCCAAGATAGGAATTCAGGGCGCAAAGCGTTCGGCTGAGGATGTGCTTGTTGCAAGAGATTGTATGATGGCGCTGGAAACGGGAGCAACTGTGTGCATTCAGCATCTGAGCTCCGGTGCAAGTGTTGAAATGATAAGAACTGCCAAGAAGTTGGGAGCAAAGGTATGGGCGGAAGCCGCTCCGCATCATTTTTCTCTTACAGAAGAAGCTGTTCTTACCTATGGAACTCTGGCAAAGATGAACCCGCCTCTCAGAACAGAGGAAGACAGAAAAGCAATCATAAGAGGACTTCAGGACGATACTGTGGAAATAATAGCGACAGATCATGCACCACATACAATGGAAGAAAAGTCAGTGGAGTTTACTAAGGCTCCAAGTGGCATAACAGGTCTTGAGACGGCATTCGCACTGGGAATGACAAACCTGGTTCATACAGGGGATTTGAGCCTTTCTCACTACCTCGAAAAGCTGACATCCAAACCGGCAGAGTTATACTCTTTGGAGGCTGGAAGTGTAGAAGAAGGTATGAGTGCAGACATAGTGATATTTGATCCCGATGAAGAGTGGGTTGTAGAGGAAAAGAATTTTGCATCAAAGGAAAAGAATACGCCTTTTACCGGAGCGACACTAAAGGGCAAGGTGAAATACACTGTGTGCAGAGGCGAAATCGTCTATGAAGAAGTATAAGATAAAGGGAAACAAAGATAAAAGTATCCTCGAAATCCTGCAGGAAGAGGGCGTGAAGATTTCTGCTGATTGCGGAGGACGAGGTACATGCGGAAAATGCAAGATTATCATAGATAACGAAGAAGTTCTTGCATGCAAGAACTTTACGGAAAAAGACATCGAGATTGAGATACCGGAAGGGTCTGATCTCGATACTTTGCGTGTTGAAATGCTCTTTGAAGAGGGAGGAGATTCTAAAAAGACATCTGAAACTTCTGCGCTTGCAAGAAAGCAAAATGAATACAGTATGGCAGTTGATATAGGAACCACAACTGTTGCAGCAGCTTTGACAGATGGAGGCTTTGATGTTCTTGCAACAGAGGGAATAGCAAACAGTCAGAAGATTTTTGGAAGCGACATCATATCGCGAGTTGAAGCTGCTTCTGCCGGAAAACTCCATGTAATGAAGAAATGCATCAGAGAAGATGTTGAAACTTTGAAAAACAGGCTTGCTGACAAGTGTGGGATTGCTGCAGAAGATATCAGACGCATTGTAATTTCGGCAAATACAGTAATGGAACATATTTTTATGGGTTATTCATGCAAAGGCTTTGAGAAGGCGCCTTACAGTGCTGTTACACTTGAGGAAATCCATGAAGGTAAATTTGAACTTTTGCCATGTATCTCTCCTTTTGTAGGTGCTGATATTCTCAGCGGAATTGCAGTAACCGAAATGGACAGGCAAGAAGAAATCACAGCACTTATAGATCTTGGAACTAACGGAGAGATGGCACTGGGAAACAGTGAAGAAATTCTCGTTTCATCCACTGCCGCAGGGCCGGTATTTGAAGGCGGAAACATAAGCTGTGGAATGAGTGCAATGGACGGTGCAATAAACAAAGTGGAAATCTACGGACAGAGAACCTTTGCAAAAACAATAGGTGACAAAAAACCTTTGGGAATATGTGCAGCAGGTCTTATTGAGGCTGTTTATTCTATGAGAAAGAATGGAATTATCAATGGCAATGGAATTCTTGACGATGAGTGGCTGGAGGATGGCTTTTACTTGACAGACGAAATAGTTTTGACACAAGATGATATAAATAGTTTTTTGATGGCGAAGTCCGCAATCGCTTCGGGTTTAGGGACTCTCTGCAGTAAAAAAAATATACAGATAACTGGCATAAAAAAACTCTATATTGCAGGGGGGCTGGGGGCACATATCAATATTGATGCGGCATGTGGCCTTGGGCTTATACCGAAAGAACTTTCAGATTGCTGTGAGCAGATAGGAAATTCTTCTCTAAAAGGTGCTCTTATGAGATGTCGCAGAGATTTATCAAAGGAAAGAGCATATAAAATTAAATCTCTTTGCACAGAAATTGTTCTGGCTGATGAAGCAGAATTTGGAATAAGCTACATAAAAAACATGTCATTTGACAGAATTTGACAAAATTTGACAAAAGTGCGTTAATTTGATTGGTTTTGCTTGACTTTGATGGTGAAAGTGTTATTATTGTATTATCTAGGAGGGACGAAATGTTACAAGAGGAAAGATTTGATAAAATTTTGAGCGAGGTATCTTCTAAAGGAGCCGTAAAAGTCGCTCAGTTGGCTGAACTGATGTCAACCAGTGAATCTACAATAAGACGTGATATTAATGAACTGGATGCTGCAGGTAAGCTGAGAAAGGTTTTTGGCGGTGCAGTGCATATAGATAAGGGTATCTTGACTGTTGATGCAGATGTCAGAACCAAATCTCAAAAACAGATAAAAGAGAAAGAAGAAATTGCAAAATATGCAGCTTCTTTGATAGAAGACCATGATGTTGTATTTCTCGATGCAGGTACAACTACGGAGAGAATGATTGATTTTCTGAATAACAGAACGGTTGTATATGTAACAAACAGCGTTACAAACGTTCAGAAGCTTGCTCAGAGAGGTTTTACAGCATATGTTACAGGAGGGACTCTCAAGCTTCATACACAGGCTCTTGTTGGACCTTCGGCTTTGAGCTTTATCAGCAATTTCAACTTCACAAAGTGCTTTGTGGGAGCAAACGGAATTGATATACAGAGAGGATACACAACTCCTAACATGGATGAGGCCGCAATCAAAAAAGTTGTAATAGAAAATTCTCAGAATGTGTATGTAACTGCTGACAGCACCAAGTTCGGCGTGGTTTCTGCAGTGACTTTTTCACCTATAGAAAAGGCAAAGATTATAACGGATATATTGCCTGACCAGGAATATTCCAAACATACTTTAGTTGTAGAGGCTAAATAGATATTTTCAAGTGATATCAATATGCGGATAAGTGAACGCATCTGATATATAGCCGCTGATATTTGAGAGGCGGCGGGAAAAGTTATTTAAGTGAAATTTTTAAAGGAGGACAAAGTTAATGGGTATCAAAATTGCAATCAATGGATTCGGAAGAATAGGAAGAATGACTTTCAGAAAAATCTTTTCGGATGACAGCTTTGATATTGTTGCTATCAATGACTTGGCAAAGCCTGAAATGCTTGCATATCTTCTGAAGTATGACAGTGTTCAGGGAACATTCAATCATGAGGTTTCAAATGATGAAGAACACATTATCGTAGATGGAAAGGCAATTAGAATTTTTGCTGAACCTGATCCTGCAAAACTTCCATGGAAGGAGCTGGAAGTAGATATCGTTCTTGAATGTACAGGATTCTTTGCAGGCAAAGACAAGGCGTCTGTTCATCTTCAGGCCGGTGCAAAGAAAGTTCTTATTTCTGCACCTGCAGGAAATGATTTGCCAACTATCGTTTATGGCGTAAACCACAATACTTTGACAAAAGATGACAATGTTGTATCAGCTGCAAGCTGCACTACAAACTGTCTTGCACCTATGGCAAAGGCTCTTAATGATTACCGTGAAGTAAGAACAGGATTTATGACTACTATCCATGCTTACACAGGTGACCAGATGATCCTTGACGGACCACACAAGAAGAATGATTTCAGAAGAGCTCGTGCAGGTGCAGTTAATATCGTTCCTAACAGCACAGGTGCAGCGAAGGCAATCGGTCTTGTAATTCCTGAGCTTGCTGGAAAACTTATCGGTTCTGCTCAGAGAGTTCCAGTTCCAAGTGGTTCAATTACTATTTTGGATGCAACTCTTAAAGACGAAACAGAAACTGTAACAGTTGAAGGAATCAACGAAGCAATGAAAAAAGCGGCTTCTGAATCATTCGGTTATACAGAAGAAGAGCTCGTATCAAGTGATATCATCGGTATGTCATACGGTTCACTCTTTGATGCTACACAGACTCTTGCACAGAAGTGCGGAACAAAGATTTACGAAGTCAGAATCGTTGCATGGTATGATAACGAAATGAGTTACACAAGCCAGATGGTAAGAACTCTCAAACACTTGGGAACATTACTGTAAAAATGATTATTACGCCGGGATTTTCTGTTTTCCCGGCTTTTAATTTATTTTTTGAAATAAGACATTTTCGCAGGAGACTTTTGTGCCGCATCCGGCGGCAGAATGGAGATTTTTATGAAAAAGACAGCATTTATTACAGGCGGATCAAGAGGGATAGGCAAGGGAATCGTTGAAAAATTTTGCTCAGAAGGATATGACGTGGCATTTATATACAAAGAAAATGACCAGGCGGCAAAACTTGTAGCCGAACAGACTTCGGCCCTTGCAATCAAATGCGACGCTGCAGACAGGGATGCTGTTAAGCAGGCTGTAAAAAGCGCAGCCGTTTATTTTGGTGTGAGAGCCTTTGATGTTCTCGTATGCAATGCAGGAATAAGCAGAACTGGAACAATAACAGACCTTACAGACGAAGAAAATGACGATGTTATGAATGTGAATTTCGGCGGGGTACTGAACGGGGTGAGAGCTGTTATTCCGGCTATGATAGAAGCAAAGAAGGGCGCAATTGTAAATATTTCTTCCATGTGGGGCTTGAGAGGAGCCTCTTGCGAAACTGTCTATGCAGCATCGAAGGCTGCTGTTATAGGGCTTACAAGGAGTCTTGCGGCAGAATTGGGACCTTCCGGAATTCGTGTAAATGCAGTTGCTCCGGGAGTTATAATGACTGATATGTGCAGCAATATCGATCCTAAAATAATAGATGATCTTGCAGGGGATACACCGCTGATGAGAGTTGGAAAACCTGAAGATGTTGCAGAAGCTGTGTATTTTCTTGCTTCTGATGCTGCATCTTTTGTTACAGGGCAGGTACTTGCTGTAGACGGGGGCTTTATTGTTTAACACTTTTGTGGTATCATAAAGTATTGAATCAAAAAGGAGGTTGGACATGGATAAAGTTCAGGAAATCTTTACCGGTGCAAAAGAAGCTCTTCTGAATTTTTGGGACACTGTTGTGAGTCTGGCAACTTCGCCGGAGGGCGCAGGACTTGCATATACGGCTGTTGCAAGATGGATTTTTATTGCCCTTGCATTGTTTATAGTGGTTAAGAGTATAGCATCGCTTCTCAAGAGCAAGAATCCTTCAGAAGTTTGGGCTTATTTCAATATTGATGACGAAAAAAGCTATCCGATAACACATTGGGAAAATGCTATCGGACGAGCAAAGAACTGCGATCTCATCGTTGATGATCCTATGGCATCGCGAAATCAGGGAACTCTGACAAGAGGTGATGACGGTGTCTGGAAATTCAAGGATCTGGGGTCCAAGAATGGGACATATATAAACGGAAAAAAGGTAGAAGAAAACGGCACAGTTGTGGTTGAACCGGGGGACGAAATTATCATCGGAAGCAGCAAATGCACACTTTTTCCTATCAGCCTTGAGGAACAGAGAAATAACATGGAAATGAGACTTTCAGACACTATTTTGCTCTCACCATGGCCGTCTCTGATTGCTATAACTGTATTTCAGCTGATGACTATAGTGCAGCTGAAGATATCTCTAGCAGAGGAATATTCTTCTTCTATTGCTGTGTCCTTTTTCGGTCTTATGATTGTTATGTGGGCATATGTGATTTTTACGCGAGGTCTCAAGGGCAAGGGCTATGAGATGGAAACTATAGCTTTCTTTCTCTGCACTTTGAGTCTTTCGGTTACAGCAAGCAAATATCCTACGGGCACATTTAAACAGTTTATTGCAATTGCTATGGGTGTTGCTTTGTTTGTATGCATGTGTACATATCTCAGAAACCTTGAGAGAGCAAAGGCAATAAGGATGTATATGTACGGAGCGGCGGCTCTGCTTTTGGTATTTAACCTTATCTTTGGGCAGACGCTGTTTGGTGCATCCAACTGGGTAAAAATAGGAGGGATTTCATTTCAGCCTTCAGAGCTTGTTAAACTGGCATTCATATGGGCAGGTGCAGCTTCTCTGGATGAACTTCTCGAAAGACGAAATTCTATAATATTTATGCTCTTTTCGGGATTTTGTTTCTGCTGCTTGGCTCTGATGGGTGATTTCGGTACTGCAATAATTTTCTTTGTTACGTTTCTTATTATTTCGTTTTTGCGAAGCGGGGATGTGACAAAGCTTGTTCTGATAGTTGGTGTTGCCTTTGTTGGCGGACTTATGGTATTGAAATTCAAATCTTATGTGGCTAACAGATTTGCTACATGGGGGCATGTATGGGAAATGCCTGACAACGGAGGATTTCAGCAAACGAGAACTATGTCAGCCGCTGCAAGCGGTGGTCTTGTGGGCGTGGGCGCAGGCGGAGGATGGCTCAAGCATATACCGGCATCTGAGACTGACCTTGTATTCGGATTTTTAACAGAAGAATGGGGACTTATCATTGCTGTCTTAGCGATTTTGTCACTCATAACTCTGTCAATATTTGCAGTAAGATCAATTCTTGCCGGAAGATCCACCTATTATACAATTGCATCATGCTCAGCTATGTCTATGTTCCTGTTTCAGACTATGCTGAATGTGTTTGGATCTGTGGATATTTTCCCACTTACAGGTGTTACACTGCCCTTTGTGTCAAGCGGAGGTACTAGTATGATTTCTGCATGGGGGCTTCTGGCATTCCTAAAGGCGGCGGATACGAGAGCGAATGCAAGCTTTGCGGTTTCACAAAAGGATAAGGCTATACCGGTTAAGAGAAAAAGGAGGCGTGCGGCATGAAGAAACTTGAAAGAAGAGCGATAATATGTCTCACCCTCGCTGCTGTACTTCTAGCCGGAATGATTTTGTTCATTGTGCGATTCGTTACTGACGGTGACGAGTGGGCTACATTTTACGGAAACCAGAGTATCTACGAAGACGGTGTTTTGAAGAGCGGAACTGTTTATGACAGAAACGGTGTTCTTCTTGCCCAAAACGGGGGCGGAACTGTTACTTACTCAGATGACGCGTCTATAAGAATGGCGACTGTTCATGCAGTGGGTGATATAGACGGAAATATTTCAACAGCAGCTTTGAGCGTATTCAAAGACAAGCTTATCGGATACAATCTTTTGACGGGGACTTACAAGATTACGGGAAAGAGCAGCGATATCAAGCTGTCTATAGATGCAGAGGTATCTAAGACTGCTTATGAGGCTCTAAATGGTAGAAATGGATGCGTGGCTGTCTACAACTACAAGACAGGAGAAATCATAACCATGGTGAGCACACCTACCTTTGATCCTCAGTATGGATCTCCGGGTGCGGACGCAGAAAGTGGTCTTTATATAAACAAAGTCCTTTCGGCAACTATGACACCGGGTTCAATTTTTAAGGTTCTCACTTCGACTGCGGTTTTGGAAAATCTTTCGGATTATGATTCATGGAGCTACTATTGTGGCGGAACTCGTGATGTTAACGGAGAGAAGATTGTATGTACTCACGCTCATGGTCAGGTTAACTTTGAGGAGGCACTTGCACAGTCATGTAACTGCGGGTTCTCTGTTTTGAGTGAGCAGCTGGGACCGGAAATTTTGGCTGAATATATTAAAAAATGCGGCTTGACAAAGTCCTATGATATTAATGGTGTCATGACAAAAAAAGGAAGCTTTGAATTTCCTGATGATGCAGATCTTAACCTGGACTGGGCCGGAATAGGTCAGTACAACGACCAGATTAACCCTATGTCTTTTGTAGTGTTTATGGGAGCCATTGCAAACGGCGGGAAGGCTGCTGAGCCTAAGATGCTACATTCAGTGATTTCCGTTCATGATATGACAGGCAGAATGATGGAGGAATCAACAGCTGATAAACTGACAGAAATGATGAAAAATAATGTCGTAAGTAATTATGGCGAGTCGAACTTCCCGGGTCTTGATATTTATGTAAAGTCAGGAACTGCAGAAGTAGCCGGAAGAAATTCAACAGCATGGTTTTCCGGATTTATAAAGAATCCAGGATATCCATACGCCTTTATTGTTTGTGTCGAAAACAGCGGATATGGTTCGGAAGTTGCAGCACCTGTAGCAAACAGAGTGCTTCAGACTGCAATAAGTCAATAATAGAATTTAACAGTCCCGGTGGATTTTGGAATCTGCCGGGGCTTTTTTGGGTGTTAGAGAACAAAGCTTTGACGGAGAGCCATTAGGAAACTCTTAAGAAATTTGTAAGATTTATGTTGGGGATTTTGTAATAAATGTATTATATTATACTTATAGAGAAAAGAAACGGAGGGGAAAATGAACATACTAGTATGCGATGATGACAGAGAGATAGCAGGTGCTGTCGAAATATATTTGAGAAACGAAGGCTACAATGTCTACAAGGCTTTTAGCGGGGCAGAAGCCCTTGATACAGTTAAGAACAAAGATATACATCTGATTCTGATGGACGTTATGATGCCGGGAATGGACGGAGTCCAGGCAACAATGAAAATAAGAGAAGAAAAGAATATCCCGATAATTATGCTATCGGCAAAATCCGAAGACTATGACAAAATCACAGGTCTCAATGTGGGTGCGGATGATTACATAACCAAGCCGTTTAATCCCCTTGAACTTATCGCCCGTGTGAAGTCACAGCTAAGAAGATATATGCAGCTGGGGTCCATGAATAACAGCACGAATGTGTACAAAACAGGGGGCCTTGTTGTGGATGACGAACAGAAAACAGTAAGCCTGGACGGTGAGGCTGTAGCCATGACTCCTACAGAGTTTGGCATACTTTCTTTTCTCGCGAAAAATGCCGGAAAGGTCTATTCTATCGAGCAAATATACGAAAATGTATGGAACGAGCCTGCATATAATCCGGAAAATACGGTGGCGGTTCATATAAGAAGAATCAGAGAAAAAATAGAAATCAACCCTAAGGAACCGAGATACCTTAAGGTTGTATGGGGAATTGGGTATAAGATTGAGAAGTATTAGCTTGGATAAGCAGAGGGGAGTGTTTTAAATGGATGAAACATTAGAAGTAAGCAGGGGAAAACTAAACAAATCAGCAGGGAGAAGCACAGCATATTATGTGAGCTTTCTAATTCTTGTAATAAGTGTTGTTGCAGCAATTGAAGCAGGTATCTATGTTGCAGCGGCGCTGGATGCCTCATATTCATATGAGGTAGGAACTCTCATGTCAAAGCATCTTTCAACTGGATGGATTGTGTTTATTGCAAGTATTGCAGTTTCTCTGGTATCGCTGGTTATAATGACGGTAAACTGCGGAAAAAAGGATTCAGAAGGCAAAATTATCCTGTCAAAATATGACAAAATTTTTACAGATGTCGTTCTTTTGGTAATGGTAGCTGCCTGTATTCTTGCAGTAATGTCATCGGTTCCGATGTACTATCTTTTCAATGTCAAGCTTATAGAGCCGGATATTGCAAGCGACGGAACAGCTTGGGAGGAGAGAATTTATTCGTACAATTGGACACTGAATGCACTGGGACCTCAATGGGTTTTGCCTTCATTGGGCATGCTGGGAACTGTTATCTGTGCGATTATTGCAGTCTATGAGTACAGCGTAGTAGTAAGAAAGGTAAAGACAAACAGCTTTTGGAAGCATTTTATCATCGGAAAAATTGCAATCTATCTGGATAATATGATTAAAGACAACAGCAGCGTCTTCTGGAAAATAATGATATTTCTCATAGGAGGATGTCTGATTTCCGCATCCGTCCTTGGTGTAATTCCTGTTCTGATTGCAATATTTATCATTGCGCCCCGTCAGATAAAAAAATATGAAAAAGTCAGGTCAGGCATTAAGGAAATAAAAGATGGCAATTTGGATTACAAGATTCCTGTGTACGACCATGGAGAGCTTGATAGAATGGCAATGGATATCAATGCCATATCTGAAGCGTCATCCAAAGCTGTGGAAAATGAACTCAAGAGTCAGCGAATGAAAACTGACCTCATAACAAATGTTTCTCACGACTTGAAAACGCCGTTGACATCCATGGTTTCATATATAGACCTTCTGGAAAAAGAGGGGCTTGATAGCGAAAATGCAGAAGACTATCTCAGAATTATAGATGAAAAGACAAAGAGACTTCAGAAGCTAACAGAAGACCTTTTTGATGCGGCAAAGGCATCAAGCGGCTCGATTCCGCTAAACATGGAATATATTGACATGAATTATGTTGTTAATCAGGCTCTTGCGGAGCTAGAAGAGAGAATATCAGCGGCAAAGCTCGATATAATCTTTAATCAGCAGGCAGAAGATGCAAGGGTATTCGCAGACGGCAGACAGCTGTGGAGAGTGATGGAAAATCTCATAGTTAATGCAACCAAATATGCTTTGGAAGGCAGCAGAGTTTATATTGATATCTGTGATACAGGGAATATGATGAAGCTGGAAATGAAAAACATATCGAGGGATCCTCTCAATATAGAGGCATCAGAACTCATGCAGAGATTCAAGCGCGGCGACAGCTCGAGAACCACAGAAGGAAGTGGCTTAGGTCTTGCAATTTCAAAGGATTTAGTGACTTTGATGGGCGGAAAATTCGATATATTTATAGACGGAGACCTGTTTAAGGCCTGCGTTATGATTCCAAAAACAAAATAGATACATCCAAAATCTTTCCGGGAACACTCAGGCAGTGTCTCCCGGAATTATTTATTTTTTCTCTTACATTGGCGGCGGGTTTGGGTTTACAATATGCGAACATATGTATATAATTAATATAGATTGGAGTGAGAGAAATGAAAGATTTTTATGTATCAGAATTAAAAAACCAACCTGAAATCATAGGTTTTTATATGGTAAAATCCATTGCTCTTAAAATAGGAGCGAATAAGAAGCAGTATATTGACATGACTCTTGGGGATAAGACAGGCGAAATCACCGCAAAGAAATGGGATGTGTCAGAAGAAGAGGCAACTAACCTGTCAACCATCAAGGACGGCGATATAATCAAGGTGAAAGCCGGAACCAATATCTGGCAAGGAGTGACTCAGCTGAGAGTTACAAGAATCAGAAGATCTTCTCCGGGGGATAATCTGGATATCAATGACTTTATTAAGGCGGCTCCTGAGAAGTCTGAGGATATGTATAATTACATATGGGCAGTTGCTGAGAATATGCAGGATCAGGATTTTAGCAGACTTTGCTGCAAGCTGCTTTCCGATAATAGAGAAAGACTTATGTATTATCCTGCAGCTTCCAAGAATCACCATGCCGAATACGGCGGCCTTTTGTATCATGTAAAGAGAATGCTGATGTCCGGAATTGAGCTTTGTAAGATATACACGAACCTTAACAGGGATTTGGTATGCACAGGGGTGATTATTCACGATATCGAGAAGCTGACAGAAATTGAATCAAACGAATATGGAGTTTCACCGGGATATTCTTTCGAAGGTCAGATGCTGGGTCATATTGTGCAAGGTACAAGAGTGATTGACAATTACTGTCAGGAGCTTGGAATCTCAAGGGAAAAGGCTATTATGCTTGAACATATGATTTTGTCACATCATTATGAGCCTGAGTTCGGAAGTCCTAAGAAACCAATGTTTCCGGAAGCTGAGCTCTTGCACTATCTTGATGTTTTGGATGCGAGAATGTTCGATATGGAAGAAGCTCTCAAGGCAGTGGAACCGGGGAATTTCTCGGAGAGAATCAGATCACTGGAAAATAGAAAGGTATATAAACCTGTATTTCAGGAAGATAACAAATAGTTTATTAATCAGTCAGGAGTTTCATAGGTGGAAGAACAAACCGGTATTATAACGGATATCGTATTCAGAAATGATTCTAATGGATATACGATAGCTGTGTTGGAAACAGAAACTGAATATTTTACAGTCGTAGGCACTCTGCCGGAATGCAAAAAAGGCTCCCGTTTCAAACTTACAGGAGCCTTTAAAGTACATCCGTCATACGGGGAACAGTTTGCCTTCTCTTCTTTTGAAGAGCTGATGCCGACAGATGCACTGTCCATAGAGCGCTTTTTGGCTTCGGGTGTAATAAAGGGCGTTGGTTCTAAGATGGCAAAGGCAATAGTGGATGAATTTGGTGATGACACATTGAATATAATCGAAGATAATCCGGATCGTCTCTGTGAGGTTAGCGGAATCGGGTCCAAAAAAGCTGCAGTCATTGCAAAATCATATGCTGAAAGAAGAGAATTTGCTCATTTTTCGATTGAATTTCAGAAGATAGGTCTTACGACAAATGCTTCGCTGAAACTTTATAACAATTATGGAAAAGATGCTTTGGAGCTTATAAAGGAAAACCCTTATAGGCTTATAGAAGAAGTTCCGGGGTTCGGATTCAAGAAGGCGGATAATATAGCTATCAAGCTTGGAATTCCAAAGGATTCGCCCTTCAGAATAAAGAGTGGAATCATATATATGTTGTCGTATTATACAGGTGAAGGAAGCACTTACGTGCCGAAGAATGAACTTTGCGAAAAAACTGCAGAGGTTCTCGATATACCGATTGAGGCTATAGAGGAAACTGTAATCGAAATGTGCTTTGACGGCAGTCTTATGATGGATTCTCTCGAAGGGCAGAATGTTGTATATCTATATAACTACTATATGGCTGAGCAGGCAGTATGTCAGAATTTGGTGGCCCTTGACTCGGCTTCTTTGAGTTCTTTGACCGCAGATATTGACAGCATGATAAACATGTCAGAGAGAGACAGTGGTATGGAATTTTCGGAGCAGCAGAAAAAAGCAATCAGAAATACTCTAACAAGTGGGGTTTCTGTAATTACAGGAGGACCGGGAACGGGTAAAACGACTATTATCAATACCATAATCAGAATTTTTGAGAGCTCAGGATTTTCTGTTGCAATTGCAGCACCTACAGGTCGTGCAGCCAAGAGAATAACTCAGACCAGCGGCCATTATGCATCGACTGTTCACAGACTTCTGGAATACTATTATTCCGAAGGCAGAGATGAGATGGTTTTTGGCAAAACCAAGGAAGACCAGCTGGATTATGATGTGATTATTGTGGATGAAGCTTCTATGATAGATCTTTTGCTGATGAAAGGGCTTACTGATGCAATCAAGCCGGGGAGCCGATTTATTATGGTAGGAGACTATGATCAGCTTCCGTCTGTGGGAGCGGGGAATGTTCTGAGAGATATAATCGAAAGTGAATACGTTCAGGTTTCACAGCTTAAGGAAATATTTCGTCAGGCAAAGGAAAGCATGATAGTCGTAAACGCACACAGAATCAACCACGGTGAATATCCGTTTTTCAACGAAAAAAATACGGACTTTTTTTTCATGGAAAGGCGAAAAGAAAAGGACGTGTTGGCCTTGATAATTCAGCTTGTCACAGAAAGATTGCCTTCCTACTACAAAGATGTGGATGCGCTGAAGGACATTCAGGTTTTGACGCCTGTCAGAAAAGGCCTGCTAGGAACAGAAAATATGAATACAGAGCTTCAGATGGTTCTTAATCCGCCGCGAGAAGGCGTTTTTGAGAAAAAATTCGGAGGCAAGATTTTCCGAGTGGGTGACAAGGTTATGCAGATCAGAAACAATTATAAACTTGGCTGGAAAAGAAAGCGTGATTTCACAGAAGGCGAAGGTGTGTTTAACGGCGATGTAGGATATATAACATATATTGACAGTGAATTTCAGAAGCTGACAGTTTGCTTTGATGAGGAAAAATATGCCGAATATGAATTCAATCAGCTTGACGAGCTTGAACATGCATATGCTGTAACTGTTCACAAAAGTCAGGGGTCGGAATTCCCGATTGTTGTGATGCCTGTGGCATGGTTCCCGCCTGTTCTTGCAACGAGAAATCTTCTTTACACAGGTGTAACTCGAGGCAAAAATGCAGTCGTTCTTGTGGGAATGCCGGAAAAACTCAACGCTATGGTGGATAACAATAGAATTAAACAGAGGTATTCCGGTCTTAAGCCGAGATTGGAAGCGGTAATAGAAGGTATGAAGGTAAGGTAGCTTATATGATAGGGATTAGAGAGTACGTAGACAAAGGCCTTGATCTTCTTTTTCCGGAGAACCTGTACTGTATCTGCTGCGGTAACTATATTGATAAAACAAGGAACTACAGTTTGTGTGACTATTGCATGGATCATATGAGATGGAATATCAGTGAGCCGGAAGAAAGAAGTGGTATGACTTTTCTCAAGTGTCTGGATTATGGAATCTTCGAAAGAAGTATAATTTTTGACCTTAAATATAACGGAAAAAAGTATATGGCAAGGAATATTGCCGAAATAATGAGAGACAGGCTTGATATTGCGGAAATAAAACCGGATCTGCTAGTTCCGGTTCCGTTGAACAAGGGAAAAGAAAAGGAACGAGGCTTCAATCAAGCAAATCTTATAGCCAAACATTTGGCGCGGCTGATTGAAGCTGAAAATCTGCCGGATGTTCTGATAAGGACCAGATACACGCGGCCAATGAGAGGTCTCGGGCCTGAGGAGAGAGCAGAAAATATAAAAGGCAGTATTGCTTTTAACGAAAAGTATGATAAAATAGCAAAGGGTAAAAGTATTCTTCTTATAGATGACTTTTATACAACCGGAAGCACTGCGCTGGAATGCCGTAAGGCACTTGAACCGGCTCAGGCGGAGAAAATAATATTTATAGCATTTGCTGCAAGATAGCCTTAAACGGCATTGCAGCTATCTGTGTCTGTGGTTGAAAATCCAAGCCAGTTACGGGCAAAGGGATCCACGTAAGCTGGTCCGCAAGGCGGCAGTGATCATGGCGTAGCTTAGAAGTAAGTCCTCGGAAAAATTCCGGTAAAGGCGAGTGTGGGGGCAAAGACCAGGTCAGGCAGATAGCTGCAATGCCGTTTTTTAGTGCCGAAAATCAGTCTGCGTGAAGCGCAGGGAAGTGCCGAAAAAACCCTATGAACTAATTTTTAAATTTTCAGCTAATTTTCACATAAAATAAGTGACTTTTCAGAAAAGTATGCTATAATAGAGCTATAAAAACACCGGCAATCAAAAACCGGTTATAAGGAGGTCATCTTATGAAGATTACAATCACAGGCAAAAATTTCAACACTTACAAGCATTTAGAAGACACAATTGATAAGAAATTTGAGAGACTCGGCAAATACTTTTCAGATGACATTGATGTAAAAGTAGTATTGTCACAGGAACGTGGCAAGGATAAGATTGAGGTTAATATCAATGCGAAGGGCGCTGTTTTCAGAGCAGAGGAAGTAACAACCGATATCTATGAAGGTATAGATAAGGCTGTTGACAAGCTGTCAAGCCAGATGGCAAAATTCAAGGGTAAGCTTCAGAAACGCTACAATGACAATAAATCAGTAAGATTTGAAGCTCTTCCTGATATCGAAGAGGAAGAACCACTTACTGTAGTAAGAACCAAAAAGTTTGATTTGGTTCCTATGGATGTAGAAGAAGCAATTCTTGAGATGGAAATGCTTCAGCATGACTTTTTCGTTTATCTGAATATGGAAACTGACAGTGTAAACGTAGTATATAAGAGAAAAGATGGTAACTATGGTGTACTTGACACCAGATACTAGAATGTTAAAAGGATTAAATTGAGATAGGATAACTGATACACGCAAAAAAGGACAGGTACATATGATGCCTGTCCTTTTTTGCAGGAAAATTTGTACAAGAATGATACATATAATTCTCTGATAATAACAAGTTTTCAACATATAATATACACACATAAATTCTAGCATAGTATTGATATTTTCGCGCTTTTTTAGTAAAATATAATGTAATAGAATTTAGGGAGAAAGATATTATGAGTGACTTTTTTTCAAATATAATTGCAGGAATAAGCATAATGGATGTGCTTGATATTACAGTAGTTGCATTCATTTTTTATAAAATACTCGGATTTATAAGGGAGACTAGAGCACAGCAGCTGGTAAAAGGGCTGATTGTTTTGGTTCTCACTTTTTTGTTGTCTGATATTCTTCACCTCTATACGCTGAACTGGATTTTGAAGGGAACGATGACTATGGGTGTTATTGCTCTTGTAGTTGTATTTCAGCCTGAACTCAGAAGAGGTCTTGAATATGTGGGAAGAAGTAAGCTTGGCAAGAATACGTTCGGTCAGGTTGACAAGGCTAAGGCAAAGGAAATAACTGATGAATTCGTAAAAGCAATATCATCTTTTTCTGAAACGCGAACAGGTGCTTTGATTGTAATCGAAAGAGAAGTGCCTTTGACAGATATTATCGAGACCGGTACTATTGTTGATGCAGAAATTTCAGCGCAACTCTTGGGAAATATTTTCTATGAGGGTGCACCGCTTCATGATGGAGCGGTTATCATCAGAGGCGACAGAGTCAGGGCAGCAGGATGCGTTCTTCCTTTGACAGCAGATAAGGAGCTGAACAAGAACCTGGGAACACGTCACAGAGCCGGAATCGGTATAACCGAGAACTCGGATGCGCTTACTTTGATTGTAAGTGAGGAAACAGGAGTTATATCTGTTGCATCAGGCGGAAAGCTCAAGAGATTCCTGGATTCAAAGGCAGTAGAGAAGATGTTCCTAAACTTATACATACCTTCGGATGATGACAATGCGCAGATACTGACAAAAATTAAAGGTAAGATGGGGATGAATAAAGATGCTGGGAAATAAAAAATTCAACATGGTGCTCTCTATTGTATTGGCAATTTGTCTTTGGGCTTATGTAGTAGGTGAGATAAATCCTATAGCGGAGAGAACTGTAAAAAATGTAGAAATCAAGTTTACAAATTCAGAAGTGATTGAGCAATACGGACTTGCCATGAGCAAATCCAGTGCATATTCCATAGATGTACAGATATCCGGAAGCAGAGCGGAAATTTCGAGAATTGATTCAGATGATATTTCTGCAACTGTTGATCTTTCGTCAGCTCTGAAGGGCGAAAACGAACTTAATGTTTCGGTAAAGGCGCCTGATGGTGTTTCCGTAACTAAGAAGAGCATGAGCAAGGTTTCTGTTACAATAGAAGATCTCGATTCAAAAGAAGTTCCCGTAACAATCAGCTACACAGGCGAACTGGAGAAACCAAACGAATGTGAGACCGTTTCGACAAGTTTTGATACTGTAGAGGTAAAGGGTGCGGAGTCGCTTGTAAGATCAGTAACGGAAGCATCCGGAAAGATAGATGTATCTAAAGTAGGAGAAGAAGCTACTAAAAATGTTTGTGACCTTACACCTGTAGATAAGAATGGTAAAAAGGTTGAACGCGTTGAATTGAGTAACCGTAGCGTGGTTGTGGAATCGATAATTTCGAAAATAAAAACCGTAAAGCTGAATGTGCCTGTAACAGATAATTCAACAGATGGCCTTAATAGAAAGGTTTCTATACCAAAAGAAGTTATATTAGCAGGTAGAAGCAGCGATTTAAAGAAAATCGATTCAATAACTGCGGATGCCATAGATATAACAAATGTTTCAGATGGAAGCAAAATAGTGCTTAATTTGAATTTACCTGAAGGAATAATTCTATCAGAAAAGAATGATGATATGGTGGCTGTGGTTTCAGCGGAATCCTTGATTGAAAAATCATTTACATTCAGTTCTCAGGACATTGATTTGCAGGGAGCATCGGAATCCGGAAAATATTCTTTTGACAGTGATTTTAGTGTTACGGTTACAATTAGAGACAAAAAAAGTGTAATAGATAGTATTTCAAAAGACGATATTACAATTACGGCAGATGTTTCGGGCCTTGATTCCGGAACATATAGCGTGAAACTTTCGGTAAAATGCAAAAAGAATGTGCTGAATATTGAATTGAGCAGAGACACAGGAAATATCACAGTGGAATAAACTGAGACATAGGATTTAAGAAAGACAGATTTAGGAGGAAAATATGGGTAGACTATTTGGAACTGATGGTGTGAGAGGAGTTGCGAACTCGGAACTTACACCTGAGCTGGCATTCAACCTTGGAAAAGCAGGAGCTTCCGTTTTAGGAAAAGAAAACAAAAGACCCGTTTTTGTTATAGGTATGGATACAAGAGTATCCGGTGACATGCTGGAAAATGCGCTTACAGCAGGAATTCTTGCTGTAGGAGGTAATGTAATAAAGGTTGGGGTTATTCCTACTCCGGCAGTTGCATACCTAACCAAGAAGTATGGTGCAGATGCAGGTGTTGTTATTTCAGCTTCACATAACTCATTTGAATATAACGGAATTAAATTCTTCAACGGAGAAGGATTCAAACTTGACGATTCAATTGAAGAAGAGATAGAAGACATAATCATAAGAGGCATAGACACTAATCAGCATATGATTGGCGAAAGTCTTGGTAAATGCCTTGATGCAGGAGAGGATGCAGTTAAGCTTTACTGTGATTTTCTTCTTTCGACAATTGATACGCGTCTTGATGGAATGAAGATTGTTCTGGATTGTGCAAACGGTGCTTCATATGTTACTTCACCGACTGTTTATAAAAGTCTCGGTGCAGATGTTACAGTAATAGGATGCGATCCGAATGGAATCAATATCAATGACAATATCGGTTCTACACATCCGGAGCTTTTGATGAAAACAGTAAAAGAAACAGGAGCTGATATAGGACTTGCTTTTGACGGTGATGCTGACAGACTGATTGTAGTGGACGAAAAAGGCGAAATTATCGATGGCGACAAGACTATATGTATATGTGCAAAGATGCTGAAGGATTCCGGAGAACTTGCAGAAAACAAAGTAACTGCAACAGTAATGAGTAATATCGGATTTCATAAGTATGTGAACGATGTAATCGGTGCAGAAGTAGATGTAACTAAAGTTGGGGATAGATACGTTCTTGAATCAATGCTTGAGTCAGGTTGTGTAATCGGCGGAGAACAGTCAGGACATATTATCTTCCTGAATCATACAACTACAGGAGACGGATGTTTGTCATCGCTACAGTTCATGAAAGCATTGAAAAACTCAGGAAAGAAAGCTTCTGAACTTTCTGCGGAAATTGAGATTTTCCCACAGGTACTTGTTAATGCAAAAGTAGCTAACGAAAGTAAGAAAACATACATGAATGATCCTGAGGTTGCAGCAGAAATCAAAGCAATCGAAGACGAAATGGAAGGAAGCGGAAGACTTCTGATTAGACCTTCGGGAACAGAACCTTTGGTAAGAGTAATGATAGAAGGAACAGATATAGAGAGAATCACTGAGTTGGCAGAATCTCTGGCAGCTTTGATAAGCAATAAATTCGGAAAATAAACATTTGGGAGGAGTAAAATAATATGTGCGGAATAGTAGGATATGTCGGACATGAGAGTGCATGCGGCATTATAGTTGAAGGCTTAAGAAAGCTGGAATACAGAGGATATGACTCAGCAGGAGTTGCAATTCAGGACAACGGAAAGCTGGATGTTGTAAAATGCAAGGGTGGAATTGATGACCTTCAGGCTAAGCTGGCAGGAAAAACACTGAACGGTACAACAGGAATCGGTCATACAAGATGGGCTACACATGGAGAGCCATCCGATATCAATGCTCATCCTCATACAAATGAAAAAGGAACTGTAGCAGTAGTTCATAACGGAATCGTAGAAAACTACGTAGAACTCAGAAATGAACTTATAGAAGAACATGGTGTTCACTTCAAGACAGAAACTGACACAGAAGTTATTGCACACCTTGTAGGTCTGCTTTATGACGAAAACGGCGGAAATTTAGAAGATGCTGTTTATGATGCAATCCAGAGAATGAAGGGTGCATATGCAATCGGAGTCATAGCAGCTGATACACCTGACAAAATAGTTGCATACAGAAAAGATGCTCCTCTTATCGCAGGGGTAGGAAAGGGTTGTAGCTTTATCGCTTCAGATATTCCGGCTCTTTTGAAATATATCAACGATATATATCTTATCGAAAATGACGAAATGCTCATCTGTACGCCTGATGAGGTTAAAATATTCAACAAGGATAGACAGGAAGTTAAGCACGAGTTGATGAAAATTGAATGGAGCCTTGAGGACGCCGAAAAGGGCGGATATGATCACTTCATGCTTAAGGAAATACATGAACAGCCAAAAGCAATCAGCGAAACACTTCTCAGAAGACTTGACGAAAACGGAAAAGTTAAGCTTGATGGAATTTCATTAACTGCAGAAGACCTTGAACACTACAACAAGATTTACATCGTGGCATGTGGAACAGCTTACCATGCAGGTCTTGTAGGAAAATATGCTATCGAAAAGATGGCAAGAATTCCTGTTGAAGTGGATGTTGCCTCAGAATTCAGATACAGAGATCCGTTTATCGATGAGCACACTTTGTTTATCGCAATCAGCCAGTCAGGTGAAACATTAGATACACTTGCTGCTCTGAGAGAAGCGAAATCAAAGGGCGCAAGAATTCTTTCAGTTGTAAATGTTGTAGGAAGCTCGGTTGCAAGAGAATCCGACGACGTGTTCTACACATGGGCAGGACCTGAAATTGCAGTAGCTTCAACAAAGGCATATACTACTCAGTTGGTATGCATGTATCTGATTGCTCTTTACCTTGCTGATTTGAGAGGAACAGTAACAGAAGAATATTACAATTGTATAATCGATGAACTTAAGGCTATGCCTGAAAAAGTAGAAAAAGTTTTAGCAAAGGCTCCTGAACTGGAACATCTTGCAAAGCATCTGTATAACAGAACTCAGGTATTCTTCATCGGTAGAGGAATCGATTCAGCTGTTGCATACGAAGGCTCACTTAAACTTAAGGAAATCTCATATATTAACTCATTTGCTATCGCGGCAGGTGAGCTGAAACATGGTACAATCGCTCTTATGGAACCTGATACAATTGTTATTGCACTTGCAACTCAGGACTTCCTGTTTGACAAGATGTATTCAAACATCGTAGAAGTCAAGGCAAGACTTGCACATGTTGTATCAATTGCAAAAGAAGGCAGAACCAAGATAGAAGCAGAAAGCACAGAAACATTCTATATTCCTGAATGTGCTGATGAAGTTTCACCACTTCTTTCTGTAGTTCCGCTTCAGCTGTTTGCATATTATGTTGCAAAAGAAAAAGGCGAAGCTATCGACAAACCAAGGAACCTTGCAAAGAGCGTTACTGTAGAATAAGAAAATACTTATAAAGGTGTATATATGCAGCAATCGTTTCGGTTGCTGCATTCACTATGATGGAGGATTTATGAAAGATTACGAAATAAGAGACTTATCCCTTGCAAAATCAGGACATAACAAGATTCAGTGGGTAAAAAACAATATGCCTCTTCTAAGAGGAATAGAGGAAGAGTATTCAAAGACTAAACCTTTTGCCGGAATGAAAATTTCCCTTTCTGTTCATTTAGAAGCAAAGACAGCTTATCTGTGCAAAGTTCTTGCTGCAGCAGGTGCTGATATGGCCATCACAGGAAGCAATTCACTTTCAACTCAAGATGACGTTGCAGCTGCTCTTGTAGACGACGGACTTAAGGTATATGCATATCACGGAGCTACATATGAAGAATACTACAGACATATAGAAATGTGTCTTGAACATAAGCCTAATATTATTATTGACGATGGTGCAGACCTGGTTACTATGATTCACACAAAGAGACCTGATCTCGGAGAAGAAGTAATTGGTGGCTGTGAAGAAACAACTACAGGTGTAATCAGACTTAAGGCTATGGACAAGCAGGGAATTCTGAAATTTCCTATGGTAGCTGTAAATGATGCAGACTGCAAACATCTCTTTGATAACAGATACGGAACAGGTCAGTCTACATGGGACAGCATTATGAGAAATACTAACCTTATAGTTGCTGCTAAAACAGTAGTCGTAGTGGGCTATGGCTGGTGCGGACGAGGAATCGCAATGAGAGCTGCTGCTATGGGAGCAAATGTCATCGTAACAGAAGTAAATCCAATCAAAGCGATTGAAGCAAAAATGGATGGATATCAGGTTATGCCAATGAAGGATGCGGCTCCTTTAGGAGATATTTTCGTAAGTGCTACAGGCTGTTGCAAAACTATAACTGTAGAGCATATGCTGACAATGAAAGACCAAGCAATTCTTGCAAATGCAGGACATTTCAACTGCGAAATTGATATGGCTGACCTTGAGGCAAAATGCAAAGACAAGGCTGAAGCAAGAGCAAATATTATAGCATATACATTAGAAAACGGAAAAGTTGTAAATGTTATAGGTGAAGGAAAGCTGGTTAATATTGCTGCAGCAGACGGACATCCTGCAGAAATCATGGATTTGAGCTTTGCTGTTCAGTTCCTTTCAGCACTTTACATAAAAGAAAATCACGAAAAGCTTGATAAGCATGTAATCGATGTAAGCGAAAATATAGATGACTTGATAGCAAGAAGAAAACTTGCTGCATGGGGAATCGAAATTGACGAGCTTACTGATGAACAGAAAAAATATTTAAACAGCTGGGATTTGTCAGAATAGGGGTGATTTATATGACATACGAAAGCATTTACAAAGAAGCTCACGAAGCAGTTTTGGAATTACTGGAAAAAGCACATATCGAAAAAGGTGATATTTTTATCATAGGCTGCTCATCCAGCGAGATCAAAGGTGCTCATATTGGAAAGGACTCTGATATCAATGCAGCAAAAGCTGTATATGATGCGGTTTACCCTGTTTTATCAGAGCGTGGAATTTACCTTGCTGCGCAGTGCTGCGAACACTTGAACAGAGCTGTAATCGTAGAGAAGGATGCACTTCTTCCGGGTACAGAAATCGTAAACGTTGTACCACAGATGCATGCCGGCGGCTCTTTTGCCATGACTGTATATCAGAATGCTAAGCATCCTGTTGCTGTAGAAGAAATTAAAGCGACAGCAGGTATGGATATCGGAGATACTTTGATAGGCATGCACCTGAAAAAGGTAGCAGTGCCTGTTAGAATTGCAACAAAGAAAATAGGCGAAGCAAATGTTGTATGCGCAAGAACAAGACCTAAATTCATAGGCGGAGAAAGAGCTGTATATGATATTCACCTTTCAGGCGGCGACATAAAAAGGTAATAGCCATGAGACAGTCCCTTTAACGGAAATGTAACGTTAATGGGGACGTCTCATTTTTTTGGAAAAATTTGCATATTTTACGCTCTTACTGACACTTGTGTCAGTGACAATCATTCAAAAATATGTATAATGGTGAGTAAGAACAGTTCAGAAGAAATTTTTAAAGTGACTACTTACAAGAAAAAGTCATAAGCTCAAGCATTGGGATGGAGAGAAAAGAAAAAATGGCGGTAACTCGGGTTACTGCCATTTTTTCGTTATAGATTATTTTGTGTTTTGGGGTCTATAGATTTATTTTTTTTCGAAGATTTTCAGACTTCTTCTCAGGATTCCGTTCATATGAGCTATCAGGATTCCGTAATTTGTAAATGGAATATCCTGCAGTTTCGCACAACTCATGCGGTATTCCATTTCTTTTTCGTTGAGCATGCACCCGCCGCAATGGACTATAAGGCTGAATTTGCTCAAATCTTCAGGGAAATCCCCGCCCGATGTAAATTCAAAATTTAGTTTTTTGCCGCAGAATTTTTCTATCCACGAAGGAAGTTTAACGGTTCCTATATCATTGCATTGTCTATGATGAGTGCAACCTTCTGAAATAAGGACAGTATCTCCGGTCTGAAGCTTATCCGCATAAAATGCACCTTCTGCTGCAGTGTCCAGAATTCCTTTGAATCTGGCGAACAGAATAGAAAAGGATGTGAGATAGATATTATCAGGAACCTCTTCTTTGACTTTGTCAAAAATCTGGCTGTCTGTAACCACTGCAAATGGAGGTTCTTTTAAAAGAGCAAGTGCGTCTTGCAGCTGCTCAAATTGAACCACTGCACACATACAGTGGGAGTCTAGGATATCTCTGATTGTCTGAACTTGTGGAAGGATAAGTCTCCCTTTCGGTGCTGATTCATCAATTGGTGTAACCAAAATTACCATTTTGTCAGGTGACAAAACATCACCGAGAAGTGATTTATCCTTTTGATTTCCACAAACTTCTATAATTGCTTTTTTTAACTCATTAATGCCTTCTTTGGAAACTGCCGAAAAGTACACGGCAGGGCAGCCTAGCTCTTTTGCTAATTTATCAAAGGCATGTTTTGCATTTTCAAAATCAGAGCCTAGAAGATCGGTTTTGTTCAAAAGCAAGATAAACGGAATGTTTCTCTTTTGGAATTTTTCTATCAGATTTATTTCGTAATCTGAAATTTCAAGAGTTGAATCAACTACAAGCACTGCAATATCTGTCTTTGCGAGAATTCTCAAAGAGCGGCTGATTCTTGCACTGCCGATTTCTCCCTCGTCGTCGATTCCGGCTGTATCAATTATATTGACGGGACCGATTGGAAGTATTTCCATGGATTTGCTTACGGGATCGGTGGTAGTTCCTTTTGTATCGGATACTATAGAAACCGGCTGACCTGTAAGAGCATTGACAACACTTGATTTTCCGGCATTTCTGCGACCAAAGAAGCTTATCTGTATTCTGTTTGCATTTGGCGTGCTATTTAAACTATTTGCCATAATCCATCACCTAGAATCTGAAATCACGTTTTCCGTTTTCAATTTCTTTTATATATTCTTCTGCAATTTTACGAACCTTTTCTTTTGGAATGTCTTTGAGTGAATCTGCGATAACCTTTTCGCCTATTTCAAGAGTTTCTTCTGAAGCATAATCCACAAGGTATTCTTTGAGAGTCATCAACGCATTTGGGTGACAGCAGTTCTGAATCTGTCCGCTCTTGCAAAGGGACATGAATCTGTCACCTGTACGTCCTTCTCTATAGCAAGCTGTACAGAAACTTGGAATGTAGCCAAGCTCCATGAGCCATCTTACAACTTCATCGAGGGTACGGTTATCATTTACATCAAACTGAGCTGAATTGTCGTCTTCTGCTTCAGGTTCAACATATCCGCCTACGCTTGTTTTGGAAGCACCGCTAATCTGAGAAATACCTATATGAAGTCCTCTGTCTCTCATTTCTTTGCTTTCTCTTGTTGACATAATCATCCCTGTATAAGGAACCGCAATTCTTATTATTGCAATAATCTTTGCAAACATGTCATCAGTAAGTCCACCGTCAACACCTGCATCAAAGTCAGCAGGATCGATATCGTCAGCAGGTCTTACTCTTGGAACACTGATTGTGTGAGGGCCGACACCGTGAACTGCTTCGAGATGTTCTGCATGCATAAGAAGTCCGGCAAGTTCATAGCTATATGTATCAAGACCAAAGAGAACACCAAGGCCTACGTCATCTATGCCACCTTCCATTGCTCTATCCATAGCTTCTGTATGCCAGTTGTAGTTGTGCTTAGGTCCAACAAGGTGAAGCTCTTCATATTTTTCTTTGTTATATGTTTCTTGGAAAAGTATGTATGTGCCGATTCCGGCTTCTTTTAACATACGATACTCTTCTACGGTAGTTGCTGCTATATTTACATTAACTCTTCTTATTGCACCGTTCTTATGCTTGATAGAATAGATTGTTTTGATTGATTCGAGGATATATTCTATCGGATTGTTAACAGGGTCTTCGCCGGCCTCTAGGGCAAGTCTCTTGTGACCCATATCCTGAAGTGCGATAACTTCCTGTTTGATTTCTTCCTGTGTAAGCTTTTTTCTTGAAATGTGTTTGTTTTGATGATGATAGGGACAGTAAACACATCCATTTACGCAGTAGTTGGAAAGATACAGAGGCGCAAACATTACGATTCTGTTTCCATAGAAATCTTTTTTTATTTTCTGTGCAAGAGCAAAGATTTTCTCAAGAACATCTTCGTATTCGCAAGCAAGCAGAACGGAAGCTTCCTTATGGTCAATTCCTTTTTCTTTGTATGCCTTTTCGAGAATCTGATCTACGAGTTCTCTGTTGTCCTTGTTTTCCTGCGCATAGGCAAGAGTTTCTAGAATCTCATCATGGGAGATGAATTCTTCTGCATGTAATGATTTTGGGTTGTACATAATTTTTTCCTTTCTTTCGGGTCAGATGAATCTTTCCCGTCAGCAGTTTTGATTTATTTGTAATCGGGATTATCTCCGCGATCTACAGCAATTTCGTAGCCGATTTCTTTCATTGAAGTGGCTAGTTTTTCTATCTGTTCAGCGGCTTCACAGCCTGTGTTTAGCTTATTGTCATATATTGAATATTTTTTTCTGACTCCTCCCGGTGAGAGGTTAGGCATGATAACATTTGCACCTGCAAGGATTCCCCTGGTTCTGCCGTCAGAAGAAACCGTTCCGAGAGCTGTAGTGGCCGGCAAAAGTACAGAAGGTATCATAATTCTGATTATGGAAAGCAATCTGACTGTAAGGGCTGCCGATCCGCGGGGTTCCCTTGCAAAAGGAGTTTTTGAGGCCGGTATAAAAGGGCCTATTCCAACCATCGCAGGCTCAAATTTTTTTATGAATTTGAGGTCCGCAATCAGGTGAGATATAGTCTGGTAAGGTGAGCCCACCATAAATCCACAACCGGTCTGATATCCGATTTCTTTTAAATCCAGAAGCGCCCGGATTCTGTTTTCATAATTCATTTCCGCAGGATGAAGCTGTTCGTAATGAGACTTTGTTGCAGATTCATGGCGGAGCAGATATCTGTCTGCACCAGCCTCAAAGAGTTTCTCATAGCTTTCCCTTGATCTTTCGCCTACAGAAAGGGTTATTGCACAGTCCGGATACTTTGATCTTATCTTTCTTACGAGTTCTGTGAGATTATCGTCGTTCCAGAAGAGATCTTCTCCTCCCTGAAGAACAAAGGTGCGAAACCCCAGATTGTATCCATTTTCACAACAATCAAGAATTTCGTCAGGGGTAAGTCGGTATCTTTGGATATGTCCGGAAGATGCTCTTATTCCGCAGTAATAGCAGTTATTTTTGCAGATGTTTGTAAATTCAATAAGGCCTCGTATATATATTGTGTTTCCGTAAACTTCTTTTCTCTTTCTGACGGCAGTTTCTGTCAGGTAGTTTAAGACATCTGTGTCTTCTGTAATTATCAGTCTTGAAAGTATATTATCATCCGGCATTTGTGAATCAGCCAGTTTGTCAATGGCATCTATCATTTTTAGCTTCATGTCTATTCTCCGTATATTACTTTGCTTTTTACTCCGTCTATAGCTCCGAGTTTTCCGGCTAGAGCATTGAGAACATCTGACGGAGCATCGAGAGCAACGCAGATTATATTCATGTCTTTTTCGCGATAGGGAAGTCCCATTCTTCCGATTACATATTCTCTGTAATTGTGAAGATGGCTGTTGACTTCTTCAGCAAGTGTTGTATCTTTTACTATTATTGATATTATTGCCACTTTGTTTTTCATAAGTTACCTCGTCTGATAAGTTCTTTTTTTAATGTATACACGATATATTTTACCACAAAAAAGTTTTCTGACACCTATTTTGACACTGTTTTCTTGTTTTTTTCACAAAAAATATATATAGTTTTACATTATGATATGTTATACTTTCAAAGTATGTTAAATCAGAAAGAATATAAAGTACAGCTTGGAGGTTTATCAGGTGTATAGTTTTGACGCAAAAAAAGTAAAAGATGAATGTGTATTATGGATTAGAGATTTTTTTGATAAAAACGGAAGTAACTGCAATGCAGTTGTTGCAATCAGTGGTGGCAAGGACAGTTCTGTAGTTGCGGGACTTTGTGCAGAGGCTCTCGGCAAGGATAGAGTGTTCGGAGTGCTTCTTCCTAATGGTGAGCAGGCAGATATTGACGCTTCCCTACAGTTGGTAAAACACCTTGGAATCAAATATACGATAATAAATATAAAAGAGGCATTTGATGCCGCAATCAGGCAACTTGATGAGAATCTTGACTGTGAATTGAGCAAGCAGACAAGAACTAATCTTCCTGCGAGACTGAGAATGACTATGGTATATGCAGTTGCTCAGTCAATGAACGGAAGGGTTGCAAATACATGTAATCTTTCGGAAGACTGGGTTGGCTATTCAACAAGGTACGGAGATATGGCAGGGGACTTCAGCCCACTTTCCAAGCTGACTGTTCAAGAAGTAAAAGCTGTGGGAACTGAACTGAAGCTTCCGGAAAATCTTGTAAACAAAACTCCGATTGATGGTCTTTCGGGACTGACAGATGAGCAGAATCTCGGATTTACATATGCCGCTCTTGACAGATATATCAGAACAGGCGTATGTGAGGATGAAGAAACAAAGAAAAAAATCGACAACAAGAGAAGATGGAATAAGTTTAAGCTAGAACTGATGCCTGCATTTATATATGATGCTCCTGTTTTGGCTGATGACTTTGAACTGTAAAAGATCGAAACTCTAAACTAAAAACAGAGAGGATTGTTTATATGAGCTTAGTTATTGATTCAAGAAAAGTGAAAAAAGGCGATACTTTTATCTGCATTATTGGAAACGAACTTGATGGGCACGATTTTATCGATGATGCAATCAACAATGGAGCCTCTGTAATTTTTCATTCAAAACCTTTAAAAAACAAGCGAGAGGGTGTTAACTATATACAGGTTCCGGATACTGTGGAGGCTATGAACTTTGCCTGTAAGATTTACTTTGAAGATATCACAAAGAAGATGACAGTATTCGGAGTAACAGGAACCAACGGAAAGACTACTGTGACTAACATAATCCAGCAGATTTTTGATGAGGTTAAGCCTTGCGGATATATAGGAACTATTGCAACAAGGTTTAGGGATTTTGTTATTGAAGGAGGTCTTACGACTCCAAACGCAGTAACTCTCCACAATTCGCTGTATTCGATGAAAAAGAAGGGTGCTGAAGCAGTTGCTCTTGAGGCAAGTTCCCAGGGACTTGCTATGGGAAGAGTTGATGCAGTCGATTTTGATTATGCAATTTTTACGAACCTTACCCATGACCATCTCGATTATCATAAGACCATGGAAGAATACTTCGCTGCAAAGCGAAAGATGTTTGAGGAACTGGCTGATACATCAGCTGCTGTTTTGAATGCTGACAGCCCTACATTGGATGCACTGAGAACATGTACTTCGGCGAAGGTCATCACTTATGGCATAGAGAATGAGGCTGATTACAGGGCAGAAAACGTGAAGTGCTTCGGTAGCGGAAGTTCCTTTGATTTGGTATATTCCGAAGGAGTTGTTCATTTTGAAACAAACCTGTTGGGTGAATACAATGTATATAATTTACTTGCTGCAATTGCTGCAATGCATAATGCTGGAGCACCAATGGAACTGATTAGAAGAAAGGCTGCTGATATAAGTCAGATTGCCGGAAGAGCAGAAAAAATCAATGAAGGACAGGACTTCGATGTATTTGTTGATTATGCCCATACACCTGACGGATACGAAAAGTTTTTTGGATTCATAAAATCATATCTGGAGCCTGACAAGAGATTGATTGCTGTTATTTCAGCACCGGGAAACAGAGATGAATCCAAGCGCAAAGAACTGGGTGAAGTAACAGATAAATATGCAGACGAAATTTTCCTGACTCAGTATGATAGAAGAGAAAGCGATCCTGAGGAGATTGCCGACATGATAATGGAGGGTATTTCAGACAAGACAAATGTTCACAGAGTAATGGACAGAAAAAACGCTATAGAAAAAGCTATTCGCGAGGCAAAGCAGGGTGACTGTGTTGCGGTACTCGGAAAAGGTGATGAACCTTACATGTACATCGGAAAAAAGAAGGTTCCATGGGAAGGGGACAATAATATAGCAAGACGTGTATTGAAATCATTGATGGAAGAAAAATAATAAACAAAGAAGATAATATATTGGATAAAACAAAAAGTGATAATCTTGAAAATGCGAGTATGTTCCTTTTATTGAACACACTCGCATCTTCTGAGAATATCACTTATTTTTTTACTGTTTTTTGTCTTTTTCCAGGCGCGCTTCTATTGCAGCTTGAGCGCATGCTCTTTCGTCATAGTCAATCTTTTTGCCGTCAATATACATATATGTTTCGGCACCTTTTCCGGCTAAAATCAGAATGTCACCGGGCTCGAGCATGTCTACAGCCTTAAAAATGGCGGTTTTTCTGTCTACCTCTGTAATGAAGGGACAACTTCCTTCTTTGAATTCGGCTGTGATATCATCTATAATCTGCTGAGGATCTTCATCACGAGGGTCCTCACTTGTTATTATGCAGAAATCACAGAGTTGTGATGCTACCTCGCCCAGTTGTTTTCTCCTGAGCTTGGTTCTTCCACCTACAGAACCGAAAAGACAGATGAGTCTGTTTGGCTTATATGCCCTCAGTGAAGTCAGGATATTCTCCAGACTTGTCTTGTTGTGGGCATAGTCCAGTACTACTGTTGCATAGGGCAGAGTATTGATTATTTCGATTCTGCCGTCTACTTTTATTTTTGTCATTGCGTCTGCAATAGATTTTTCTTCTATATCGAGGAGCCTGCATACCGCTATAAAAGCAAGTCCGTTATATACACTGAATGCTCCCGGCATATGGATTGTATATCTGTATTCAGAGCAGTGGACATGGTCTTCGCATGTAAAATCAGAACCCAAAGTTTCTAAGCTCTCGTGATAAGCTATATCCTTAGCAATGAAGTCTGCATTGAGATTTGCGGATTTGTTCTTTATAGCAAAACCAAGGGCTCTGCATCCGTGTTCAGTGGCATAGCTGCGGATATACTCGGCGTGTTCGTCATCGTAGTTGATGATGCCGACTTTTGCCAGTGAGAAAAGTCTTGCCTTGCAGTTAAGGTAATCTTCGAAAGTAGGATGCTCTTTCGGACCGATATGATCGGGTGAAATGTTAGTGAATAGTGCAATGTCAAATTCGACATTATCTACACGATGCATCATCAGCCCCCCTGAGGATACTTCCATACATACACATTTTATTCCGGCATCAAGCATCTCTCTAAAAATCTTCTGAAGCTCATAACTCTCAGGTGTGGTATTTGATGTGGGAATTGTCTTATCGCTGTAAGAAGCACCATTTGTACCAATTAATCCTGTCGAAATGCCACAGGAGTTCAGAATTTGTGATATGGAAGTGGTTATGGTAGTCTTTCCTTTGGTTCCTGTAACACCTATAATCTTGAGGTCTTTTGAAGGATTTTCGAAGAAGTTGCATGACATTTCTGATAGTGCAATTCTCGCATTATCTACTTTTATATATACGGCTTCGGAAAGCGGCTGTACATCTTCTGTGATAACAAAGGTTCTACAGCCGTTATCATAAGCATTTTTTATAAATTTGTGACCGTTTAGGGTTTCTCCGGCAATAGCAACAAACACTGTACCGGGTTTTGCATTTCTTGAGTCATATACGATATCGCATATGTCATAATCTGTCGTTACATTTTCCGGTATCAAATTGTAGTCTAGGCCGGACAGAATATCATATAATTTCATTTTTACTCCGTTTCTGGTTAAATAAAAAAACGATGGGAGACACTTCCATCGTTTTTCGCTCAATTGCTGTGTATTTAACTTATACACGGGTGGGGACGGGTGAGACTTATTTTGCTGCTTTTGCAGCGTTGAATCTGATAGTTAATCTTGAAACTTTTCTTGAAGCAGCTTTCTTGTTAATTGTTCCCTTAGCAGCTCCCTGCATAAGCTTCTTTTCTGCTAAAGTAAGCTTTTCTGCAGCTTTTTCCATATCTCCTGAAGCTAATGCAGCTTCGAAGTCCTTGATAGCTGTCTTGATGTGTTCCTTAACTCTTCTGTTTCTTGCAGTTTTCTTGTCGATAACTCTGATTCTTTTTTTTGCGGATTTAATATTTGCCATAATTAATTCACCCCACTATTCTTAAAATTTTCAGCAATACTAATGCTAAATTCGCGTGTATATTATACACGATAACTGCAATAAAAGCAAGGAAAAAAGCTGAATATTTTAATTAGCCCATGTGAGCGGCGGATGGAAGTTCTATTAAATTTTCACTAATAACAATTATATAGCAGCGGACAAAAAAATCAATCAAAACAAGATAAGTTTAAGAAATCTTAAAGAATTGAAATTGCAAAGATTTGGGTTGATTCTGATAAATAGATGGCAATGGATTTTTCCTTGAAAAATCCATTGTTTTCAAATATAATAAAATGAGGTGCGGTCTCACACAAACTTCGGTTCTCGTGTGATTTCGGCCTGATAAAGCAATTTTTATCCAAAGGAGAGAATTTAATGGATTATCAGAAATATATAAGAAACTTCAGTATCATAGCCCATATTGACCACGGTAAGTCTACGCTGGCTGACAGAATCATAGAAAATACCGGTTTGGTTGCTCACAGAGACATGAAGGAACAGTTCCTTGATAATATGGATCTCGAAAGAGAAAGAGGAATCACAATCAAACTTCAGACAACAAGACTTGTTTATAAGGCCAATGACGGAAACGAATACATCTTTAACTTAATAGACACACCGGGTCACGTAGACTTTAACTACGAGGTGTCGCGAAGTCTTGCTGCATGTGAAGGTGCGGTTCTTGTTGTGGACTCAACTCAAGGTGTAGAAGCTCAGACTATGGCAAACGTATATCTTGCACTGGATGAAGACCTTGAAATACTTCCGTGTCTGAATAAGATAGACCTTGCAAGTTCAAGACCGGAGGAAACAAAAGAAGAAATCGAGGAAATGATAGGAATTGATGCAGAGGATGCACCTCTGGTTTCTGCAAAAGAAGGTACCGGAATAGGCGACCTTCTTGAGGCAGTGGTTAAGACTATACCTGCACCGACAGGAGATGTAAACGGAAAACTCAAGTCTCTCATCTTTGACTCTGTATATGACAACTACAAGGGTGTTGTTATATATGCAAGAGTTTTTGACGGTCAGGTGAAGGTGGGAGACACCATCAGACTGATGAACACAAACAAGAAATACGAGGTAACAGAAGTCGGTGTTATGGCTCCTTCTCACGTGCCTACCAAATTCCTGAGAGCGGGGGAGGTAGGATATATTTGTGCAAGCATCAAGCAGGTAAGAGATGCTAGAGTCGGGGATACAATCACGCTGGATAAAGACCCTACAGCAGAACCTATGCCGGGATACAAGAAGGTACAGTCTATGGTATACTGCGGAATTTATCCTGCAGAAGGCGAAAAATACGAAGGTGTAAAAGACGCTCTCGAAAAACTCCAGGTAAACGATGCGGCATTTATTTTTGAACCTGAAACTTCAACAGCTCTAGGCTTTGGTTTCAGATGTGGATTCCTAGGACTTCTTCATATGGAAATCATAGTAGAAAGACTGGAAAGAGAGTTTAATCTTGCTGTTATTACGACGTCTCCAAGTGTAGTTTACAAGGTTGTTATGCTTGACGGCAGTGTGGAAATGATTCAGAATCCTACAAATCTACCTCCACAGACAGAAATTGATCACATAGAAGAGCCTATCGTAAAAGCGGACATAATGATTCCGAAAGAATATGTAGGTTCCATTATGGAACTTTGTCAGGACAGACGAGGAACCATGATTCACATGGAATACATAACCGAAAACAGAGTTCAGCTACATTACGAACTTCCGCTAAACGAAGTTATCTATGACTTCTTTGATGCTCTCAAGTCAAAGACAAGAGGCTACGGATCCCTTGACTACGAATTTATCAGATACGAAAAATCAAATCTCGTAAAACTGGACGTGCTTCTGAACAAAGATTTGGTGGACGCATTCTCCATGATTGTTCATGAATCAAAAGCATACAATAGAGGAAGATTCGTATGCGAAAAGCTGAAGGAAATCATTCCTATGCATCAGTTCGAGGTGCCTATTCAGGCTGCGGTGGGTCAGAAGGTAATAGCGAGAGAAACCGTAAAAGCCTACAGAAAGGACGTAATTGCAAAATGCTACGGTGGTGACATTTCCCGTAAGAAGAAACTTCTGGAAAAACAGAAGGAAGGAAAGAAGAGAATGAGACAGTTCGGAAAAGTAGAAGTGCCACAGGAAGCATTCACAGCAGTTTTAAAATATGATGACAACAAATAAAAAGAATCTCGGAATTTACATTCACATACCCTTTTGCAAATCAAAGTGCATTTATTGCGGTTTTTATTCAAAGGGCGGAGAACTTTCTGAAGAAAAAGAAGAAAAATATGTGAATGATATAATAGAAGATATAGAATGCTATTCGAGAGAGTATGGCAAAGATTACATTGTAGATACAGTGTTTATAGGTGGGGGAACGCCGTCAGTTCTTCATCCGGAGAATATTGGTAGAATCCTCCGAAAGCTCAGAGAATGCTTTGAAATATCAGAAAACAGTGAGATAACAATAGAAACAAATCCGGGAACCCTTGACTATGAGAAGCTTTGTTTGTATAGAACATACGGAATCAACAGACTTTCTATGGGAGTGCAGTCTCTGGACGACAATATTCTAAAAAGACTGGGAAGAATCCACAATGCCGAAACCTTCAGAAAGAATTTTTTCGATGCAAGACGCGCGGGATTTGATAATATTAATCTGGATTTTATGTTTAGCGTGCCGGGTCACAGCATGGATATATGGCTTGAAACACTAAAAGAAGCTGTTAGCCTGAGTCCGGAGCATCTGTCACTTTACAGTTTGCAGATAGAAGAGGGAACGCCCCTGTTTGATATGTTTGTATCAGGAAAAATTGAACAAATTTCAGATGAACTTGACAGAGAAATGTATCATACCGCAATCAATTTGCTTAAGCAGGCAGGATATGAGCATTACGAGATTTCAAATTTTGCAAAGCCGGGCTATGAGTGTAGACATAACTTGAAATACTGGTCAATGGATGAATATCTTGGAATCGGTGACAGTGCTTCATCGTACATAGGAGGCATGAGATTTACAGAAGCTCCCTATCCGGAGTTTCACATAAACACGTTTGAGGATAATGTGTCGGAATTTGTCTTTACAGGGCTGAGAAAAACCAAAGGAATTTGTCTTGCGGATTTCGAAAAAAAGTTCGGAAAAAAGTTTTTCGATGTATTTTCGGACAGAATGGAAGAACTCAGACCCTTTATTGAAAATAAATATATAATTGAAGAAAATGGTTTTCTAAGACTTACAGAAAGCGGTATTGACATATCAAACAAAATTATGTCGATATTTGTTTAACGGGGGGACAGAATTATGAAAAAGTATATCATGGCATTAGATCAGGGAACTACAAGTTCAAGATGCATAATCTATGATAAAAAGGGAAATCAGATAAGCGTTGCTCAGAAGGAGTTTAAGCAGTATTACCCGAAGGAAGGCTGGGTGGAGCATGACGCCAATGAAATCTGGTCCACGCAGATGACAGTTGCCTTCGAAGCACTTCTAAAGGCTTCGGCTACTTACAAGAATATTGATGCCATAGGTATCACTAACCAGAGAGAGACCACTATTGTGTGGGACAAGGAAACAGGCGAGCCCGTATATAATGCAATTGTATGGCAGTGCAGAAGAACTGCAGAATACTGTGACGAACTGATTGAGCAAGGTCTTACAGAAAAAATAAAGGAAAAGACAGGTCTTCTTATAGATCCTTATTTCAGCGGTACCAAGCTGAGATGGATATTGGAAAATGTTGAAGGCGCCAGAGAAAAAGCTGAAAACGGTCAGCTCCTTTTCGGAACGGTCGAAACATGGCTGATTTGGAAAATGACAGGCGGAAAGGTTCATGTAACCGATTATTCCAATGCATCCAGAACTATGATGTTTAACATTCATACTTTGGAATGGGATAAAGAAATACTTGAAATACTTGATATTCCGTTAAACATGCTTCCTGAGGCAAGACCTTCAAGTGAGGTTTATGGAGAAACTATGGGTCAGCACTTCGGTGGACCGATAAAAATAGCAGGAGCTGCGGGAGACCAGCAGGCTGCTTTGTTCGGACAGACATGCTTTGATGAAGGAACTGCAAAGAGTACTTACGGAACAGGATGCTTCCTTCTTCTGAATACAGGAGAAACTCCTGTAAAGTCAAAGAACGGTCTTCTTACTACTATAGCATGGGGACTGGATGGGAAAGTTAATTATGCTCTTGAGGGTTCTGTGTTTGTATGCGGTGCGGTTATGCAGTGGCTCAGAGACGAACTTGGATTCATGAAAAAAGCATCTGAATCGGAAAAAATGGCTACATCGGTAGAAAGCACAGGCGGTGTATATATCGTGCCTGCTTTTGTTGGACTTGGAGCTCCATACTGGGATCCATATGCAAGAGGAACGATTTTCGGACTTACAAGAGGCACAAGCAAGAACCATATTGTAAGAGCTGCGTTGGAATCCATGGCTTATCAGTGCAACGATCTTCTGGATGCCATGGCTTCGGACATGGGCAAAGAACTGGTGGCTCTAAAGGTAGATGGCGGAGCATGTGCCAACAATTTCTTGATGCAGTTTCAGTCAGATATCCTGAACAAAGACGTTTACAGACAGGTATGCATAGAAACGACTTCGCTGGGTGCAGCATATCTCGCAGGCCTTGCCACAGGATACTGGGAGAGCAAAGAAGAAATTATCCAGAACTGGCAGGTAGACAAAGTTTTCTCACCGGAAATGGATGCGCCGGGAAGAGAAAAGAGAATAGAACGCTGGAGAAAAGCTATAGAAGCTACAAGAATTTGGAGTGAATAATATCAAAAGGGACCTTTCTAAGGCCCTTTTTTGTATGGGTGTGCTTTAGTCTATTGAGTCCGTTAGATCATTGAATAAAATGTGAAGATATTGTAAAAGTCGGGATAAATACTTCAAAATTTATCATATATCTATTGACATTTAGGAATAGGAGGAGTAAATTATATATAGTGATTAGCACTCAGAGATAATGAGTGCTAATAATACGAAAAATAAATTTCACGAAAACATATAACTGATGGATAGGAGGTGTTTATATGGACTTAACAGGCAGAAAGCTTAAGATTCTTCAGGCAATAATAAGCGATTATGTTTCTTCTGCTGAACCGGTAGGTTCGAGAACACTTTCGAAGAAATTTGATCTTGGTATCAGTCCTGCAACTATAAGAAATGAGATGAGTGATTTGGAAGAAATGGGATATCTCACACATCCTCATACTTCGGCAGGCAGAGTACCTTCTGACAAGGCATACAGGCTTTATGTTGACGATTTGATGAAAAAGCATGAGCTTACTCCTGCAGAAAAGACAGTTATTGCTGACAGACTGCAGGCAAACATCAACGAGTTTGACAAGACCATTCAGCATGTTACCAAGATACTTTCGGAGATAACTAATCTTACATCTTTTGCAATGACACCGACGAAGGTTGAAGATACACTTAATTTCGTAAATCTTCTTCCGGTGGATAGGCATACGGTTATTCTGATGATTGTAGCTGACAGCGGTGAGGTTTCAAACACAGTGTTGAAGCTGGATGTGCCTTATACAGAAGAGAGTCTCAAGATATTATCCAAGAATATGACATATACATACAGAGGCAGAAAGCTTTCCGATGTTATGAAATCCAGAATCATATCTGACTTTGAATCAGACATAGAGGCAATGAGTAGGCTGGCAGAAAATATTATGCCGGATTTCATGAAGACACTTGAGGATATGCTAAATGTTCATCTGTATATGGATGGTTTGACAAACATCTTTGATATTCCTGAGTATAATGATATTGAAAGAGCTCGAAGCTTCCTGACACTGCTTGACAAAAAAGAAGACTTCATGCGAAAGATTATCGAGCGAGACAATGGAATGATAGTAACTATCGGAGGCGAGAATGCCGATGATATGATGAATGACTGTTCGTTGATAACGGCAACATATCATGTCGACGGCAAGATGGTCGGAAAGATAGGTGTTATAGGACCTACCAGAATGAAGTACGGAGAGGTCACATCAATAGTAGAATATCTTACAGAAAATCTGAATGATACATTTAAATTAGAAGGCGGTGAAAGAAAGAGTGAGTGAAGAAAACAAGACAGCAGTTCCTGAGGAGGAGCTCAAGAAAGAACAGAAGGATACAGAAGCGGAAACTGATGCAGAGCCAGAAGTTGAAGCGGAAAGTACTGAATGTACCGACGAAGCTGAAGCACCTCAGGAGGACGAAGCTGCTGAAGCAAAATATATGAGATTGATGGCTGATTTTCAGAACTTCAAGAGAAGAGCTGAAAAAGAAAAGCAGAATCTTTATTCATATGCAAACGAAAAGATTGTTACAGATCTTCTCGTAGTGTTAGACAACTTCGAAAGAGCATTATCTGTTGATGCGTCAGATGAAAAGTTTAAGGAAGGCATGCAGATGATTTTCAAACAGTTCTATGATGCTTTGGAAAAAGCAGGACTTGAAGAAATTGCTGCAGAAGGTGAGGACTTTGATCCAAACTTCCACAATGCTGTTATGACAGAAGACAATGACGATTTCGAAAGCGGAAAAGTTACAGCTGTATTGCAGAAGGGGTACATGCTGAACAAGAAGGTTATAAGACCTTCAATGGTAAAAGTAAATAATTAGAGATTTATAAGGAGGAAAATGAAATGGCAAAAGTAATAGGAATAGATTTAGGAACAACAAACAGCTGCGTTGCAGTATTAGAAGGCGGAGAACCTGTAGTTATCGCTAATGCTGAAGGCAACAGAACTACACCATCAGTTGTAGGCTTTGCAAAGAACGGTGAAAGACTTGTAGGTGAAACTGCAAAGAGACAGGCAGTAACAAACCCTGACAGAACTATCGCATCAATCAAGAGATACATGGGTGAAAACCACATCGTAGAAATTGATGGAAAGAAATACACACCGCAGGATATTTCAGCGATGATTCTGGGTAAGCTGAAGGCTGACGCTGAAAGCTATCTTGGAGAAAAGGTAACAGAAGCTGTAATTACAGTACCTGCTTACTTCTCAGATGCACAGAAGCAGGCAACTAAGGATGCAGGAAAGATTGCAGGTTTGGATGTTAAGAGAATCATCAACGAACCTACAGCAGCTTCACTTGCATACGGCCTTGACAAAGAAGAAGGTGCTCACAAAATCCTAGTATATGACTTGGGTGGTGGTACATTCGACGTGTCAATTCTTGAATTAGGTGATGGAGTATTCGAAGTACTTGCTACTAACGGAGATACACATCTAGGTGGTGACGACTTTGACAATGCTGTTATGAACTTCCTGGCAGATTCATTTGCAAAAGAACACGGTGTAGACCTGAGAAAAGACAACATGGCACTTCAGAGACTGAAGGAAGCTGCAGAAAAGGCAAAGAAAGAACTTTCAAGTGCACAGACTACAAACATCAACCTGCCATTTATTACAGTAACAGCTGAAGGTCCACTTCACATGAACATGGATTTGACTCGTGCAAAATTCGATCAGCTGACAGCAGACCTTGTAGAAAGATCACTTGAACCTGTTAGAAAAGCTATGGCTGACGCAGGCGTTACAAACAGCGATCTTGCTAAGGTTATCCTGGTTGGAGGATCAACAAGAATTCCTGCAGTTCAGGAAGCAGTAAAGAAAATTACAGGTAAAGAACCATTCAAGGGGATCAACCCTGACGAATGCGTTGCAATCGGTGCTGCTATTCAGGCAGGTGTACTTACAGGTGAAGTTAATGACGTACTTCTTCTTGATGTTACACCACTTTCACTGTCAATCGAAACACTCGGCGGAGTTGCAACTAAGTTAATCGAAAGAAATACTACAATCCCAACAAAGAAGAGCCAGATATTCTCAACTGCAGCTGACAACCAGACTGCTGTAGATATCAGAGTAATGCAGGGTGAAAGAGAAATGGCAGCAGATAACATTCTTCTCGGTCAGTTCCAGCTGACAGGAATTCCTGCTGCACCACGTGGAGTTCCACAGATTGAAGTAACATTCGATATTGATGCTAATGGTATCGTTAACGTAAGTGCAAAAGACCTTGGAACAGGCAAGGTTCAGAATATCACAATCACATCATCGACTAACCTTTCAGAAGATGAAATCAACCAGAAGGTAAAAGAAGCTGAAGCATATGCTGCAGAAGACAAGAAGAGAAGAGAAGCTATTGAAGACAGAAACAAGGCAGAAAACCTGGTTTACGAAACAGAAAAATCTCTTGCTGAACTTGACGGTAAGATTTCAGCTGAAGAAAAACAGCAGGTTGAAGATGCAAAAGAAGAGCTAAAGAAGGCTCTTGAAGCAAATAACCCTGAAGAAATCAAAGAAAAGACAACTAACTTAACAGAAAAATTCGGAGCTATCTCAGCTAAATTATACCAGCAGGCTCAGCAGCAGGGTGCTGATATGGGCGCAGGCATGGGAGCTTCTGCAGGTGCTCAGAGTGAACAGCCTCAGGATTCACATGCAGATGATAATGTAGTTGATGCTGACTACGAAGTTGTTGACGACGAAAAATAATTAGATTATTTCAGGCGACATTCATTGGTAATAACATGAGATTTGCCCATGGCTAAGGTCGCGGGCAAATCTTTGTTTGTAAATTGAGTACGCTTATAATTTGTTGTAAATGGAAGGTGAAGTTATGGCAGAGAAAAGAGATTATTATGAAGTGCTGGGACTTTCAAAGGGTGCCAGTGACGATGAAATAAAAAAAGCCTTCCGTAAGATGGCAATGAAATATCATCCTGACAGAAATCCGGGAGACAAAGAAGCGGAAGAAAAGTTTAAGGAAGTAAACGAAGCTTACAGTATTTTGTCAGATCCTGACAAAAAAAACAAGTATGACAGATTCGGTCACGCAGGAGTAGATCCTAATGCAGGATTCGGAGGTGCCGGAGCAGGTGGCTTCGGAGGTTTTGATGATATATTTGACATCTTCGGAAATATGTTTAATGGTGGAGGCGGTTTCGGAGGCGGCACAAGACGCAGAAGCGGTCCAACAAGAGGAAGAGATATCCAAAAGAGCGTAACTCTTGAATTCGAAGAAGCGGCAGCCGGTGTAAAAAAAGAAATCACAATCACAAAGCAGGTAAGATGTTCTACATGTAATGGTGAAGGAAACAAACCGGGTACAGAAAAGAGAACTTGTTCAAAATGCGGAGGAACAGGAACTGTTACAAGTTTCCAGAAGACTCCTTTCGGACAGTTCCAGAGTAGCGGTCCATGTCCTGACTGTGGTGGTACAGGTAAGATTATTGATACTCCATGTCCTGACTGCGGAGGCACCGGCTCGGTAAGAAAAACTGTAAAAATAAACGTTAATATACCTGCAGGTGTTGATAATGACAGCGTAATTCCTATCAGAGGAGAGGGTGAACCGGGTCCAAACGGTGGTCCAAACGGAGATCTTTACCTTGTTGTAAAGGTTAAACCTCATAAGATATTCAGACGTGAAGGCGACAATCTGATGATTGATATGCCTATAACATTTGAACAGGCAGCACTGGGCGATGAGATTACAGTTCCTACGCTTGACGGTAAGGTATCTTACAAAGTTCCTGCCGGCACACAGCCTAATACAGTTTTCAGACTGAAAGGCAAAGGCGTTAAGAATGTAAGAAGCGCAAGAATGGGTGATTTGTACGTTAAGGTTATTCTGGAAGTCCCAACAAAGCTTTCATCAAAACAGAAGAAGGCCATCGAAGACATGGGCAAAACGCTTGATCCGCAGTGTTACCAGAAGAAATCTTCATTTGCAGATAAAATGAAAGAGTTTTTCAGTAAATAGCTTTTACAGAGTGTATCCGTAAAAAAGATACACTCTTTTATTGTACTCTTTTGCTTTTTTTATTGACGGGAGATATATAAAGGTTTAAAATTAAAAAATGAAGTTTTTGAAAATTAAAATTTCGAAAAATTTTATTCAAAAGCAAATAAAATATTGTAAAGGTGGAAAAGATGAAATATATTCAGGTTGATATTGCAACATCTCACAGTGGTGTTGAGGCTATTGTCGGAGAACTTCTTGCTCTGGGAGTAACAGATACAGTAGTTGATGACCCAATGGACGCTCTGGACATTATGGAAAAGAAGGAGAGCTATGAATGGGATTATATAGATGATGATGTTGTAGATAATCTTAACAGAGATCCAAAGGTTATGGTATTCTTTGAGGATTCTGAAGAAAACAGAGCTCTTGCAGAAAAGATTCGTGAGTCCATGAGCAGACTTGCACTAAAAGCTGCCAAGGGCGAGTTCGGTGAAGGCGCGGACTTTGGAAGCCTTGAGGTAAGTGCAAAGATAGAAGATGATATTCTATGGAAGGACAAATGGAAGGATTATTTCAAACCTGCACAGATTTCAGAATCTATAGTAGTAAAGCCTACATGGGAAGAATACGAAAATAAGGACAATAAACTGGTGATAGAAATAGACCCGGGCATGGCATTTGGTACAGGTACACACGAAACTACATCAATGTGTGTTAAGATGTTAGAGAAATACATGGATAGAGATTTTGATGTTCTCGATGTGGGATGCGGATCGGGTATTTTGTCAATTGCGGCAGCGCTTCTCGGTGCAAGAGATGTGTGCGGAATAGATATAGATCCTATAGCTGTTGAGGTAGCAGAAGAAAACCTTCAGCTGAACAAGGTTGATGATATTGCGAAGGCGATGTACGGAGATTTGACAAAGGGCGTTAACTACAAGGCTGATATCGTTGTTGCAAATCTTATGGCAGACCTTGTTATGATGCTGGCAGGTGATGCGGCGCGCCACATGAAGGAAAATGCTTTGTTCATATCATCGGGTATACTTACAGTCAAAGAGTCCGTTGTGGCAGGCTGCCTTGAGGAAAATGGATTTGAGATTGTTGAAATAATGGAAGACGATCAGTGGTGTTGTATAGTTGCAAAGGTTAGACAGAAATAATGGGCGAGACTAAAATGGAAAAGAACACAGGAAGAGATTTATTCAGAAACAGAATGGGATTTATTATCGCATGTGTCGGTTCCGCTGTAGGTATGGGAAATATATGGATGTTCCCTTACAGAGCGGGAGCTTTTGGCGGTGCGGCGTTCCTTATCCCTTACTTTATATTCGTTGTACTCCTGGGATTTTCGGGAGTTATAGGAGAAATGGCATTCGGAAGAAGCATGAGAACAGGGTCTGTGGGTGCCTTTGACAAAGCCATGAAAATGAGAGGACTTAAGGGTGGCAAAGCCCTAGGGCTTATACCGGTAATCGGTTCCCTTGGAATTGCTATAGGATATTCTGTAGTTGTGGGCTGGTTTTTGAAATATCTGTTTTCATCTCTGACAGGAGACCTTGCGAGGGCGGATAATATGGGAGCATATTTCGGAGAGCTTGCAAGCAGTTTTGGCAGTGTTGGCTGGCATATACTGGGTCTTGTCATTACATTTTCAATTATGCTCTTTGGAGTATCCAAGGGAATAGAGAAAATGAATAAGCTGATGATGCCTGTTTTCTTTGTTCTGTTTATAGTGCTTATGATTAGAGTATTTACTCTGCCGGGTTCAGCGGAAGGATACAAATATCTGTTTGTACCTGATTGGTCAGCACTTGCAAATCCAAAGACTTGGGTATATGCTCTTGGACAGGCCTTTTTCTCGTTGTCTCTTGCAGGTTCGGGAACTATTGTTTACGGAAGTTATTTGGGAGATGACGTGGATGTTGTATATAGTGCAAGAAATGTTGCTTTCTTTGATACATGTGCGGCACTGCTTGCGGGAGTTGTTGTAATTCCGGCTGTGTTTGCATTTGGACTTGATGTATCTGCAGGGCCTCCGCTTATGTTTATATCACTTCCTGAAGTATTCAGGCAGATGCCTATGGGAATGCTGTTTTCGGTGATTTTCTTTGTTGCAGTATTGTTTGCTGCAATTACATCTCTGATGAACCTGTTTGAGACTCCGATTGAGTCACTTCAGGAGCAACTGGGTCTTTCGAGAAAGGCTGCGGTTGGAATAATTGCACTGATTGCAATAGGTGTAGGCGTGTTTATTGAAAGCGGTAATGCATTAGGTACATGGATGGATATCGTATCAATTTATGTGATACCTTTGGGTGCGCTTCTTGCTGCTATAATGTTTTACTGGGTATGCCCTGGAGATTTTGCCCGTCAGCAGGTAGAAAAGGGAAAAGCCGGCAAACTAGGTGGATGGTTTGAACCGGTAACCAAGTATGTTTTTGTCGGAGTTACAGCCGTTGTGTATGTGCTCGGAATTCTTTACGGGGGAATAGGCTGATTGATGCTATGTGATGATTCTACTTTGAAAATTGATTGTTAATATTGATTTTATAATAGCATTATGAGGTGAGAGAATGACTAACGAAGAATTTGAAAGAGACATAAGAAGCTATCTTGAGCAGTACAAGGATCAGGAAAACAGAATCTGCTGTATGCTGGGACTTGAACTTCTTGAATGCAGTGTGGAAAAACAGTGTGCTGATTTTGTGCTCACTGCACAGGACTGGATGCTGAATCCATACAATGGAATACACGGGGGAATTATCTGTAGTGCATTTGATACTTGTATAGGGACAGGCGCACTTTCTCTCAGAAAGGATTTTATTTCTACTACTGATATTACAATCAGTTATCTGAGACCTATGACAGGGGCAAAGTATAGATTCCACTGTGATTATACTCAGGTAGGGGGAAGACTTATCAGAGGTGTTGCCAAAGCTTACGATATGGAAACAGGTGTCTTATGTGCTACATGCATGAGTAGCTTTGTTGTTACACCTGCACGTGGAACGGGACTTCAGGTATAGTTGTAATCCATGTGAAAGAATGCCTGATTTCTTGACAATTCCAATATTTTAATGTAATATCATAGGGTACATTGAGTGATGTTAAGAAAGCCCGGCTGAATCATTTATCAGACTCGGCCGGTTTTTTTGAGTCTAATTGACAGATATTATATTGCTTGTCTAAACGTTTCTGTTTTGGAAACGTTTTTTGAAATTATGGATGGTTATACCGGTCCTAAGATGAAGAAAAGGAGAGAAAAACGATGCAGTTTAGAGATTTGAAAACCCAGTATCAGGTACTGAAAAAAGATATTGATGAAGCTATGATAAAAGTTGCTACTGACTGTAATTTTATCAGCGGTGCTCAGGTTGCAGAGCTCGAAAAAGAGCTTGCCGAATATGTTGGAGTTAAGCATTGCATTACATGTGCAAATGGTACAGATGCGCTTACTATTGCTATGATGACATGGGGAATCGGTGAGGGCGATGCAGTTTTTGTACCTGATTTTACATTCTTCTCATCAGGGGAAATCGTATCTCATGCTTCAGCAACACCGGTCTTTGTTGATGTATGTGAAGATACTTTTAATATTGATGTTAATTCACTGGAAGAAGCAATCAAAAAAGTGATCGCAGAAGGAAAGCTTACTCCAAAGGCTGTAGTAGCTGTAGATCTCTTTGGTCTTCCTGCAGATTTTGATGCTGTTTGCGAAGTTGCAAAGAAATATAATCTTCTCGTTTTAGAAGATGGAGCACAGGGATTCGGTGGCGAAATAAACGGCAAGAAAGCATGTAGCTTTGGTGATATTGCAACTACTTCTTTCTTCCCTGCAAAACCTCTCGGATGTTATGGAGACGGCGGAGCATGCTTTACAGATAATGATGAATGGGCTGAACTTATGCGTTCAATCAGAGTGCATGGAAAAGGCCAGATGAAATATGATAATATCAGAATCGGACTTAACTCAAGACTTGATACTATCCAGGCGGCCATTCTTTCAGTTAAGCTAAAGGCTTTTGCTGAGTATGAAGTAAAAGATGTAAATACTGTTGCCGAAAAATATACAGAACTTCTGTGTGGCAAAGTGAAGACTCCTGTTGTAAAAGAAGGATTCTATTCAAGCTGGGCGCAGTACACAATTCAGCTGGAATCAAGAGAAGTGAGAGACGCTCTTCAGGCAGAGCTGAAATCAAAGGGAATCCCTTCAATGGTATACTATCCAAAGCCAATGCACAAACAGCTTGCATTCGGAATAGAAGGAGACTACGGATATGACTGTTCAGTAACAGAAAAATTATGTGATACGGTTCTTTCTCTTCCAATGCATCCATATATGAAGGAAGAAGAAATTAAGGAAGTTGCAGAAGCTGTTATAGAATTTGTCGAAAAATAGATTTGGTAATCAGAGGATAAAATGCGTTTAGAAAATGCTGCAAGAAATGTAAAGACTGCGTGGCTGCTTCATGCACTGCATATCATATGTCAGTTTGTTTCACGTACAGTGATAATATATGTTCTTACAATTGAATATGTGGGATTAAGCGGTCTGTTCAGCAATATTCTGACGATGCTTTCACTAGCAGAACTCGGCGTAGGCGAAGCTATAATCTTCAGCTTGTACGAGCCTATAGCGAGAAATGAGCAGGATGTAATAAACAGGATAATGAACTTTTACAGAAAAGTTTATATTTCTGTAGGCTGCTTTGTTCTTGTACTCGGAAGCGCTTTGACACCTTTTATCGGGCACTTCATAAAAGATATGCCGGATATACCTAACATACATCTGATATATGTCTTGTATGTTGTGAATTCGGCTGTTTCATATTTCTTTTCGTATAAGTCCGCTTTTGTTACGGCAAATCAGAACAATTACATAGTTGTTTTGAACAACGGTTTGTTTGAAGTAGCCATGGTGGCAGTTCAGGCAGTTATACTGTTTACAACGAAGAATTATGTGGCATATATGATTGCAGGTATTTGTTTTGTTCTGTTGCAGAATATCTCAATTACGGTTATTGCAGACAAGAAATATCCTTATATCAAAGAACACAGCAAATCAAAGATGCCTGCGGAGATCTTTGATCAGATAAAGAAAAACACTTGGGCGATGGTCTTTCACAAGATAGGTACAATCATCGTCTTTGCTACGGATAACCTTATAATCTCAAAGTTTATAGGGCTTGTTAGTGTGGGGATTTATACAAACTACTGCACAATTACAAATGCTGTAACTACTTTTATCAGCAAATTTTTCACTGCAATTTCTGCAAGCGTGGGAAACCTTGCTGTAGAAGAGTCTGTGGAGGTACAGGAAAAAACTCTGTTCAGAGTGTTGTTTATCAATTTCTGGCTTTATGTATTTTCCTGCTGCTGCCTGTACAATCTTCTTAATCCGTTTATAAGGGATATCTGGCTCAGCGAGAAGTATCTGTTTGGAAATGCTATTGTGCTTCTGATTGTAGTCAAAATATATATCACAGGGCTGAGAGGTGCATCACAGACATTCAAAAATGCAAAAGGGCTTTACTGGTATAACAAATATATGCCTATATATGAGTCACTTATTAATCTGGCAGTATCGTTGCTGCTGGTATCAAAGATTGGGGTTTCGGGTGTTCTTATAGGAACAATCATAAGCTCAGTGCTGACATGTGTGTGGATTGAACCGCATGTGCTGTACAAATACGGATTTAACAAATCCGCATATAAGTATTATGCAAAATATATACTCTACTTTGTCATTTTCATTCTGATTATGGGAGTAACGGCTTTTGTTGACAGCTTTGTGACAAAGACAGGATTTTTGGCGTTTATTATGCATCTTGCCATAAGTGTGACTGTGCCTAATCTATGCATGGTTGTATTGTTTAGAAGAACTGATGAGTTCGGCTATATGGTTAGAGTGCTGAAAAGACGTTTAAAATAAATAAGTTAATACAATATTTATGGGGGCTATTAAATATGTATGATGTAATTATCATCGGCGCAGGCGTTTGCGGCTCTGCTGCGGCAAGAGAATTGTCGCGTTACAACTGCAAGGTTTGCGTTATCGGAAAAGAAGCTGATGTTTGTTGCGGAACATCAAAGGCTAACAGCGGAATCGTTCATGCGGGATATGATGCAAAGAACGGCAGTCTGATGGCCAGACTTAACGTTGAAGGAAACAAAATGATGGAAAGCCTTTCAAAGGAGTTGGATTTCCTCTACAAAAATACAGGTTCACTTGTTGTTTGCACGAAGGAAAGTGATATCGAAAGACTCGAAGCGCTTAAGGAAAACGGAATCAGAAACGGTGTTGAAAATCTGAGTGTAATCACTGACAGGGAAAAACTCTTTGAGATGGAACCTAACCTTGCAGATGATGTTGTGGCTGCACTTTACGCACCTACGGCAGGAATCGTATGTCCTTTTAATCTCAATATCGCGCTTGCAGAAAATGCATATACAAACGGCGTTGAATTCTTCTTAAATACAAAAGTTGAAGAAATCAAAAAAGATGGTGAGATGTGGAAGGTCGAAACGTCTGAAGGCGTATTTGAAGGAAAATGTGTAGTAAATGCAGCAGGTGTTTATGCTGATGTATTCCATAATATGGTTTCTGAAGAGAAGATTCATATTCAGGCAAGAAAAGGAGAATACTATCTTCTTGACAAGAGAGTTTCTGACCATGTCTCAAGAACAATTTTTGCACTTCCGGGTAAATACGGAAAAGGTGTGTTAGTATCACCTACAGTTGAGGGAAATCTGATTGTAGGACCTACAGCTTATGATATAGAAGATAAGGAAGGTATTGACATTACACAAGATGGACTTAACCAAGTAAAGACAAAAGCGGCGCTGAGTGTGAAAAATGTTCCTTTGAACCAGGTTATTACTACATTTGCAGGTCTTCGTGCTCATGAAGACGGCGGTGAGTTTATCATAGGTGAAGTTAAGGATGCCGAAGGCTTTTTTGACTGTGCAGGTATTGAATCACCCGGACTTTCCAGCTGTCCTGCAATCGGAAAATATCTTTCGGGCCTTATCAGCGAAAAGCTGGGTTTAGATGAAAATCCTGGCTTTGTTGCTGAAAGAAAAGGCATTACAAGAATCGAAGAACTCTCAAACGAGGAATACAGCAATCTGATAAAAGAAAAGCCTGAATACGGAAATATCATCTGTAGATGTGAAACCGTATCAGAAGGTCAGATTATGGAAGCAATCAACAGACCTCTGGGAGCAAAGACTATGGACGGAATCAAGAGAAGAACAAGAGCCGGTGCCGGAAGATGTCAGGCCGGATTCTGCAGTCCTAAAGTTTTGGATATTATAGCAAGAGAAACAGGAATGTCAGTATTTGAGGTTACAAAAAACGGTAAGGGATCTGAACTTCTGACAGGATACACAAAGTAGGAAAGGAAACAGGATCAAATGAGAAAGTATGATCTAGTAGTTGTAGGTGGGGGTCCTGCAGGTCTTTCTGCTGCTCTTGCCGCAAAGAAAAACGGAATAGATGATATCGTAATCCTTGAGCGTGACGATAAGCTGGGTGGAATCTTGAACCAGTGTATTCACAACGGTTTTGGCCTTCACAGATTTGGTGAAGAACTTACAGGACCTGAGTATGCGGCAAGATACATTCAGGAGGTATCGGATAACGGTATTGAATATAAACTTGAAACGATGGTTATTGACATAACCGACGAGAAAAAAATCACTTACATAAACAAAGAAGAAGGAGTATGCACTGTAGAGGCACAGGCTGTAATCCTGGCAATGGGATGTAGAGAAAGACCAAGAGGTGCAATCAACATTCCGGGATACAGACCTGCCGGAATTTATACCGCAGGTACTGCCCAGCATATGGTTAACCTAGAAGGCCTTATGCCGGGAAAAGAAATTGTTATTATAGGTTCGGGAGATATCGGCCTTATAATGGCAAGAAGAATGACCCTTGAAGGGGCAAAGGTAAAGGCTGTATGCGAGGTTATGCCGTACTCAGGCGGACTTAAGAGAAATATAGTGCAGTGTCTTGACGACTTCGACATTCCGCTTCTTCTTTCACATACAGTGACTGAAATTCAGGGTAAGGACAGAGTTACAGGCGTTGTAGTAAGCGAAGTTGACGAAAAGAGGGTTCCAATCAAAGGAACTGAGCAGTATTTTTCATGCGATACTTTGCTTCTTTCTGTTGGTCTTGTTCCTGAAAATGAGCTTTCGCAGAATGCGGGAGTAAAGATAAATCCTGTAACAAACGGACCTGTAGTTGACGAAAGCCTTGAAACAAATATCGAGGGTGTATTTGCATGCGGAAATGTTCTTCATGTGCATGACCTTGTTGACTTTGTTTCTGAAGAAGGGGAAAATGCAGGAAAATGCAGCCAAATGTTCATTCAGGGAAAACTTAATGCTCATTCTGATGAAAAATTTGATGTAAAATGCGGAAACGGCGTAAGATACACAGTTCCGTCAAATATATCAATTGACAGAGCGCAGGAAAAGATAACTGTAAGTTTCAGACCGGGAGCTGTATATAAGAACTGTACAGTATGCGTAGAATGCGGCGGCGAAATCATAGCAAAGAAGAAAAGACCTGTGGCGGCACCGGGAGAAATGGAAAAAATCTCTTTTGACAGAGATAAGCTGACAGAAGCAGGTAAAAGCGGAGAACTTCACGTATTCATAAAGGAGGCAGAATAAGATGGAAAAAAGAGAACTTACATGCATATGCTGCCCAATCGGATGCCAGATTGAAGTGACATTAGAAGGCAAAGAGGTAAAAGAAATAAAAGGAAATACATGCAAAAGAGGAGCTGAATATGCAAAAACTGAAACAGTTGCTCCTGTAAGAGTTGTTACTTCCACTGTAAGAGTGGAAGGTGCAAAGGAATGTATGGTTCCTGTAAAAACGGGAAATCCTGTTCCAAAGGAAAAAATCTTTGAATGCATGAAAGAAATAAACGATATTTCAGTAAAGGCTCCTGTTAAAACAGGGGATGTTATAATCTGTAACGTGGCAGGGACTTCGGTAGATGTAGTTGCTACGAAAAGTGTGGGAGCATAATTTTAGGAGCGTAAGTTATGATACAGGACCTTGAGGGTAAAAGACTATACAACGAATACGTGCGCACAGAAGCGGCGCCTCAGGATTATGTATTTTCTTTTTCCGGCAGTAATATAATGATAAAAGGCGAGCTTGGAACGGAAATGACTTTGCCGAAGGCGAAGAGCTTTGACAGTGAGACTTTGCAGTATCTTTTCAGAATAGGTGACGATAAATATTTTCTCCACATGGACTTTGATGAATGCAAAGAACTTATGGAAGGCTTCAGATGGGAAAACCCAAGACTTCTGAGACACAAAAAAGCAAAAGAAATCTGCTTTGCAGCTTCCACTGCGCAGCATCTTTATATATGGTACAGGGACAATCAGTACTGCGGAAGATGTCAGGAAAAATTGATTCACGACAAAGACGAAAGAGCATTGGTCTGCCCTGAGTGCGGAAACAGAGTATATCCAAAGATTGCACCTGCTGTAATAGTTGCTCTAGTTAACGGCGATAGAATTCTGCTGACAAAATATGCGGGAAGAACTTTCAAAAGATATGCACTGATTGCCGGATTTGTTGAAACCGGTGAAACTGCAGAGGATACGGTAAGACGTGAAGTTATGGAAGAGGTTGGCCTTAAGGTTAATTCTGTAAGATATTACAAGTCACAGCCATGGGGAGTCGAAAGCGATCTTCTTCTGGGATATGTGGCAGATTTGGAAGGTTCAGACAATGTTACTCTTGACGAAACAGAGCTTTCTACGGCAGAATGGTTTGATAGGGCTGACATGCCTGTAACCGAAAATGACGAAATAAGTTTAACGAGTGAAATGATGTATGCTTTTTACAGAGGCTTGTTATAGTTTTTTTTGTGTGATATAATTAACCAAATGATTATATTTAATATGACAAGAGGAGAGCTTTTATGGAACCTAAATATAAGCGTATACTTTTAAAAATCAGTGGCGAAGCACTTGCAGGTGAACAGAAATTCGGTATTAGCGAAGAAATGACTGCCAAGGTGGCAAAGCAGGTAAAAGAAGTTCACGATATGGGAGTGGAAGTTGCTATTGTTGTAGGCGGAGGCAACTTCTGGAGAGGCAGAAGCAGCAAAGACATGGATAGAGCTACAGCAGATTACATGGGAATGCTTGCAACTGTAATGAATGCTATGGCGCTTCAGTCAGCTCTTTTGAGCATTGGCGTGAAGACTAAGGTGCAGACTGCAATCGAAATGAAGGAAGTTGCAGAACCTTATGCAAGAATGAGAGCTATAAGCCATCTGGAACATAAAGATGTTGTTATTTTTGGTGCGGGAACAGGAAATCCTTTCTTCTCAACTGATACAACAGCAGCACTGAGAGCAGCGGAAATGGATGCAGATGTAATTCTTCTTGCAAAGAATGTTGATGCTGTATATTCAGACGATCCAAATACAAATCCTAACGCAGTGAAGTATGATGAACTCACTCATTTAGAAGTTGTAGAAAAAGATCTTAAGGTAATGGATCTGACTGCAGCTACTTTGTGTAAGGACAACAACATCGCAATACATGTATTTGGCATATCAGAAGAAGGCAATGTGCTGAAGGCAGTATGTGGTGAAAAAATCGGAACAATAATTAAATAAGATATTAATAAAGATAAAACAGGAGGACTTATAAATGAGCCACAAGAGTTTTGAAGAAAGAATTGCAAAGACAATCGAAATTTTAAAGTCAGATCTTAATACTGTAAGAGCAGGAAGAGCAAACCCTGCACTGCTTGATAAGGTGACAGTTGACTATTATGGAACACCATCACCACTCAAGAACATAGCCAACATTTCAGTTCCTGATCCAAGAACTCTTATGATTTCACCATTTGACCCAAGCATGATTTCAGCAATCGAAAAGGCTATTCAGGTTGCAGAAATCGGAATCACACCATCAAACGACGGAAAATGCATCAGACTTTCAATTCCTCAGCTGACAGAAGAAAGAAGAAAAGAGCTGACTAAGACAACAAAGAAGATGGGTGAAGATGCTAAGGTTGCTATAAGAAACATGAGAAGAGATTCAAACGACCACCTCAAGAAGATGCAGAAGGACGGCGAAATCACAGAAGACGAACTAAAACAGGATCTTGACAAGGTTCAGAAGACAACTGACAAAGCAGTAAAAGAAATCGACGAAATTATCGTTGCAAAAGACAAGGAAATCATGGAAGTATAATTGATACATTCCAATAATATGAAAACCGGTAGAAGGTGTTTGATCTAAATAACTGACTGGTTTAGACAAAAATTACAGGCTATTTCGGTTAACCCGGGATAGCCTTATGTTGTGAGGGCAAAATGATAGAAAAGACAAAATTACCTGCTCATGTTGCCATAATAATGGACGGAAACGGAAGATGGGCAAAGAAAAGATTTTTACCCAGAGTTGCAGGACACAATGCCGGAATGCTGGCAATGAAAGAGATAGTTAAAGCATCATCCTCTCTTGGAGTAAAATATCTGACGGTGTATGCATTCTCTACAGAAAACTGGAAAAGATCTGAAGAGGAAGTAAGCGGAATCTTCAAGCTACTCGTAAAATATGTCGACAGTGAGCTTGCAGAACTGAATGCGAATAATGTTAAGGTACATGTATTGGGTGACTATTCGGTTATCCCAAAAGATGCAAAAGAAAGACTCGAAAAATCTCTGGAAACAACTCGTTCAAATACGGGACTCCAGTTTAATATAGCTCTTAACTACGGAAGCAGAGCAGAAATAGTCAGAGCAGTAAATAATATCATGACCGACATGAAAGAAAAGAAGATAGATGATTCACAAGAAATAACAGAAGAACTCATATCAAGATATCTTTATACAGGTGATGAGAACGATAATATTCCTGATCCGGATCTGATTATAAGAACCAGCGGAGAAGAAAGACTTTCAAACTTCATGTTGTGGCAAAGCGCATACAGCGAATTTGCTTTTACAGACAGTCTATGGCCTGACTTTACGCCAGCAGAATACGAAAGCATTCTCGAGGAATTTGCGGGAAGAGACAGAAGGTTCGGCGGAAGAAAAAAATAAGTTGAGATATATACGAAAGGGATAATTTTATGAAGACAAGAATCATTTCAGGATTATGCATGGTTCCGCTTTTGGCAATAGTTTATTTTGGAAGCTATCCGCTGGTAGCTATGTGCATATTGATAGGTTTTATAGGTGTTAGAGAACTGTTCAGAGGATTTAATGCTATGGATATACATCCAAGCTATAACATTGCATATGTTTTTCTGTTTGCATTATATGCGCTAAACGGATTTTTCCCATCTGAACATGAATACATAATAGCATGGCTTGTTGCCGGGGTAATGGCAAGCTCCATATATATTTTCAAAATCAATGAGAGAAAAATAGAAGATGCTCTTGCCACTATGCTGGGCCTTGTTTATGTTATATTTTTCTCCTTCCATGTAGTTTTGGTTGATCAGACAGGTCCTTACTCAATTCTTATATGGCTTGTTCTGATATCAGCCTTTGCGACAGATATATGTGCATACTTTTCAGGAGTATTCCTCGGCAAGCATAAGCTCTGTCCTAACCTGAGTCCAAAGAAAACCATAGAAGGCGCAGTCGGAGGAGTACTTGGCTGCATGATTTGCTGTGCACTGTTTGCACACTTCTTTGCACCGTTTCTCATGGTACACTGCATGATTATAGGATTTATCGCATCAATCATGTCAATGTGCGGAGACCTTACAGCTTCTGCATATAAGAGAAAGATGGGAATTAAAGACTACGGAACTCTCATTCCGGGTCACGGCGGTATTATGGATAGATTTGATAGTGTGCTGTTTACAGCTCCGATTGTTTATTACTATATCATATTTGTATTAGCATAAAGATTAGGTGAAAGAATGAAAAAAATAGCAATTCTCGGAAGCACAGGGTCAATCGGTACCCAGGCTCTTGATGTTATAGCAGAAAATCAGGACAGGTTTTCTGTTTCTGTTTTGACATGCGGAAAAAACACAAAACTGATAGAAGAACAGATAAAAAAGTTTTCTCCTGAGCTTGTAGTTGTTCAGGAAGAAAAGGAAGCTCTACGACTGAAAGAGATATTCAAAAATATTGAATTTTCCTTCGGTGAAAAGGGACTTGTTGACGCCGCAGAATATGACAGCGACATTTTGCTGAATTCACTGATGGGAATGAGAGGACTTGTTCCTACATGTGCGGCAATCAAAAAAGGAAAAGACATAGCTCTTGCGAACAAAGAAACTCTCGTTGCAGGGGGCGAGGTTGTAATGAACCTTGTAAAAGAAAAGGGCGTAAAGCTTCTTCCTGTTGATAGTGAGCACAGTGCAATATTTCAGTGTCTCATGGGAAATGAAGACAAAAAAATCAAAAGGATTCTTCTGACTGCATCCGGCGGACCCTTCAGAGGATATACAAAAGAAGAGTTAGAGGGAGTTACCCTCGAAAGGGCTCTTAAACATCCCAACTGGAGTATGGGCAAAAAAATAACCATAGACTCCGCTACAATGATGAATAAGGGACTTGAGGTAATAGAAGCAAAGTGGCTCTTTGATGTGCCTCTTGATGATATTCAGATTCTGGTTCATTCCCAGAGCATAGTTCACTCTGCTGTTGAGTTTGAGGATACTTCTGTTATAGCTCAGCTTGGACTTCCTGATATGAGAATCCCTATAAGCGTTGCACTGGGATATCCAGATAGAATCCCATACAGCGGTACGGGTCTGGACTTCTTTGGAGAAGCACAGAATCTGACATTTGAAAAACCAGATCCTGAGGTGTTTACATGCATAAAAATCGCATACGAAGCATCGAGGGCGGGAAAGAGCTATCCGGTAGTTATGAATGCTGCAAACGAAGTACTGGTGGATCTCTTCTTAAACAGAGAAATATCATTTACGGATATACCAAAATACATATCAAGGGTACTGGAAAAACATTTGCCTGCAGAAAACGTAAGCCTTGAATCAATAATTGAGGCTGACAGAGAAGCAAGAGCGAAAACTCTTGAAGAAGTAAGGGGATAAGAGATTAGGGATTAGACTGGAGGAATTATGACAATAATACTGGTTGTTGTACTTTTTGTTTTGATGATTTTTCCTCATGAACTGGGGCATTTTGTGGCTGCAAAAGCATGTGGGGTTCAGGTAAATGAATTTGCATTCGGAATGGGACCCGCAATTTTCAGCAGACAGGGAAAGGAAACTCTGTATTCAATAAGGCTCATACCTCTTGGAGGATACTGTGCTATGGAGGGAGAAGACGAAAAGTCGGAATCTGATAACGAAAGAGCATTTAACAACAAAAGCTGGTGGCAGAAGATAATTATTCTTGCAGCCGGAGCTTTTATGAATATTGTAATAGCTGCTGTTCTGCTATCAGTGGTTGCAGGAATTTCGGGAACGCCTACAGCTACTGTAGGCAATGTGCAGAAGGATATGCCTGCTTACGAGGCCGGACTTCGAGCCGGAGACGAAGTGGTTTGTATAAATGGCAAGAGTGTAAAAACATGGCAGGATATAATAAAAGAATTAAATTCGGAGGATGCAGGAAAAAGCATTGAAATTACTGTATCAAGAGACGGAAAAAACATGGAATGTACCGTAGTGCCGCAGTTTAACGAAGAGCAACAGAGATATCTTGTGGGAATCGAAAGTAAACTTGATCACAACCCTCTTCTTGCGGTGAAAAACGGCTGTGTTATGACAAAGGAAATGACAGGTGCAATCTTTGATGCTCTGAAACAGCTCTTTGCTTCCAGAGATTTTGCTGAAAATGTCAGTGGACCTGTGGGAATTGTAAGTATGGTAAGTGATACAAGCACGTATGGAATAATGTATTTTATGTATCTTGTCGCGCTTATCAGCATAAATGTGGCTTTGTTTAACCTCCTGCCTTTTCCGGCACTTGACGGAGGAAGAATTCTGTTTGTGTTTATAAGGTTGATTACGGGAAAAGCTATAACTGACGAGATGGAGGGCAAAGTTCATGCTCTTGGAATGGCGCTCCTGTTAGGTTTATTTGTTTTTGCTACATGGAATGATATAGTGAGGTTACTAAAATGAAGAAATCAGTAATGGTAAGAAATGTAAAAATAGGTGCAGGTGCTCCTGTTTCTATTCAGTCGATGACTAATGTTGATCCTCATGACGAAGAAGCTTTGCTCAGCCAGATAAATGAACTTACTGCGGCAGGTTGTGAAATCGTGAGAATTGCGATTCCTGACATGGAAGCTGCAGAAACTCTCGCAAAGATAAGAGAGAAAACTGACTGTCCGCTGGTTGCGGATATACATTTTGATTATCGTCTTGCAATAGCGGCTATAGAAGCCGGTGCTGACAAAATCAGAATAAATCCCGGAAACATAGGTTCAGAAGAAAGAGTCAGAGCAGTTGTGGAAGCTGCAAAGGCAAAGAATATACCAATTAGAGTGGGAGTTAACTCAGGATCTTTGGAAAAAGAAATTCTCGAAAAATACGGAGAAGTTACGGCTGAGGGACTTTGTGAGAGCGCACTGAAAAACCTTAAAATTATAGAAGATATGGGATATGATAACCTTGTGGTTTCAATCAAATCTTCAGATGTAAAGATGAATTATGATGCCCATGAGATTCTCTCAAAGAATACAAATCATCCTATTCATATTGGAATTACAGAAGCGGGAACTCTGAGAAGAGGCAAGGTGAAGTCGGCAATAGGTATCGGTGCATTACTTTTAAATGATATAGGCGATACTATGAGGGTATCACTGACAGCGGACCCTGTGGAAGAAGTTCGTTTTGCAAAGGAAATACTTGAAACTCTGGGAATCCGAAAAGCACCGTATAACCTTGTATCATGTCCTACATGCGGAAGAACAAAGATTGCACTGAGAGATTTGGCAGAAGAAATAGATGAAAGGCTTCTAGAGGCAGGAATCAGTTCAGGACTTAAGGTTGCTGTAATGGGCTGCGTTGTAAACGGACCGGGAGAAGCAAAAGAAGCCGATTTCGGTGTGGCAGGCGGTCAAGGCAAAGGCGTAATATTCCAAAAGGGAGAAATACTCAAGACTGTAGATGAAGATTGTATTGCAGATGAGCTTATAGAGGTAATAAAAAGTTATGAGAACGCTGATTGACAGCCATATTGACTGGAATTCAGTCAAAGGCTGCAAAAAAGAAGAATGTGAGTACACAATTGAAAACGCTTTATTGACGAAAGAGACCGGAGTACTTGAAATAACGCTCCGGCTCAATTTTGTTGTACCTTTTTTAGATGTACAGAAGATTTGCGCCATAATGGCAGGGAGCATCAGCGATCTTGAAAGTGTAAAATTCGATTATGAGTTTTATAACTTGGTGCAGCCTGAGGAAGAAGCCGTCAAGGCTTTTGTTCCTCATATGATTAAGATTATCAATGGAAAATATATAGCTCTTTCTGAATACATTCATGGTGATAACTGTATTACAGACGGAAAGTCGGTTATTATAGGTTCTCTTGGAGATGTAATGACGAAGCGCCTGAATGAACAGGTTGCGCCGCTATTTTCTCAGCTTTTGAATAATTATTTTGGCTTTAATTACAGCGTGCGTTTCGAAAATGATATGGATTTTTACCAAAGAACGCGGGAATCATGGAAAAGCTCTGAAGAACAGGATATAAAGGAATCACTAAAAGAGCAAGAGGAAAAGAACAGACTGCAGAGAGAATCAAAGCCGAAGGCATCTGCCGCAGCAAACAACGGCGGATTTTCGCAAGGCGGAGGTCAGAGTTTTGGACAAAATTCCGGTCAGGGATTCGGTCAGGGCGGATTTTCCGGAGGAAGAAGAAGGAAAAATCTCCTTGAGTTGCCTGCAGAAGGAAACCGGATTATCGGCGGAAAGGCTATTACCGGTGAACCTGTGCCTCTCGGAAGTGTTAATCCGGAAAGCGGAAGCGTTGTAATAGAAGGTATTCTTTTCCACAAGGAAGCGAGAACAATAAAGAACGAAAAGAAGCTGGTTAAGCTTCTTATAACTGACAAGAAAACTTCTGTCTGCCTGAAGGCATTCTTATCCGAACAAAAATGGACAGAGATTGATTCGCTACTGAAAAACGGTGACTTTATCAAGGTTAGCGGAGATGCTGAATGGGACAGAATAGACAATTTCCTTTCTATAATGATAAAAGGCGTGGAAAAAGGACAGCTCAAGAAGCGTCAGGACCTCTTTGAGGGGCGCAAGAGAGTTGAGCTTCATGCACATACCAAGATGAGTGCCATGGATGGACTCAACGAAGTGGAAAATCTGGTTGCGACTGCTGCTGAGTGGGGTCAGCCCGCCGTGGCAATTACAGACCACGGTGTTGTTCAAAGCTTCCCTGATGCGGCAAAAACAGCAAAGAAGCTTAAGGATAAAGACCAGCACATCAAGATTATATACGGAATGGAAGGTTATGTATTTGATGACAGCGATTGTGTAAATCCTGACGGAACTATTGATTACAAGTCAAAGAATACTAATCATATAATTTTGCTGGCTCAGACTCAGGAAGGTCTTAAAAATATATACAAGATGGTATCTATGTCTCATATAGATTATTTTTACAAGAGGCCGAGACTCCCGAAGTCTGTGATTACTGCACACAGAGAAGGAATAATAATAGGTTCGGCCTGCGAAGCAGGTGAGGTTTTTAGGGCGATTACTTCGGGTTGCTCCGATGAGGAAATCTGCAAGGTTGCAGAGTATTATGATTATCTCGAGGTGCAGCCTCTCATAAATAACCAGTTTATGATTGACAAGGGTATCGTTTCCGGAAGGGATGATCTGATAGAGTTTAACAAAAAAGTAATAAAGATTGCGGATATGTTGGGGAAACCGGTTGTTGCGACAACTGATGCTCATTATGATGAACCCGATTCCGCAATCTACCGAAATATCCTTCTTACCGGAATGGGGTTTAAGGATGCGGAAAATGGTCAGGGGCTATATATGAGAACCACTGACGAAATGATGGAGGAATTTTCCTCTTACCTTGGTGAGGAGACGGCATATAGGATTGTTGTGGAGAATACGAATAAGATTGCGGATATGATTTCGGATGAGATTTTGCCGGTTCCGAAAGGAAAATTCCCACCTAAAATCGAAGGTGCGGAGGAAACTCTTCGAAAGACATGTATGGAAAATGCCCACAGATTATACGGCGACCCGCTTCCGGAAGAGATAGGTTCAAGACTGGAGACTGAGCTTAATTCTATTATAAGCAACGGATATGCAGTCATGTATGTATCTGCCCAAATGCTTGTTCACAAATCCCTTGAGGATGGATACCTGGTAGGGTCACGAGGATCGGTAGGCTCTTCATTCGCAGCTACCATGGCGGGGATCACAGAAGTAAATCCGCTGGATCCACATTACATTTGCCCTGAGTGCAAGCATATAGAGTGGGGAGACATGCAGCTTTATGACTGCGGAATAGATATGCCTGAGAAAGAGTGCCCTATATGTCATACGATGATGAACCGGGATGGATATACGATTCCCTTCGCTACATTCTTAGGATTTAAGGGAAACAAAGAACCTGATATCGACCTTAACTTTGCAGGGGAGTATCAGGCGACGGCGCACAAATATGTTGGTGAAATATTCGGCGAGAAGAACGTGTATAAGGCAGGTACAGTATCCACAGTAGCGGATAAGACTGCATACGGTTATGTTATGAAATTTTTTGATGCGACAAACAGACCTGTGAACAAATACGAGGCGGACAGACTTTCAAAGTGCTGCACAGGCGTAAAGAAAACTACAGGTCAACATCCGGGAGGAATTATCATAGTTCCTGATGATCACGAAATCTACGAATTTTGTCCGGTTCAAAGACCTGCAAACGATATGAAATCGGATATAGTAACAACTCATTTCGATTATCACAAGATAGACGAAAATCTTTTGAAACTTGATATACTGGGACACAATATTCCATCGATGATAAGACAGCTTCAGGATATGACAGGAGTGGATCCTTTGACGCTGGATCTGACAGACCGAAAAGTACTTAGCATTTTCAACGGTATAGAGGCTCTCGAAATCAAAGATCCGGAGTACAAGTACACCCATGGAACTTATGCAATTCCGGAATTCGGAACTTCTTTTGTAAGAAAGATGCTGGATGATACGAAACCTGATAAGTTTGCAGATCTTGTCAGAATATCGGGATTCTCTCATGGTACAGATGTATGGCTGAACAATGCGCAGGATTATATCAAATCAGGGGTCGCAACAATGCGAGAAGTAATTTCGACTCGAGATGACATAATGAACTACCTTATCCTGAAAGGGATAGAAAACAGTACTGCCTTTCAGATAATGGAGGATGTAAGAAAAAACAGACCACTGAAGGATGAACAGCTTGAGGTAATGAAGGCTCATGGGGTCCCTGACTGGTATATTGATTCATGCATAAAGATTCAGTACATGTTCCCGAGAGCCCATGCGGTGGCATATGTAATGATGTCATTTAGAATGGCATGGTACAAGGTTTACTATCCTCAGGAGTTTTATGCCACTCACTTTACCAGTGTTGTGAGTGACTTTGATGCAGATACTATTTTAAAGGGTGCAAAGGCCTGCATTGACAGAATAGACGAAATAAATGCGATGGGTGATAATGCACCACCAAAGGCAAAGGCGCAGATTCTCGTGTTAGAGGTGGCATACGAAATGTATTCCAGAGGTTACGAGTTCAAGAAGCCGGAGCTGGGTAAATCAAGAGCGCTAAGGTTCTGGACAGACGAGGGAAAGGTAATATTGCCATTTGTTGCTCTCGAAGGTGTGGGAGATACTGCAGCGAAAGCCTTTGTTGAAGCTTATAACGAAAAGCCATTTGAAACTGTTGAAGAGGCTGTAAACAGAGCAAAGCTGAACAAGACTGCTGTAGAGGCTCTCAGAAGCTATGGCGTGTTCGAAGGTCTTCCTGAGACTGATCAGCTCAGTTTTTTCACGATGGGGCTATAAAAAATGAACGTTAACAGTAGTGACAATTTTTCTACATATTACATATAAATTTTCTTTATAAAATTGTCACTTAAGACGGTTATACTAATATTGTCAAAAGGAGATAGGGTAGTAAATAATTTCTTTTGAACGTTCTTTCTTAAATTAATATTAAATATCGCAGCTGAGAGGTCCGGTTTTACCGGGCTTTTCAGTTTTTTGAGACAAAACAATGAGGTTCGCTGCAACAAATGATTTTAGGATATCAGTGCGGGAATCCTCGGTAATTCAATTGCCGAGCAGTTCACTGAGAACAGTTAAAGAGAATAAAAACTTATCAGTTTACATAATAATGAAAAAAAGGCGGATATTCTTGTATTTCCAACAACGCTTAATCAAAATCTCTGATAAAATATAAGTATGAGATATTTATATTTTATAAGAAGAAAGGAGATTTTATGGCAGGGAAAAAGTATGTCATTGTAAGAACTAGGAGTATGATTCGAAAGGTTAATGTGGATGAAATTGATTATATTACCCAGGATGCCAGAAAGGTGATTGTCGTGTGCGAAAACGGAAGCTATGAGTTTTATGACAAGATAGCTAATGTGGTGGAAGGTCTTGATGAAAATTTTGTTGACATACTAAAATATTCTTATGTGAATTTTGACAGAGTTTCAGCTATGGAAAATCAATATATTGAATTTTTTGACGGAAATGAGATGCATTTAGGTGCCGCAAACTTTGCTGCGGCAAGGCAAAAGTTTTCGGCATATCTGTTTCTGTGATGGATTTGACAGATTATCAGATGTATGATATTATACTTAGAGCTAATTAATACTTTTTGTCCGAAAGAGTGGGTTTATTCCCACTCTTTCAGTTTTGTTAAGAAAGGCTTGAGATGGCAAAGAAAAAAATAACAGATTTTATAAGCGATATTCTGGCTGGTTTTATGGATGAAAACGGTCTGGAGATTTATAACAGTGAATTTACAAAAGAAGGTAAAGATTGGTTTTTGAGAGTATACATCGATAAAAAGAATCATATATCCGAAGATGGTGAAGAAATATATGTAAGCACTGATGACTGCGAGCTTGTGAGCAGATATCTGAGCGAACAGCTTGACAAGGAAGATCCTATAGAACAGAATTATTACCTTGAGGTATCATCACCGGGAATGGACAGACAGCTTTACACACCGGAGCATTACAAGAGATATGAAGGTCATATTGTCGATGTAAAACTTTACAAGGCTGTTGACGGATCCAAAAATCACACAGGAGAACTCGTCGGAATCAGAGACGAGTTTGTAGTAATTAAAGATGAAAACGGAAAAGAAACTTTGCTGCCATTTGACCAGGTAGCCAAGACTTGCTTAGCAGTTATATTTTAAGGAGGTTAAAAAATGAACAGAGAGTTTATTGAGGCAATTAACGATCTCGAAAAGGAAAAGCACATTTCAAAAGATGTACTTATAGAAGCAATAGAATCCGCTCTCGTACTCGCATACAAAAAGGATTATGGAACATCCCAGAATGTAAGAGTTGACATAGACAGAGAATCAGGAGATGTTTCAGTTCTTGCTAAGATGGAGATTGTGGAAGAAGTCGAAGATGATCTTACAGAAATTTCACTGGAAGAAGCGCATGCTATAGATCCAAGATACGAAATAGGAGATTCAATTGAATTCCAGATTGTAACAAAGGACTTTGGAAGAATTGCGGCGCAGACAGCGAAACAGGTTGTTGTTCAGAGAATCAGAGAAGCTGAAAGAGGAATGGTTTTTGATAACTTTGTTGCAAGACAGGGCGAAATCATTACAGGTATCGTTCACAGAAAAAGCGGAGATACTTTGTTCATCGATATCGGAAATACTGAAGGGTTGCTTTCGCCATACGAACAGGTTCCGGGTGAAAATTATGACATCAATGACAGGCTCAAAGTTTTTATCATGGATGTAAAGAAAACTGCAAAGGGTCCTCAGGTATTCCTTTCAAGATCACATCCGGGTCTTGTTAAAAGATTGTTTGAACTGGAAGTTCCGGAAATTCAGGACGGAACAGTAGAAATCAAAGGAATTGCAAGAGAAGCCGGTTCAAGAACGAAGCTTTCAGTTTATGCAACTGTAGAAAACGTCGATCCTGTAGGAGCTTGTGTTGGCACAGCAGGTTCAAGAGTAAGAACAATAGTTGATGAGCTTAACGGCGAAAAGATAGATATCATTCCGTGGAGCGAAGATCCGGAAACGCTTATCAGCAATGTACTGAGTCCTGCAAAGGTTGAAAAGGTTATCGCTGATGAAGAAGAAAAGGTTGCGGTAGCTGTTGTTCCTGACTATCAGCTTTCATTGGCAATCGGAAAAGAAGGTCAGAATGTAAGACTTGCAGCGAAGGTAAGCGGATGGAAAATTGACATAAAGAGCCATTCACAGTATGAGGAAAGCTCAGAAGGCGAAGAGGTAATCGAGATTGAAGAATAAAAAAGTTCCTATGAGAAGATGTATCGGCTGCATGGAATCAAAACCGCAGTCAGAACTCATAAGAATATCATTTTTAGACGGAGAACTCAAACTGGACCAGGACGGGAAGTCAAACGGAAGAGGTTCATATATATGCAAATCTGCAAAATGCGTGGAAAAGGCCATAAAAAAGAATGCATTTAACAGAACTTATAAAAGGGAGTTTCCTGCGAATGTGCTTGAGAATGTTTTGCATGAGATAGAGCAGATAAAGGGAGAATTTACAGATGACGCGAAATAAAGTTATGAGTTATCTCGGTTTTGCAGCTCGTTCGAGAAACATAGTTTCCGGATATAACACATGTGAAATGATGATTTCAAAAGGAAAAGTCAAACTGCTTATCATAGCAGAGGATATGGCCGAAAATACAAAGAAAAAAATGATACAGAAATGTAGTTCCAATTTAGTTGAATATAGGATTTTCGCTACTTCCGATGAACTGTCTCAGATAACAGGGACGGGAGGAAAGGGATTATTCGGTATAACGGACAGTCACTTTGCGAAAATCATTGTAAAGGAGATTGACCTTAATCAATCAGAAAGAGAGGTGTACTAATGGCAAAAAAAGTATACGAGGTAGCAAAAGAGCTTGGCATCCAGAGTAAGGATCTTATAGAAAAAGCAGCGAAACTCGGAATCGAGGTAAAAAGCCATATGAGTTCATTATCTGATGCAGAAATCAATATGATATCAGGAGAAAAGAAACCGGCAGCACCGGCAGGCAGACACAGACCGCCTATCGGAAAACCGATAGTTGATGATGCATTCCTTTCAAACAGAAACAAAAAAGCTGAAGATACTGAAGCTAAAAAAATAGAAGAAAGAAAAGCTGCACCTGCAGAAGTAAAGCCGGAAGCTAAACCGGAAGTTAAAGCAGAAGAGGCAGAAAAGATTCAGAAGGAAGAGAAAAAAGAAGAAAAGAAAGAGCAGAGACAGGAAAAAGGTTTGAATAGTAACAGAAATTCTAAAGAAACAAGAAGCGATCGAAACGACCGTCAGGACCGCAGAGAAAGAGGCGGAAATGACAGAAGAGACAACCGCGGAAACAGAAATGACAGAGATAACAGAGACAGAAGAGATAACAGAAACGATCGCACAGACCGAAGAGACAGCAGAAACGGAAACGATAGAAGAGATAACCGCGGAAACAGGAATGACAGAGATAACAGAGACAGAAGAGACAACAGAAACGGAAGCGACAGAAATGATCGCGGATATAAGAATGACAGAAACGGTTCAAGAAGAAAAGATTCATCTGAATTAACAAAGATGGAGACAAAGAACGAGCACAGCAAGAGAGATGACAAGAAGAAGCAGTACGGTAAGCACGAAAAAGATGGCTCACGCGGTAAGTTCGACAAGATGGAAAGAAGATCACTTGAAAAACAGGCAAGAAAGAAACACGTAAAGCAGAAACCTGTTCAGCCTGAACCTGAAATCGAAGTAGAAGCACTTCCTGAAGGAACAGTAGTTCTTACAGTTCCTATCACTGTTGCAGGATTCTGTGAACAGACAGAAGTATCAACTTCTAAGGTTATTATGACTCTGATGAAGCTTGGTATCATGGCAAACATCAATCAGAGCATCGACGAAGATACAGTAATGATTCTAGCTGAAGAGCTCAAAATACAGGTAGCAATCGGTAAGGTTGAAGAAGAGGAAGTTGAATCAGGAATCGAAAACTTTGAGGACTCCGAAAAAGACCTTAAGGCAAGACCTCCAATCATCACTGTTATGGGTCACGTTGACCATGGTAAGACATCACTTCTTGACGCTATCAGAAAGACTAACGTAACTTCTACAGAATCAGGCGGAATTACGCAGCATATCGGTGCATCAGAAGTAAGAATCAACGGTCAGAAAATCGTATTCCTGGATACTCCGGGTCACGAAGCGTTTACTGCGATGAGAGCAAGAGGTGCACATGTTACAGATATCGCGGTACTTGTAGTAGCTGCAGATGACAGTGTTAAACCTCAGACTATAGAATCTATCAGTCATGCAAAGGCTGCAGGAGTTCCTATAATTGTTGCTATCAACAAAATAGATAAGCCTGCTGCAAATCCTGACAGAGTAAAACAGGATTTGACAGAGCATGGAATCCTTGTTGAAGATTGGGGTGGAGATGTAATCTGTGTTCCTGTTTCAGCAAAGACAGGTGAAGGAATCGTAAACCTTCTTGAAATGATTCTTCTTCAGGCAGAAATGATGGAACTTAAGGCTAACCCTAACAGACTTGCCATGGGGTCAGTTATCGAAGCAAGACTTGACAAATCAAAAGGTCCTGTTGCAACACTTCTTGTTACAAACGGAACACTTCACAGCGGACAGAGTCTTGTTGCCGGTACTTGTGCCGGAAGAATACGTCTTATGACGGACTACAAGGGCAAGACAATCAAAAAGGCAGGTCCTGCTACAGCAGTTGAAATTCTTGGTCTGACAGAAGTTCCTCAGGCAGGTGACGAATTCAACGTAGTAAAAGAAGATAAGATTGCAAGAGAAATTGCTGAAAACAGAAAAGAAAAGCTCAGAGAAGAAGTTCTTGCAAGAAATGCAAGCACAACTCTTGAGCAGCTGTTCAGCCAGATAAAAGAAGGCGAAGTAAAAGAACTTAACCTGATTATCAAGGGTGATGTACAGGGTTCTGTAGGAGCTCTGGTTGCTTCATTAGAAAAACTAAACAACGAAGATGTTAAGGTTAATATTATCCATACAGGCGTAGGTACAGTAACGGAATCTGATGTAATGCTTGCAGGTACATCCGGATCAATCATTATCGGGTTTAACGTAAGACCAAGCACTGCAGTTCAGACTATGGCTGACAGAGAAAACATCCAGATCAGAACTTACAGAGTTATCTACGATGTAATCGACGATGTTGAAAACGCAATGAAGGGTATGCTTGATCCTGAATTCAAGGAAGAAATCCTAGGTAAAGTTGAAATCAGAAATACATTCAAGGTTCCGGGCGTTGGTATCGTAGGCGGAGCTTACGTAATCGAAGGCAAGGTTGTAAGAAATGCAGAAGTAAGACTTGTAAGAGATGGTATTGTTATTCACGAAGGCACAATTTCATCACTTAAGAGATATAAGGATGATGCAAAAGAAGTCGCTCAGGGCTACGAATGCGGTATCGGAATCGAAAACTACAATGATATCAAAGAAGGTGACATTATCGAATGCTTCCACATGGTAGAGATTGAAAGAAAATAATTCTTTTAAAAAGGGAGTGAAGCATCAATGATATTTTATTTGACCGCTACAGGAAATTCAAAATATGCAGCAGACAGATTTCGTAAGGACTTTCCGGGAGAAATGATAGATGTAAATGCTGCAATAAAAGAAAACAGATACAGCTATGACGTGAAAGACGAAGAAATTGTTTTCTTTGTCTTTCCGGTATGGTATTACAGTATTCCGCATAAGCTGAAGGACTTCATCTCAAAGGTGGACTTTGGAGACAAAAAACCAAAGATTGCAGCCGTTGGGACTTGCGGAAGCAGCTCCGGCTCATCAGATGTGGCAATGCGAAAGGTTCTTAAGAAAAAAGGCCTTGAGCTCGGTGGATTTTATGAAGTTGTAATGCCGGAAAACTATTGCGCGATGTTCAAAGTTCCTCTGAAGGAAGAACAGATAATGATTATCAGAAGAGCTGACAAAGCACTGAACGAAATAGTTGATTCAATAAAATATAATTTTAGGGTTACTCATAAATCCTCTATAGGAATGAGAGTTTTTTCATGGTTTGCCGGCAAGTTATATACCGACGGAAGACCTGCGAAGAAATTTTATGCGGACGAAAAATGCATCGAATGCGGCATTTGCGCAAAAGTATGCACAGATGAAATCATAAAAATCGAAAACGGAAAGCCTGAATGGACAGCTGACAGATGCTGTCACTGCATGGCATGTATAAACAGATGTCCGTCCAAGGCAATACAGTATGGAAAAGTAACTCAAAAGAGAGAACGGTATGTTAATGATTCTCTCAGATAGGCATTTTGCCTGAAAGGAAAGAATATGGGCAGAGGATACAGAAGCGGAAGACTCGGCGAGGAAATAAGAAGAATCATAAGTGAGATGCTTATTTCCGGAATTAAAGATCCGAGACTTCAGTCTGCAATGGTAAGCATTTCAGGTGTGGATGTAACAAGCGACGGCAGCTATGCCACATGTTATGTTACAGTACTGACTGCAGGGAGTGCAGGTGCTGAGCTCACTGATGAGCAAAAAGCCATACAGGATGATGTACTTGCAGGCATGAACAGCGCAAAAGGTTTGTTCAAAAAAGAAATAGGAAAAAAAGTAAAATTAAGACATATTCCTGAACTTATCTTCAAAATAGATAATTCAATGGAATACGGAAGACATATTTCAAAAGTTATAAAAGAACTGGAAATAGAAGATGAAGAATAACAGTATCGAAGAAATTGCAAAAGTGCTGCTTGGCGGTGAAAAGATTGTACTTTATCCGCACATCGGCATGGATGGCGATGCTGTCGGATCGTGCAGTGCTTTGTGCGAAGCGCTTTTGAGAGCAGGAAAGGAAGCATCTGTCTACATTATAGAAGATGTTCCTGAAAATTTAAGTTTTCTTTGCGGCGACTTTTTTCACAATGATGGGGAAAAAGCAGCTTCTGCGGACATTTCAGTTTGTGTAGACTGCGGGGACCTTGGCAGAATCAAGGGAAGAGAACAGGCATTTCTGAGTGCGGCGACAACAGTTTGTATAGACCATCACAATACAAGCGAACCATTTTGCATATACAATCATATAGACGGTTCACAGGCAGCTACGGGCCAGCTCATATATAAATTGATAAAGGCGATGAATATCGAAATAAAGAAGGAAACTGCCGGCAGAATATTTGCGGCACTTCTGACTGATACTGGCGGATTTCAATATTCAAATACGCAGAAAGAGACATTTGATATTGCATCGGATCTTATGGATAAGGGTCTTAACCCAAATGATGTGAGTGTTGAAATATTTGAAAATGACAGACTGGAAAAAATCAAAATAGAAAGCATGTCGATAGATCATATGCGTTCACTTTGCGGTGGCAAAGTTCTGATTGCTTACGTTTCTCAGGAAATGCTTGAGGAGTCGGGTGCTTATATGAACGAAACAAATGGAATCGTAGGTACTTTGAGATCGGTACGCGGTGCGGAAGTGGCTGTTTTCGTAAAGGAAAAGGCAAAGAATGATATAAAAGTCAGCATGCGTTCGAAGAAATATGTAGATGTTTCTAAGATTGCAGCGGCTTTTGACGGAGGCGGACATGTCAGAGCGGCAGGATTCAGTATGGACTGCTCCTTGCAGGAAGCTTTGGTGCGCCTAGAAAAAATACTTGAAAAAGAAATGGAAAAATATAATGATTGACGGAATAATCAATGTGTACAAACCGTCAGATATGACATCTCACGATGTTGTAGCCATAATGAGAAAACTTCTCGGAATCAAAAAAATCGGCCATACGGGGACTCTTGATCCCATGGCTGTAGGTGTGCTTCCGGTATGTATAGGCAAGGCAACGCGTGTTATGGAGTATCTGGATATGGACCTTAAGACATATATATGTACCCTAAGGCTCGGGCTGATTACGGATACACAGGACATCTGGGGACAGATAATTGAGGAAAGAGATTGTTCTCACATAACGAAAGAAGATGTTTTGAACGTGACTGAAAATTTTCGCGGAATAATCGAACAGAGACCTCCAATGTATTCGGCGCTGAAGGTTAACGGCAAAAAGCTTTATGAGTATGCCAGAGAAGGAAAGTCAGTGGATGTAAAACTGCGAAAAATATACATTGACAATTTGACGATTGACAACTTTGATGGGGACGCCGGTGAGGTTACTTTTTCTGTGACCTGCTCCAAAGGAACATATGTGAGAACTATATGCCAGGACATTGGAGAAGCTCTTGGATGTGGTGCGACTATGATAAAGCTTGAACGCGCAGCAAGCGGTGTGTTTACAAAAGCTGAGTCGGTAAATCTGGAGGATCTCAGAGAGATGACCAGGGAAGAGATTTTGAAATTCGTTCAAAATCCTGACATTGCTCTGGAAAACTTTGGCGTTGCAATCCTGGACGAGTTCGACACGAAGATTTTTACAAACGGAGGCAGAATTCCGGCTTCACGGTGGGAAAAAGAAAAGGCACCAAAGTACGAATCTGAGGACTTTTATCTTCCAATAAGGGACGAATACAAAAATGCATATAACGTATATGGCGAAATAAATGGACAGAAGTGTTTTTTGGGAGTCGGATTTGTTGCAGACAAGGGACTTCTCAAAGCTGATAAAATTTTTTATGCAAGGTAAGGTATAATGATTATTTTTGAAAGTTTAGATGAAATCAAAGATTTAGAGCCGACTGCGGTAGCTCTCGGAAATTTTGACGGTGTTCATTATGGACATCAGGAGCTCATCAAAAAGGCAGTTGCAAAAGCAAAGAAAGACAACCTCAAGTCAGCAGTATTTACTTTTTCAAATCATCCGAAGGATCTTCTTCCGGGTGCAACAAAGGTGAAATGCATACTTGCACAGAGAGACAAGTATGAAATAATAGAAAGCCTCGGAGTGGATTATCTTTTCTCAATCCCTTTCACAACGGAAATAATGACTATGGATCGAAGGGATTTTGTTGAGAAACTGCTGATTGAAAAATTTAATATGCATGCTGCATTCTGCGGCTTTAATTACAGATTTGGATTTAAGGCAGGTGGTAATCCTGACTTTCTCAGAGAGGTGGGAAAAGAAGACCATTTTGATGTGGAAGAGATGGACGCCTATAAAATCAATGACAATATCGTAAGCTCTTCGTTTATTCGCACGCTGATTGCCTCAGGACAAGTTGAGCAGTGCGAAACATACATGGGAAGAAATTACTTTATCGGTGGTGAGGTTGTAGTGGGAAACAAGCTCGGAAGAACTATAGGATTCCCTACATCAAATCTTGTAATTGATCCTGATATGGTAACTCCTCCAAATGGAGTTTACATAACATATTGTACGTATAACGGAGTGAGATACCCGAGTGTTACTAACGTGGGTATTAAACCAACGATAGGAACTTACAAAAAAAATGTTGAAACTCACATCTTTAACTTTGACAAGGAGCTTTATGGAAAAGAAATAGAGGTTGAATTCCTTAAAAAGACAAGAGATGAAGTTAAATTTGATGATATTCAGGAACTTTCCGATCAGATTCTCAGAGACTGCAGGGAAGCAAAGGAGTATCATTTGGAACACGGCTGGAATCCTGAACAGTAGGATGATAAATTTGTTGATAAAACCATTGCAAATTTGCAACCTATATGTTAGAATTACTTGTTGAGTTTTTTACTTTCACTTAGTTTTCGCATCTCCAGACGATTACTCAGTGAAGGCGTATTAAAGAAAAGGAGAAAAAACATGATTACAAAAGAAATGAAAGCACAGATTATCGCTGACTATGCAACTAAAGAAGGAGACACAGGTTCCCCTGAAGTTCAGGTTGCTATTCTGACAGCTAGAATCAACGACTTAAACGAACACCTTAAGATTCACAAGAAGGACCACCACTCAAGAAGAGGTCTTCTGAAGATGGTAGGTCAGAGAAGAAACCTTCTTAACTACCTAAAGGAAGTTGATATCGAAAGATACAGAACTCTTATCGCTCGTTTAGGATTAAGAAAGTAATTACTATTAAGAATTTTGGCGGGGAAAGAAAAACCCCGCCTTTATTTATATTTTATTGTTAATGCCAAAAGGAAAAGATGGATAAACAGGAAGGAGTTGTTTATTAAATGGCAAGATTTACAGATTACAGAACATTCAAGACTGCTGTAGGCGGAAGACTTCTACAGCTGGAAATCGGCAAGGTCTGCGAACAGGCCAATGGACAGGTAATGGTAAGATATGGTGAATCAGTGGTTAATGTTACTGTCTGCGCCTCAAAAGAGCCTAGACCTGATATTGATTTCTTCCCTCTGAGCTGTGACTACGAAGAAAGAATGTATGCAGCAGGTAAGATTCCGGGAGGATTCATAAAGAGAGAAGGAAGACCAAGCGAAAGAGCTATCCTGAACTCAAGACTTATGGACAGACCTTTGAGACCTTTGTTCCCAAAAGGATACTACAATGATGTAGTTGTTGTAGCTACTGTTATGTCAGTTGACCCTGACTGCGAAACTGATATCATGGCTATGATTGGTTCTTCAGTAGCAATTGCAACATCTGATATTCCATGGGACGGTCCTACAGGTTCAGTTCGTGTAGGAATGGTTGACGGAGAATTTATCATAAACCCATCTCTTGAACAGAGAGAAAAATCAATTATGAACCTGACTGTTGCAGGTACAAAAGACGCAATCATGATGGTAGAAGCAGGTGCAGAAGAAGTTCCTGAAAGCGTAATGCTTGATGCTATACTCTTTGCACACGAAGAAATCAAAAAGATTGTTGAATTCATCGAAGAAATCGTTGCAGAAGTAGGCAAAGAAAAGCAGGAATCAGCTATTTATACAATTCCTGAAGATATTGATGCAGCAGTAAGAGAATATGCAGTTTCAAGAATGAAGGAAGCTATCAAAACATTTGACAAGCAGGAAAGACTTGACAACATGGATGCTGTAGAAGTTGAAACTAAGGAACATTTTGCAGAAATCTATCCTGAAAACGAAAAGGATATCGCAAGTGTTCTTTACAACATCACTAAAGAAACTGTAAGAGCTATGATTCTTGATGAGGGAATCAGACCTGACAATAGAAAGCTTGACGAAATCAGACCTATCTGGTGTGAAACACAGATGCTCCCAAGAGTACACGGAAGCGGACTTTTCAAGAGAGGACAGACTCAGGTTCTTTCTGCATGTACCCTTGCACCTGCAAGTGAAGCTCAGGTAATCGACGGAATCACAGAACAGACAGAAAAGAGATATATGCATCACTACAACTTCCCTGCATACTCAGTAGGCGAAGCAAGATCACCAAGAAGCCCGGGAAGAAGAGAAATCGGACACGGCGCTCTGGCAGAAAGAGCTCTTATTCCTGTTCTTCCTTCAGTTGAAGAATTCCCATATGCAATCAGAGTTGTATCAGAAGTTCTTTCATCAAATGGATCAACTTCTATGGGTTCAACTTGCGGTTCATGTCTTGCACTTATGGATGCCGGTGTACCAATCAAGAGACCTGTAGCAGGTATCGCAATGGGTCTTATCGAAAGAGTTGAAGAAGATGGCACAAGCAAGATGGCTATCCTGAGTGATATTCAGGGTATGGAAGACTTCCTCGGAGACATGGACTTTAAGGTAACAGGTACAGAAGTAGGTGTTACAGCAATTCAGATGGATATCAAAGTTCACGGTCTATCAAGAGAAATCCTCGAAAAGGCTCTTGAACAGGCTAGAGTTGGAAGAATGCATATCATGCACGAAATGTTAGAAGAAATTCCGGCTCCAAGAGAAGAAATGTCAAAATATGCGCCTAGAAGCCTCAATATCCATATCGATCCTGATAAGATTAGAATCGTAATCGGACCGGGAGGAAAGACTATCAACAAGATTATCGAAGAAACAGGCGTTAAGATTGATATTGCAGAAGATCAGTCAGGTCTTATCAGCATTTACAGCTCAGACATGGCAGGTGCTGAAGCAGCAAAAGCTCAGATTGAACTTCTGACAAAAGACGTTGAAGCAGGAGAAATCTATGAAGGTGAAGTAAAGAGAATTATGCCGTTTGGTGCATTCATTGAAATCCTTCCGGGAAAAGAAGGTCTGCTTCACATCTCCAAGATGGCAAAAGAAAGAGTTGAAAAAGTTGAAGATGTTATGAACATCGGAGATGTTGTTAAGGTTAAGGTTACTGAAATCGACAGCCAGAACAGAATCAACCTTTCAAGAAAAGAGTTACTGTAAGTTAAAACAAAAAAATAACAAATTTTTTGTTGAATAACTCTTGAAATTGATTGTTCTCAATGGTAGAATAATCGGGTACATAAAATTACATATTCGGGCAGAGAAGGAACCAAAGTAGCAGCAGTGTAATAACCTTACAGAGAGTCGATTGAAAGCTGAGAAATCGATGGTGAAGCTGTATGTGAATATCACTCCGGAGCCTGACACTTTAATGAGAGGCGCCTTGATAGAGGTAAGCAACTAGGGTGGTACCGCGGTTAAGAAATAATCGTCCCTAATCGGATTTAAAATCCCGATTAGGGATTTTTTTTGAGAAAAGTGCATATATCAGATATGCGAAGAAAAACAATCGAAAGGAAAGTTAAAGAAATGTTTGAAAAGCTATCAGACAGACCTGTCGCAGAAGTTCAGAACGACCAGGTTGCAAAATGGAAAGAAGAAGACTTATTGCATAAGTGCGTAACAGCAAGGGAAGGTCAGCCAAGCTTCGTATTCTACGAAGGACCTCCTACAGCAAATGGAAAACCGGGAATTCACCATGTAATGGCAAGAACTCTTAAGGACTCCATTTGTAGATACAAGACAATGAAAGGATTCCAGGTTAACAGAAAAGCAGGATGGGACACTCATGGTCTTCCTGTAGAAATCGAAGTTGAAAAGCAGCTTAACATGAGCGGTAAGCAGGATATCGAAAAATACGGAATCAAAGAATTCAACGAAAAGTGCAGAGAATCAGTATTCACTTACACAGGAATGTGGAGAGAAATGACTGAAAGAATGGGTTACCTGGTAGACCTTGACAACCCATACATCACATTAGATAACAACTACATCGAAACAGGCTGGTGGATTCTGAAAGAATTCTTCAAAGCAGGCATGATTTACGAAGGACATAAGATTCTTCCATATTGCCCAAGATGCGGAACAGGTCTTGCTTCTCACGAAGTAGCACAGGGATACAAAGAAGTTAAGGTCAACACTCTTGTTGTAAAATTCAAGAGAAAGGACAGAGACAACGAGTACTTCCTGGCATGGACAACAACTCCATGGACACTTGCATCAAATACAGTACTTACAGTAGGACCTGACATCGAATATGTTAAAGCAAAGATGACAGACACAGACGAAGCAGGAAACTATTTCTATGTTGCTAAATCACTTGCAGACAAGGTTCTGGGCGAAGGAAAATACGAAGTAGTTGAAGAAATGCTCGGCAAGGATCTCGAATACATTGAATATGAACAATTGATGCCATTCTGCAAGGCTGACAAAAAGGCATTCTTCGTAACATGTATGGATTACGTATCTGTAGAAGACGGTACAGGTATCGTTCATACAGCTCCTGCATTTGGTGAAGATGACTATCAGTGCGGAAGAAAATATGATCTTCCAATGATTCAGCCTGTTGACGAAAGAGGATGCTATACAGAAACTCCATGGAAGGGTCACTTCGTAATGGAAGAAGGATTAGATGTTGAAATCCTCAAATATCTTGCAGAAGGAAACAAGATTTTCTCAAAGCAGAAGATGGAACATAACTACCCACACTGCTGGAGATGCGGAACTCCTCTTGTTTACTATGCAAAGCCAAGCTGGTACATCGAAATGAGCAAGCTCAAGGATCAGCTTGTAGCAAACAACGATACAGTAAACTGGTATCCTGAATTCGTTGGCGAAAAGAGATTTGGAAACTGGCTTGCAGAAGTAAAAGACTGGGCTATCTCAAGAAGCAGATACTGGGGTACACCAATTCCAATCTGGAGATGTGAATGCGGTCACCTGGAATGTATCGGAAGCAGAGCAGAACTTGTAGAAAAAGCAGTAGAAGATATCGACGAAAGCATTGAACTGCACAGACCTTATGTTGATGATGTCCATCTGACATGTCCTCATTGCGGAAAGCCTATGACAAGAATTCCTGAAGTAATGGACTGCTGGTTTGACTCAGGAGCTATGCCTTTTGCTCAGTGGCACTATCCGTTTGAAAATAAAGAAATCTTTGATGATAAACTGTTCCCTGCAGATTTCATTTGCGAAGGTATTGACCAGACAAGAGGATGGTTCTACTCACTTATGGCTATCTCAACATTCATCAAGGGCAAAGCACCTTACAAGAATGTACTTGTAAATGACCTGATTTTGGACAAAGACGGCAAGAAAATGTCAAAATCAAGAGGAAATACAGTTTCCCCATTTGAACTCTTTGATAAATATGGTGCAGATGCTACAAGATGGTACCTGCTTTCAGTATCACCTGCATGGTCACCAACAAAGTTTGACGAAGATGGACTTATCGATGTAGTAAGCAAATTCTTCGGAACACTGAAAAACGTATATAACTTCTTTGTTCTATATTCAAACCAGGACAATGTAAATATCGACGATGTCTTTGTTGAATACAGCAAGAGACCTGAACTTGACAGATGGATTCTGTCCAAGTATAACAAGCTGATAAAAGAAGTAACTGGATACATGGACGGATACGACCACATGAAGACTGTTCGTGCGGTAACTGAATTCGTTTCAGAAGACTTGTCCAACTGGTACATCAGAAGAGCAAGAAGAAGATTCTACGGCGAGGAAATGACAGAAGACAAGAAGTGCGTATATGCAACAACTTACGAAGTTCTCGTAGGCGTGGCAAAGCTTATTGCTCCGTTTGCACCTTTCATTTCAGACGAAATCTTCACAAAGCTGACAGGTGAAGAAACAGTTCATATTGCTGATTTCCCTGTAGCTGACGAAGCCCTGATTGACGAAAAAGTTGAAGACAGAATGGACCTTGTAAGAACACTTGTAACTCTCGGAAGAGGAACAAGAGAAAAAGAGAGAATCAAGGTTAGACAGCCGCTTCACGAAGTAATGGTTGATGGAAAATACAAACCTGTAATCGAAGACCTTGCTGACCTGATAAAAGAAGAACTTAACGTAAAAGAAGTTGTATTTGCTGACGAGCTTGATCAGTTCATGAACTATAGCCTGAAACCTAACTTTAAGGTAGCAGGACCGGTTCTTGGCAAGAAGATTAAACTCTTCGGCGGAGCTCTTGCAAAAGAAAATCCTGCAGAATTCGTATCAAAGCTGGAAAACGGCAATGTTGTTATGAAGCTTGACGGAGAAGACTTCGAAATCCAGAAGGAATTCGTAGATGTAAGAATCAGTGCAAAAGAAGGCTTTGCTGTAGCAATGGAAAATAATGTATTTACAATTCTTGATACTACAGTAACTGATGAGCTTGCAAAAGAAGGTCTTGCAAGAGAACTTGTTTCAAAGGTTCAGCAGATGCGTAAGCAGGAAGACTTCGAAATGATGGACAATATCAATATTTATATCGATGCAGATGAAGAAGTAAAAGCTGCGGTTGCTTTACACGAAGATTATATCAAGTCAGAAACTCTTGCAGCTTCAATTTCAGAAAAAACAGGTCTTGATGCTTACGATCTGAACGGTCACAGCACAGGAATCGCTGTAGAAAGAATATGAGAAAAACAAAATGACAGATCTTAGAAACCTGACTCTCGAGGAACTACAAGAATATGTAGTCAACATGGGCGAACCAAAGTTTAGAGCTAAACAGGTATTCGAATGGATCTACAAAGGTGTAACAGACTTCTGGGAGATGACGAATCTCCCGGAAGTTTTTAAGGTTAAGCTTGCCGAAAATGCATATATAGGCGAGGTCAAACCTTTGCAGATACAAAAGTCAAGAACTGACGGAACAAGAAAGTACCTCTTTGAGCTAAAGGATGGAAATACGATAGAAAGTGTATTTATGAAATATAAATACGGAAATTCCATTTGTCTGTCTTCTCAGGCCGGTTGCAGAATGGGTTGCAGATTCTGTGCTTCCACAAGAAACGGTCTGGTAAGAAGCCTTTCTGCAGGTGAAATGATTTCTCAGCTTATGGCGGCAGAAAAAGATACGGGAGAAAAGATAGGCCACATAGTTATCATGGGAACAGGTGAACCTTTTGATAATTACGAAAATCTATCAAAGTTTCTCAGAATAGTGAATAACCCGAAAGGACTTAATATCGGAATGAGAAATATCACTGTATCTACTTGCGGAATAGTTCCCATGATAGAAAAATTCGCAGAAGACTTCAATCAGGTCAATCTTGCTATTTCTCTTCATGGGCCTGACGATGCAATCAGAGGCAGTATGATGCCTATAAATAACAAATACTGTATCGAAGAACTCATAAATGCATGCAAAACATATACAACAAAAACCGGAAGAAGAATTACTTTTGAATATACTCTTGTAAACGGAGTCAATGATACGGACGGACATGCAGAAGAGCTTTGTCGACTGCTGAAAAACATGTTGTGCCACGTAAATCTGATACCACTGAACAAAGTCAACGAGACCGGATTTGATACGGTGAGCCGAAAGGCTGCACATCATTTCAAGGAGATTTTGGAAAAGAATCACATACCTGCGACTGTGAGAAGAGAACTGGGAGCAGACATAGATGCAGCCTGCGGGCAGCTCAGACTGAACAACAGTAAAAAAAGCGATAACTAAAAGAATCAACACAATAGTCAGAAAAAACCAAATATGTATTGAACAATTAAGGTTGTTAGTGTATAATTATTTTAAAATAAACGAATGGAGGACATCATCATGGTTAAATTATTGATTGGACACAAAGGTACAGGCAAGACAAAACAGATGATTGAACTAGCAAACAAGGACGTAGAAAACAGTAACGGAAGTATTATTTTTATAAATAAAAACTCCAGATTAATGTATGACCTAAAGTATAGAATCAGAGTAGTATGCATGGAGGAGTATGAGCATATCACTAATTGCGATGAATACATTGGATTCCTTTATGGAATTATCAGTTCAGATCACGACATCGAAACAATTTTCATCGATAGCATTCTGAAGCACGCAGATTTCTCACTGGGAGATTTACCTGAATTCCTTTCAAGACTTAAGGCAATTTCAAAGAACTACGGAATGGATTTCGTTGTTAGCTTAAGTGCTGAAAGAGAAGAAATGATTGGCGTTGATTTCTCAGAATATGAAGTTCTAAACTAGTTTTGTATTAGCTATAGCTGCTCGTCAGAGCAGCTATTTTTTATGCCCGGCGACAGACAGCGTATCAATCGGAAAAATGAAGCAGGAAGGGATTTGCAATGGAATATACAAAAGAAAACTTGAGAAAATATTATAGAGAACATACAAGTGGACCCATAGGAAGTCACAGATTTTTTTCTGTGCTTGTACCAATAATGGAAGTTGATGGCAAACTTTCGTTTTTCTTTGAAACAAGAGCGTCACACATGGAGTCGCAGCCCGGCGAAATCTGCTTTCCGGGAGGAAACATGGAGCCGAGAGAAACCCCTCTTCAGTGCGCGGTAAGAGAAACCTATGAGGAGACTGGAATTACCGAAGACAAAATAGAAATACTCGGTGAAGGAAATACTTTGTACGGGTATGCAAATTATACTCTGTATACTACAGTGGCATTTCTCAAAAATGTTGATATCCCAAGGCTGAATCTTTCAAAAGACGAGGTGGATGAGGTTTTTACAGTTCCTTTAGACAGATTTACAAAAGAAAATCTCTATGTTTCAAGACAGAATATCTATACTGATTTGAAAGCATTCCCCTATGAAAAATACGGGATAACGGAAGATTATAGCTGGCGAATCGGAAACTGGGATATCCCTCTTTATGATGTGGACGGAAGAAAAATATGGGGTCTTACAGCAAGAATTATAAGTGATATGGTGGATAATTTCGGTGTTGAGATAGGTTGATTGACTTTGACGCAAATTGCATAAAAATTTTGCAAAATCAAAAAAGCTCTTTCATTAAAATGCATTATATAATATAATGAAGATGACACTAATTTCATTTTTCTTAGATTATGAGGAGGAAGAAGATGAAGAAATTTATGGCAGTTGCTCTTTGCCTCATTGCTGCAGTATGCATGTTTGCATGTGGCGGAGACAAGGAAAGCGACACATACGAAATCGCTATGATTACAGACAAAGGAACCATTGACGACAAGTCATTTAACCAGGGTACTTGGGAAGGAATTAAGGAATTCGCAGAAGACAATGATAAGACTTATAAGTATTATCAGCCAACTGAGGATTCAAATGCAGCAAGAATGGAACAGATTGACCTTGCAGTAAAGGGAGGAGCTAAGATTATCGCAACTCCGGGATACCTGTTTGAGGAAACAATCTACGAAGCACAGGAAAAATATCCTGATGTAAAATTCATTCTTATCGACGGACGTCCACATGACGGTAACGGTACATACAAGACTGCAGACAACACTGTATCAATTCTGTTCGCAGAACAGGAAGCAGGATATCTTGCAGGATACGCTGCAGTTGAAAACGGTTACACAAAGCTTGGATTCTTAGGCGGCCAGCCTGTACCTGCAGTAATTCGTTACGGATACGGATTCGTACAGGGCGCTAATGATGCAGCAAAAGAAAAAGGCAAGACTGTAGACATGAAGTTCAGTTATGCTGATGGATTCAGTGCAACTCCTGAAATCCAGACTAAGGCTGCAGGTTGGTATGCTGACGGAACAGAAGTTATCTTCGCATGCGGAGGCGGTATCTACTCTTCAATCACCGCTGCTGCAGAAGCATCAGAAGGTAAGGCTGTAATCGGTGTTGACGTTGACCAGAGTGCAGAATCAGACACAATCGTAACTTCAGCAATGAAGGGTCTGAGTGTAGCAGTAGTTAAAGAACTAAAAGCTTTCTATGATGACAAATTCGAAGGCGGACAGGATTTGACTTTAGGTGCTAAGGATGATGCAGTAGCTCTTCCAATGGAAACATCAAAATTAGAAAAATTCACAGAGAAAAAGTACAATGCAATCCTCGACAAGATGAAGGATGGCAAAATTACTATTCCTACAGATACATCAGCTGCAACTGCTGATTTACTTGATGTTCCTAATGTAAACGTTCAGGTAGTAGCTTAATTAGCTGATTAACCGGTTTTATTCAAGATATTAAGTAAGATATTACAGGTAATAGATAAGTGAATTAGTGACCTGACAGAAAGCGGTTTTTTGACCGTTTTCTGTTTTTTTTGGTGGAAAAACACCGGTATGTAATGTATACTTAGTGTATGTATGAATATTTTGAAACAGAGGAGAGATTTATGGATTATGTTATCGAGATGCTTAATATCACCAAGGAATTTCCGGGTATTAAAGCAAATGATGATATCACACTCCAATTGAGAAAAGGGGAAATTCATGCTTTGTTGGGAGAAAACGGAGCCGGTAAATCTACTTTGATGAGCGTACTTTTTGGCATGTATCAGCCGGAAAAAGGCGTAATCAAGAAGAACGGACAGGTTGTAAAAATCAAAGATCCTAATGATGCAAATGCCCTTGGAATTGGAATGGTTCATCAGCATTTTAAACTTGTGCAGAATTTTACGGTTTTGCAGAATATTATACTGGGAGCAGAAGACACAAAAAAAGGCTTTCTGCAGCTTGCTGATGCAAGAAAAAAGGTTGTTGAATTATCTAATACTTATGGCCTTATGATTGATCCGGATGCACTTGTAGAAGATATAACAGTTGGTATGCAGCAGAGAGTCGAAATTCTCAAAATGCTGTACAGAGAAAACGAAATACTTATTTTTGATGAGCCGACAGCAGTTTTGACACCTCAGGAAATCGAGGAACTCATGAAAATAATGAAAAAGCTTGTTTCCGAAGGCAAGTCTATTTTGTTTATTACTCATAAACTGAACGAAATTAAGGCAGTTGCTGACAGGTGTTCTGTACTGAGAAAGGGTAGGTATATCGGAACTGTTGATGTTGCAGATACGAGCAAGGAAGAAATGTCCGAAATGATGGTTGGCCATAAGGTTAATTTTGCTGTAGAAAAAGAAGATGCAAAACCGGGCGAAACAGTATTTGAGGTGAGAGATTTATGTGTTGACAGCAAAGGCTCTGATAAGAAGCTTGTAAACAATGTTTCATTTGATGTAAGGGCAGGAGAAATTGTCTGTATTGCCGGAATTGACGGAAACGGACAGTCTGAACTTGTTTATGCAATTACGGGCATGGGACCGATGTCAGCGGGTTCACTCAAGCTGAATGGAAAAGAAATTAGCAGTGAGAACATAAGACAGAGAAATTTGGATGGAATTGCGCACATTCCTGAAGACAGACACAAGGACGGTTTGGTGCTGGAATACACCCTTGCTCAGAATTTATCTTTGAAGAATTATTTCAAAGAGGGATTCCAGAAGAACGGTTTTATAAATTTTAAAAAAGTAGACGAATATGGCAAAAAGCTTATTGAACAGTATGACGTTAGAAGCGGTCAGGGCAATAAGACAATCGTAAGAAGTATGTCAGGGGGAAACCAACAGAAGGCTATTATCGCAAGAGAAATAGAAAGTGATCCTGAACTTCTGATTGCGGTACAGCCTACAAGAGGACTTGACGTAGGTGCCATAGAATATATCCATAAGCAACTGGTTGCCCAGAGAGATAAAGGCAAAGCAGTGCTTCTCGTATCACTTGAACTTGACGAGGTTATGAATGTCAGTGACAGAATCCTTGTTATATATGAGGGAGAAATCGTTGCGGATCTGAATCCAAAAGATGTTACAATAAAGGAACTTGGCCTTTACATGGCAGGTTCTAAGAGAAACGAGGTGAAGGCATGAAAAAAAAAGTAGAAAAAATACTGAAAAGCGATGCCTTCAACAGCGTGGCATCATCCATATTTGCTATAATTATAGGGCTCATAGTTGGATTTATTATACTTCTGATATCAAATCCGGCAAATGCAGGCAAAGGCTTTTACACAATGCTATTCGGAGTAGTAGGAGCCGGCGGAAGAGGTATGGGACAGGTTCTTTACTTTGCCACACCTCTTATTATGACAGGTCTTTCCGTAGGGTTTGCTTTTAAGACAGGACTGTTTAATATCGGTGCATCGGGACAGTTTATCATGGGTGCGGTGACAGCTATATTTGTCGGAGTTCACTGGACGTTCCTTCCTGCACCTCTTCATTGGATAGTTGCTTTGCTTATGGCTGCACTTGTGGGTGGACTGTGGGGATTTGTCCCGGGTCTACTAAAGGCGTATCTGAATGTTCACGAAGTAATTGCTACAATCATGATGAACTATATTGGAATGTATCTTGCCAATTATCTTGTTAAAACATATACATTCAATCCAACAAAGAATATGTCATGTGATGTTGAATCTTCAGCAGTGCTTCCTGCAGTTGGGCTTGACAAAATATTTTCCACGACTACAGGTGGTTATGTGGATAAATCAATTGTAAACATAGGTATTATAATTGCAATTGCAAGCGCGATACTTATTTACATAGTTATGGAAAAAACAATATTCGGTTTTGAACTGAAGGCAGTAGGACATAATCCAAGTGCAAGTAAGTATGCCGGAATAAACGAGAAAAGAAATATAGTTCTTTCTATGACTATTGCAGGTGCTCTTTCGGGACTTGGCGGCGGACTTTTGTACCTGTCGGGACCATCCGGAAGACATGTAAATGTACTTGATGAACTTGCACCTGAAGGATTTAACGGTATTCCTGTTGCACTTCTCGGATTGTCAAATCCTATAGGAATAATATTCTCAGCAATATTTATTTCTTATTTGAACCAGGGCGGAACATATCTGCAGTCACTTAACTATATACCTGAAGTTATCAATATGATTATTGCCGTTATTATTTACTTCAGTGCATTCTCCCTTATTTTAAGAAAGATTGTTCCTTCACTGATAAAAA
>CALHKP010000037.1 GCA_938034165.1 uncultured Clostridia bacterium | reverse complement strand
ATACGGTTGAAAAAATGACGGCAGTGGATCAATTTTGTGAGACTGTGCATGTTGAGACGGTTTGTTTGATGTCAAGGGTCGAAGGAAAATAGCCGCGAAAGCTTAAGTATACTGCGGTTTTCTGGCAATCGGGCAAATTTGGCATCGGGCAGACCAAACGCTTCTCGGTAACTTATCCAAGGGCAATCCGGCTCAAAAAGTGTGAGAGTTGAGTTGCCAAGTTAGATGTCAATATGTTGAGTTGCCGAGTTAGATGTCGGGGAGTTGTGGCTGCGAGATAGATGTCAGGAAAGATAGGAGGAAGCGTTATGGCTTTTGATTATAAAAAAGAGTATAAGGAATTCTACATGCCGAAGAATAAGCCCGGTATCATCACGGTTCCGAGCATGAATTATATTGCGGTTCGTGGACACGGTGATCCGAATGCGGAGGATGGGGAATATAAGCAGTCTATCGGGCTGCTCTATGGTATCGCCTTCACGATCAAGATGAGCAAAAAGGGAGATCACCAGATTGATGGTTATTTCGATTATGTAGTCCCTCCGCTGGAAGGATTCTGGTGGCAGGATGGTGTCGCCGGGATCGACTATGCTCACAAAGAAAACTTCGAGTGGATCTCCGTCATTCGTCTGCCAGATTTCGTTACAAAGGTTGATTTTGACTGGGCGATTGAGGAAGCTACCAAGAAGAAAAAGACAGACTTTTCAAAGGTCGAATTTCTGACCTATGATGAGGGCTTGTGCGTTCAGTGCATGCACATCGGTTCTTATGACGATGAGCCTGCCACTGTCGCACTTATGCACGAATACATGGAGCAGCAGGGCTATGTTCTGGATATTACAGAGCAGCGTTTGCATCATGAAATTTATCTGAGTGATGCCAGAAAGGTTGCACCGGAAAAGCTAAAAACAGTGATCAGACATCCGATAAGGGAGAGGTAGGATTATGGCATCAAGCAAAGAATACTTGGATTTCATATTGGAGCAGTTGTCAGAACTGGACGATATATCATACCGGGCAATGATGGGAGAATACATCTTCTATTATCGCGGCAAGATCATCGGCGGCATTTACGATGACCGCTTTCTTGTGAAGCCTACAAAGTCCGCTGTGGCAATGATGCCGAATGCAGACATGGAACTGCCATATGAAGGGGCGAAGGAAATGCTGCTCGTAGATGATGTTGACAATAAGGAGTTCCTTACAGAACTGCTTGAAGCGATGTATTCGGAACTACCTGCGCCGAAGAAAAAATAAAGAAAATACACCAAGGCTCCCACATTGCCGGCACCAACAGGCGGCCATATATTAAAGGGAATAACAGATCATTATTTCGGAGGTTGACGCAGTATGAATTATAAGGTGATCGATAAAGAAACTTACTATAGAAAAGGCGTGTTCCGTCATTTCACAGAAGATTGTGCGTGTTCGACTTCCATGACAGCGAGGATTGATGTTACCGATCTTGTTCATCATTCCAAAGAGATCGGGACAAAGTTTTACATCAACTTTCTTTTTATCCTGTCAAAGGTTCTGAATTCCCGCGAGGATTACAGGATGGGGTATCTTAGGGAAACGGACGAACTGATCTGTTATGATGTGATCAATCCCATACAGTATATCTTTCATGATGATACAGAAACCTTCACGCTTGTCTATACAGAATACGATGAAGATTATGAGAAATTCTACGCAGAAGCTCTGCGTGATGCTGAAGAGGCAAAAAAGACCAGAGAATATGGTTTTGATATTATGAATCATCCCAACTGGTTTGATGCGTCATGTATACCGTGGCTGTCTTATGATGCCATGCATCTTGAACTGCCCGATGTTCATATGTTTTTTGCGCCTGTCATCAACTGGGGAAAATACAGGGAGGAAAACGGCAGACTTGTGATGCCTGTGACTGTCCGTCTAAATCATGCGATTGCTGATGGTTATCTGGTGGCAAATGTATTTAGGCTCTTGGAGCAGGAAATCACGTTATTTGTAAAGAGATGATTGAGAAAAAGGTATAGGAACTTGCCACAAGGCTCCCAAACTGCCATCATCGGTAGTAAGGGAGCCTTTTTATGATTCTATGTCGATTGTAATGCCGGACTTGAATTCCACGGTGAAGCGGTCGGCGAAGACGGTGATCTTCTCGATGAGCTTTTTGACCAGCGCTTCATCAAAATGTGTTATGTCGGTTTTCTGTTCGGAGATGAAGTCCTGCAGCTCCTTGATCCGGTTCATGGCTTCTTCCCGGTGGTGGCTGTCGAGCTCGGATTGTTCCTTCTGGTCGCGTAGCCGGAAAATCTCATCGGCGATGGCGTCATAGTCCTGCTTGTTGTTTGCCTTCTTGATGAGCTCTTTTTGAAGTTCTTCAAGCCTTGCCTGAATGCTGTCCGGTGAGAGGGTGTCAGCGTTGACCACGGCCTTGGCGATGTTCTGCTGTAAGGTTTTAAGAAATACGTCCCGCTCGGTAAGAATCTGATGGAAGGCCTTGACCGTGACTTCCTGCAGCAGGAGCTCGTTAACCGTCCGGTTGGTGCAGTTCTTTTCAGCGGAGGTCGGTTCCAAGCGGCTGATGCAGCGCCAGACGATGGATTTGCAGCCGTGGTTGTTCCAGTGGACGCGCCTGTAAAGTTCTCCGCAGTCTCCGCAGAAAACCATCTGCGCAAAGCAGTGATTGCAGGAGAAGCTGCGTTTCTTGCCTGTCGGGCTGACGTGGACTACCCGGCGACGGACAAGCTCCGCCTGTACCTGCATGAAGAGTTCTTTCGGAATGATCGCTTCGTGGTCGCCCTCGACGTAGTATTGAGGAACGGTGCCGTTGTTTTTTATCCGCTTCTTCGTCAGGAAGTCTGTGGTATAGGTCTTTTGCAGGAGTGCG
>CALHKP010000036.1 GCA_938034165.1 uncultured Clostridia bacterium | reverse complement strand
GAAAAACCTTGATTTTACTGTGTTTCAAAAAGTATCGTTATCTAACCTCATCTTTCGAGCGTGAGAGTTTCCAACGCATGATGGCGGAAATGGATGCAGGTCGTATCGGAACGATAATTGTGAAGGACATGAGCCGCCTTGGGCGTGATTACCTCAAGGTCGGATATTACACGGAGATTGCATTCCCACAGACAGCAGCGTATTCAGATTGTTTACAACTACATCGGAGCCTTGGACATTCCAAGCAAAACAGAAAAAACGGCATAGCCGGAAATCAATCCAGCTATGCCGTTTTTTTCAAAGGGATGAAATCCCTAAGTCGCATCCCCTTCTGGCGGTTCTTTATTAAACTTTGATGCTTATCTAATCAGGCCGAAGTACAGAAGTACGATGATTCCGAGTACTATTCTGTAGTAGCCGAACACTTTGAAGTCGTGTTTTTTGATGTAGCTCATTAGGAAACGTATTACTACGAGTGATACTACGAATGCTACAACCATTCCGATAGCAAGGATTACTGCTTCCGCTGCTGTGAATGCAAGTCCAAACTTGAGAAGCTTGAGAAGGCTTGCACCTGCCATAACAGGAATTGCCAGGTAGAATGTGAATTCTGCAGCTATTGTTCTGCTTACGCCGATAAGAAGTCCTCCGATGATTGTTGCTCCGGATCTTGATGTTCCCGGAAGAACAGCTGCGATTACCTGAAACATTCCGATAATCAGCGCATCCTTGTAGGTCAGCTTTCTCATGGTTGTTACGCGAGGCTCTTTTGAGGCATTGGGGTTTTCGACGATGATGAATGCGATACCTACGAGAATGAGCATAATGGCAACGACAACTGAGTTGTACAGATATTCATCGATGATGTCATCGAGGAGAAGTCCGATTACGGCTGCCGGAAGGCATGCAACGATAATCTTACACCACATGTTCATAATGGGGATATTTATAATTGAACCTGTTTTGTCTTTTTTCTGGAAGGGCCAGATCTTTGACCAGAAGTTCAAAACTACTGCAAGGATTGCACCCAGCTGAATTACAACAAGGAAGAAGCTCCAGAATCCTGCGGAAACCTTCATTGGCATAATTTCTTCTAAAAGAATCAAGTGGCCTGTACTGCTGACAGGGAGCCATTCCGTGATACCTTCTACGATACCGTAGACTACGGTCTTTAATATTTCTATGAAACCTAAATCCATATATACCTCCGTTTTAATAATCCTATAAATATAAAATGATTTTTTTTAAACTTAAAACAGCTGTTTTGAACAAGCGTCTAAATATTATACCATAGTAGAAGTGACGGTTCAATTGGAAAATAGGTGACGGGTTGTTCTGTTGCTGTAGCCGGTACGCAGGTTTGGTCAAAAAACAGTTGACTTTGATTGTGAAGTGTGAGAGTATATAAACGAAAGATTATTTGATAACAACATTTGTTTAGGTATGTAACTTAGGAAGGAGTGCAAAATGACCCAAAGAGAAGAGCAGATTCTCGCCTGGATAAAAGAAAATCCTATGATTTCCCAGCAAGAACTTGCGGAAAAAGCTAATATAGCAAGGTCATCAGTTGCGGTACACATATCGAACCTGATGAAAAAGGGATATATTTCCGGCAAAGGCTATGTGTTGAGTCAGCCTGACTATGCGGTGGTTGTAGGGGGTCTGAACAGAGATATCGGCGGCATACCTTTTGAACCATTGGTGAGATATGACTCTAACCCCGGAAAGGTGAGGGTGTCGGTAGGTGGCGTAGGAAGAAATATTGCGCACAATATGTCCCTTTTGGGAATCAAAACTTACATGCTGACGGCAATCGGCGAGGATGAGTTCACCCATAAGATAGAAAAGTCCTGCAGCGAAGCAAAAATCGATATTTATCATGCGCGTCGTATTCAGAGTCAGCAAAACGCAACTTATCTATCCATAGCAAATGAGCACGGAGATATGGAGGTTGCAATTTCGGACATGAAAATCTTTGATTATGTAACACCTGAATATCTGCAGGAACATATAAGCCTTCTGGATAATGCAAAGGTTGTGGTTGCCGATACTAACATACCTGAGGAATCACTGGAATGGCTTGTGGAAAACTGCAAGGCGCCTGTGTTTATAGATCCTGTATCAACCATAAAAGCGGTCAAACTGAAGAACATAATCGGAAAAATTCATACTCTTAAACCGAACAGGCTGGAGGCTGAGAACCTTTCGGGTATAGAAATAAAAGATGATGAGAGTCTGAAACGGGCTGCAGAGGCTTTGATTGAAACAGGTCTTAAGCGTGTATTCATAAGTCTCGGAGCTGACGGAGTTTATTGCGCCGACAAAGACGAAGCCTGCAGAGTTCCTTGCCCGGATGCAAAGATTGTAAATACGACAGGCGGCGGAGATTCTTTTATGGGAGGACTCGTGTGGAGTTATCTGCATCACAAGGATCTTGAAACATCTGCGAAAATCGGCAGTGGATGTGGTGCAATTGCAGTGGAAAGTGAGCAGACAATAAACAGTGAACTGAATATAGAGATGGCTCTTGAGAGAGCGGGTTTAGAAAAAGGCGAGGCAGACGCATAGAAACAAGCCGGCGGCTTTGATTATAGAAAAATGTAGCATAGAATAATTCGTAAGGAAATTAGGAATTGGAGGAAAATATGAACAAATTTTTAGAGGTTTCACCTGAAGTTAAGGAAGCATTAGAAAATAACAAACCTGTGGTTGCACTGGAATCTACAATTATTTCACATGGAATGCCTTATCCCCAGAATGTGGAGACAGCGCTGAAGGTTGAGGAAGTTATAAGGGCAAACGGTGCGGTTCCTGCAACAATCGCTATTCTGGACGGAAAGCTTAAGTGCGGACTTTCTCATGAGGAAATCGAATACCTGGGAAAGAAAGGCAAGGAAATCGTTAAATGCTCAAGAAGAGACCTTCCTGTAGTGCTTGCAAAAAAAATCGACGGTGCTACAACTGTTGCAACTACAATGATTATCGCAAATATGGCAGGAGTTGGGGTCTTTGCTACAGGTGGAATCGGAGGAGTTCACAGAGGTGCAGAAACTACTATGGATATTTCTGCTGACCTGGAAGAATTGGCTCAGACACCTGTAATGGTAGTGTGTGCAGGCGCAAAGGCGATTCTCGACCTGGGTCTGACACTGGAATATCTCGAAACAAAGGGTGTTCCTGTAATCGGATACGGAACAGAAGAACTGCCTGCATTCTATACGAGAACCAGCGGATTTGGGGTTGATTACAGACTAGATACACCGAAGGAAGTTGCTGAAGCTTTTGATGCTCAGAGAGGCGCAGGTCTGAAGGGCGGAATGCTTGTAACTAACCCTATTCCGGAGGAATTTTCAATGGATGCTGAGCTTATAAATGCAGCAATCGACAAAGCTGTCAGCGAGCTTTTCGAAAAAGGTATCAGCGGAAAAGAAACTACACCGTTTCTCCTTGCAAAGGTAAAGGAAATCACAGGAGGCGAAAGTTTGGATGCGAATATTCAGCTGGTGTTTAACAATGCAAAGGTTGCTGCTCAGACAGCTGTTGAGCTTGCAAAGCTGCAGGGCTAGATTGAGTATATAAGCGAGGAAATATAATGAGATTAGTATCATGGAACGTTAACGGACTCAGGGCCTGCCTTGGCAAAGGCTTTGAGGAATCAATGAAAAATTTGGATGCGGATTTTATATGTATTCAGGAAACCAAGATGCAAGAAGGACAGGCCACGGTTGACCTGCCGGGATATTATCAGTACTTTTGCAGTGCAGAGAAAAAGGGTTATTCCGGAACGGCGGTTTTTGCGCGGAAAGAACCTTTGTCCTTGCAGAAAAATTTTGGTGAACATACAGATGAGGGCCGTGGGCTTATTCTGGAGTATGATGATTTTTATCTTATAAATGTGTATGTGCCGAATGCGCAGGAGCAGCTTAAGCGTATTGACTACAGAATGAAGTGGGAAGATGACTTTAGGGATTTTGTTTGCGGACTTAAGGAGAAGAAGCCTGTGATAATCTGCGGCGATATGAATGTTGCCTTTTCTGAGATTGACCTTAAGAATCCGAAGAATAACAGAGGAAATGCGGGATTTTCTGACGAAGAACGCGGCAAAATGAAAGAGCTTCTCGATGCGGGATTTGTGGATACCTTTAGGTTCTTGTATCCTGACGTAACAGGTGTCTACAGCTGGTGGTCATACAGATTTAATGCTCGAAAGAATAATGCAGGATGGAGAATCGATTATTTTATCGTCAGTGATGATTTGAAATCAAGGATAAAAGAAGCTAAGATTCATACTGATATAATGGGAAGCGATCACTGTCCGGTTGAGCTTGAGATTGAGCTTTAAATACGGAATAAAAAAGGGCGAGCCCTACTTGATGTAGAGGCCGCCTATTTCTAGTTTTTGGTTAAATGAAATTGTATAAGTTGCGCTGCCCAGTGAGTAGTCGCATTTGATTGAGCAAACCACGTAATCCTCTTCCGGTGACTCGTGAAGATTTACGGATATTCCTTTGAATTTTTCGAAACTGCCGATTGAATCAAGGATTCTGTCAAAGGTCTGAGCCATCTGTTCCAAAGTCATAGACTCCTTTAGCTTTCCATCAAAGAGACTATAACAACTTTCGTATTCTCTGCGGTTGATACGGCGTATAAAATTTTTGGCGCGTATTATTACCTCATTTTTTTCGGCCGAGGAAAGTTTGGGCTGGTCGTTGTTTCCCATGTACATCCCTGCTAGCAGCAAAAGTGCCGCAGGCACCACCAGATATCTTTTTTTCATAAGTGAAGACACCCCCTTGTAATGCTTATATTATAATCGTAAAATATATTAATAGCAACAAAAGAAAGGATATTTGAATGCAGTATATAGAAATAATTGTGGGAACGGTAATCGCGGCGGCGCTGCTGCTTTGGTTTTTTTACTTCAATAACAGATTAATAGTGACAACAGAATATAGAATCGGCGCAAGTGCGACAGGCACCGGAACAGAAGCCCTTCGAATTGCACAGGTTTCGGACCTACAGAGCAGAATTTTCGGCAAAGGCCAGAAGAACTTGCTGCAAAAAGTAAAAGAGGCGAATCCTGACATAATTGTAATCACCGGAGATTTGATAGACAGAAACTTTACGAATTACGAGGCAGCAATGCAGGCAGTTAGGGGACTTTCCGAGATTGCAGAAGTCCTGTATGTTCAGGGTAATCACGAACAAAGCCTCTCTGCCGATGATTATGCAAATTTTCTTGGGGACGCCGAAAAATACATGAAGATTCTTTTTAATAAGAGATATGAATTTAAAAAATGTGGCAAAAAATACATTTTTGGAGGCCTTTCTCAGGCGGTCATAGATGAAAGTCGTGGTTACAACCGTGATAACAGAAATCACGACGAAAAAATAATCATCGAATCGGCAGAAAAAATCTTTGATGGAGCCGGAAAAGGGTTTTGGATTTTGCTGGCCCACGAACCTCAGCTCTTTGACATATACGCAAAGACACCTTGCGACTTGGTGTTGACGGGACACGCCCATGGCGGACAGTTCAGAATTCCATTTATCAAAAAAGGCATTTACTCGCCGGAGCAGGGTCTGTTTCCGAAATATTTTCAGGGTGTGCACGAAAAACAAAGAGAGGACGGTAGCAGGTTCGAAATGGTTGTAAGCAGGGGGTTGGGAAACAGTAAGTTTCCAATCAGGCTTTTTAACCGACCTGAAATTGTGTTTGTATCTGTAAGTTGTGTGGATTTTCTCTTTTAAAGGGGATTGAAAAAGAATTTGAATGAATTGACAGTTGTTTCCAAAAATGGTAATTTATAGAAAAGGGTATAGGAAGGATTATATGATGGAACACAAAGTAACATTTGAAATCAAAAAGCACATTGGTGTAATTTGCAACCAAGAATCAGGTTGGACCAGAGAACTTAATATCGTGTCATGGAACGATCAGAGTCCGAAGTTTGACATTAGAGACTGGAATGACAAACATGACAGAATGGGCAAGGGCATTACCCTCAAGGATGAGGAAATGGCAAGAGTTGTGGAAATGTATCTGGATCACAGCAAGAATGAATCATAAGTCTTTAGTTGAAAAAGCGGGTGTCAGGCGAAAAGTCGGACGCCCGTTAGTATTAGGTCTATACTTGAAAATCAAATCCGAGAACTGCAGGAGTATGAAAAACGAAAGGAGTTCTCGTGACTTATTTGTCTGAGACTTCACACCGGAATCTGTATGTGGTATGATGATTACATAACTGTCAAAGCTGATGCCGGAAATAATATGCCGATTTAAAGGGCGAAGATGCGCCGAAGAGAAATCGGCGGAGATGCGGCAAATCGCTTTGATGCGAAGGAGGGAAAATTTTGCTTATCAATGTCAGGAGAGCTCCCAAAGGGGAGTGGGAAGAAAGAGAGGCCGAAAGGGGCGCTACTCTCGAGGATGTATATAACGAAATAAAAAGTGAACTTCCGTATAAAGTTCTGGCGGCTAAGGTGAACAACGAGGTTGTTGAGCTTGGCTATGCGCTGGAGGAATCTTGCGATGTGGAATTTTTGGATATGAGAAACCAAACAGCTAATCTCATATATCAGCACAGCTTGTCTTTGATATATCTAAAGGCGGTTTCTGATGTGCTGAATTGTGATGATGTTGAAATCCAGAATTCGCTGAACAAAGGACTGTATACGGAAATCCACGCAGAGCGCGAACTGACAGATGCAGATATTGCTGATGTGGAGATGAGAATGAGGGAGCTTGTTGTCCAAGATATCCCTCTTGTGAAGGAAATCGTGGATAGAGACGAAGCTCTTGAGATTCTTGAGCATGATGGCAGGGTTGAGAAACAGAGACTTATTGCTTCATCCCTTAATTTATCATATGTTAGATTTTATTCCTTGGAAGGCTATAGGAACTTTTTCTATGGCCTAATGGTGCCTTCCACAGGCTATGTGGAATATTTTCAGCTGATGAAATACAGAAACGGCGTGCTTTTGAGGTTCCCTCATCCGAGCAAACCTAATGTTATTCCTGAGTATGTGGACGAAGTAAAAATGTACGAGGCTTTCGGTGAGCAGACAAGGTGGGACGAGCTTCTGGGCGTTAACTTTGTTGAGGACCTTAATGAAAAAATCGAGAGCGGAGAGTATAAGAGCCTTATTCAGGTATCGGAAGCACTTCATGAAAAGAAAATCGCGCAGATTGCGGATATGATCAAAACTCGCAAGAAGAGAATTATTTTGATTGCGGGACCGTCTTCGTCGGGAAAGACAACATTTGCCAGAAGACTTTGCGTTCAGCTGCGAGTAAACGGGCTCAGACCTTTGTACATGGGAACGGATGACTTTTTCCTAGAAAGAGAAGAAACGCCTCGTGATGAGAACGGGGATTACGATTTCGAAAATCTGGAGGCTCTGGATATCGGATTGTTTAATGACTGTATGAACAGGCTCCTGAAGGGTGAGACTGTTGATATGCCGGAATTTGATTTTGTTGCAGGACACAAGACATTCGGCAAGAATTTTACCTCGGTGGAGGAAGGACAGCCTATAGTAATAGAAGGCATTCACGGACTGAACGGTAAGCTTACCGAGTTTATTGACGACAACGAAAAGTTTAAGATTTATATAAGTCCTCTGACTCAGCTCAATATCGATTCTCACAACAGAATTCCGACGACAGACGAGAGAATGCTGCGAAGAATGGTAAGGGACAACCTCTACAGAGGCAGAAACGCTCAGAGCACAATCAGGGACTGGCCAAAGGTGAGGGAAGGCGAGGACAAGAATATTTTCCCATATAGTAATGAAGCGGATGTGTTCTTTAACTCCTACCATGTTTATGAGATATCGGTGCTCAGAAAGTATGCAGAGCCGCTGCTTTTGAGTATCACTCCGATGGAGGAGGAATATGCAGAGGCAACGAGAATGCTCAGGTTCCTGAGATTCTTCCGAAAAATTGAGGACGATTCCATTATTGTGAACAATTCGATTATAAGGGAGTTTATCGGCGGAAGCATATTTGTTGATTAGGGGTTGCTACAGGGAGATAGAGACTAAAGTTTACACTTTTTGCGTGTCGCATGTTAAGCACTGCTGCTGCTTGAAAAATGAGCCTTCGGCTTATCTAAGACTATTTTAATCATTGACCGCTTGCACATGCGCAGATATAATTTTTCTGGTTTTATAATAAGAGAGGAGAATTTGAGTATGGGTGCAACTAGTTTCTTGGGTCTGCTTGGCGGACTGGCGCTGTTTCTGTACGGAATGCAGATGATGAGTGAAGGGCTCGAAGCTGCTGCCGGAAACAGAATGAAAGAAACTCTGGAGAAGTTGACAGCTAACAGGCTGTGCGGTGTCGCTGTAGGTGCAGGTATAACTGCGATAATACAGTCATCATCGGCTACTACTGTAATGGTTGTCGGATTTGTTAATGCGGGAATGATGACGCTTAATCAGGCGGTCTGGATAATAATGGGTGCGAATATTGGTACCACTATCACAGGGCAGCTCATAGCGTTGGATGTAGGCGCGCTGGCTCCGCTGTTTGCGTTTGTCGGTGTCGTTCTGATTGTGTTTTTTAAGAAAGTGAGCTTTCACAACTATGGTCAGATAGTTGCGGGGCTTGGAGTTTTGTTTATCGGGATGGAGATGATGAGTTCGTCTATGGTTCCTCTCAGAGAATCACCGACCTTCGTAAATCTTTTGACTAATTTCACAAACCCTCTGTTCGGGCTACTGGCAGGAATGTTGTTTACGGCAGTTATTCAGTCATCGTCAGCTTCTGTAGGTATTCTGCAGGCACTTGCAATGAGCGGGCTGATTGGACTTGACGGCGCTGTATTTGTTTTGTTTGGTCAAAATATAGGAACGTGTATTACCGCGATTCTTGCGTCAGTGGGAACTACACGAAGTGCAAAAAGAGCTACTATTATACATCTTATGTTCAATGTGATAGGTGCGACGCTCTTTACAATTATATGTATATTTACGCCGCTTACGAGTCTTGTTTCGTCGTGGACACCGAACCGTCCGGATGCACAGATTGCGAATATGCATACTTTGTTTAATATTGTTACTACTATTTTGCTTTTACCTTTTGGAAATTACCTTGCTGTACTGGCAAAGAAGATTCTTCCGGAGGTGGAATCGGAATCAGAGGGGGTTCAAAGACTTGTTTACCTGCAGCCTGAACTTAGAACAGATGATTATACACTAGGTATGTCTTCGATTCTTCGTAACGGAATCAGAAATGAGCTTAGCAGAATGGCGGGTATGGTAAGGGAAAATCTTGCCAAGAGTTATGATGCTGTATTGACGTCCGATCCTGACTTGAGAGCGGAGGTCCGCGAAAGGGAGGAATATATTGACTTCCTTAATAAGGAAATTTCCAGATTCATATCCAAGATGATGATTCACGAAGCCAATGCAGAGGACTCTATTGTTATAAACAGTTATTTCAGAATCTGTTCAAATCTAGAGAGAGTCGGAGATCACGCAATGAACATATGTGATTACAGCGACAGGTTGAACCCGGGAGGAACAGGAGGAAGTGGTCTGTCAAAATATGCAATAGAAGAAATCAAAGAGATGAAGGATGCTTGTGTTAAGGGAATGGATTCTCTGAAGAGTATAAAGCATCTGGATATTGTGGGTCTGAGTGCTTCGGCTGCCCTTGAGCAGAGAATCGATGATATGACAAGGGAGTTCAGAAACAATCATCTTGACAGAATGCATAAGGGAATATGTGCCGATGAGCCGTGCATCTTATATACTGAGATGCTTACGGATTTTGAGCGAATCGGCGACCATATTCTAAATATTGCAGAGGAACTAGCTGATTACAGACACGAAAGATAAAAGAAAAGAGAAGGAATAAGCACCCTGCCGGCCGGCAGGGTGCTTTGCTCATGAGATGACGTGGTTAGCCATGTCTAACTTAGCTATTGAGGACAGTTAGTCGCGCCTAACCCGGTGCGTCGAGGTGGTTAGAATCATCTAACCCGGCGCCTCGAAGTGGTTAACTATGCCTACCTCGACAATCTGAAGTGATTAGTCGTGCCTACCCCAGCGCATATCACAAAACCGCCAATTTGCGCTGATACTCAGAGATGGTTAGTTCGGGCTAACTCAGCGCGTTTCGCAAAAATACAAATCTACGCTGAGATTTTTTGCTTTTAACTCAGCGTGATTTGCAAAAAACAAAATCTGCGCTTAGTGAAATGTTGGATTTTCAACAAAAATCCCCGATTTTTGTGTACTTATACTCATATAGAAGGAGATTTCGGCGACAAATATAAGCGTGCTTTTGCAAAACTTAAACCTGCGCTTATTTGGGAGCCGAAATTAACAGTGTTATTTAATGATGTGGCAATCTGCGCTTAGTCAAGCTCTGAAAAAGACAGCGCGGATTGCGACTATTGAGATATTTACTGTTTTTGCTAATTCATGGTTGATGCCAATCGACCGCATATGGTCAAAGTGCGTTGCGTGGTCGATTACAATCGACTGAGCACGGTCGGAGCACGTTGTACAGTCGATGGCCACAGACCCTGTGTGATCTAAAGTGTTGCACGGTCGATAGAAATCAACTAAGTGAGACCCAAGAGAGACACACCTCATGTCGCCATCGCTGCGTTCTCTGCTTACTGGGCATTTTGTGATATTTATGTTAAAGTTTGAATGTTTTATTGACATTTAATTGATTCTTGTGATATACATATATGTTATGAAGGGGGAAGAATTTTATGAAATTTTTCTTGAAAAGAAGGTTTATCATAGGCGGATGTTTTTCTTCTTTGGCAATCCTTGATATATTTGCCAACGTTTTATCGGGTGTAATTGACCCCAAGATGATGATTGCAGGAATCCTGATGCTGGTTATCGGAATAAATACAATATATAATGTTGTGACTATAGAAAAGTCCAATGAGAAGACTTCGTCAATCGAAACTGCAGAAGGAAAAGCTAACTCAGTAACGCTTTTCGTGCTTCAGATAATTTTTTCTGTGGCGATAGCGGTTACGGCAGTTGTGAATCTGTTTGTGGAATCATATGGGGCGGTGTTTATGGCGCTGATTGTTGCGTTCGGAGCACTTCTGATTTTTTCTTATTTAATGGAGACGATTCTTATTAAACATTTTGTAAGACTAGAAAAGAGAAAACAAAGAAATTAAAAGAACACAGAGAATTGAGGTGACCCTCAAAAGTAAATTCTTCTGTGTTCTTTCTTTTTAGGTGTTTATATAATAGATGTTAGTTAAGTTTATGTTAGTGTGTTTTATGGTATATTTAGCCGGCCGCCGCCAGCGCACGGGTTAAAGCTTTGCCATCCAGAACCCGTGAAGGTTGCCGGCCGCCGCCGGCGCACGGGTTAGAGTTTTGCCATCCAGAACCCGTGAAGGTTGCAAAATTCGTAAGCTGCGATTACCTTTTCGTCTTCGAGAAGCGCGAATTTTGCTTCCGGTTTTCCTGTGTGGTCAAGCATAGCTCTCTTTAGACCCTTTGTTGTTTCAAGATAAATGAAAGCAATGTGATGCTCTTCTGTCATCGGATGCTCAACACTTCCGACTGTAACAGTTACTACGTTGCCTTCCTGTTTAACTACAGGAACGTGCTTTTCCTGAGCTGCATCAGTAGTATTTGGTTCAAACACTGTCATCTTGTCGCCGCAACATACTACAGGAACTCCTTTGTCATCAATCATTTCTACGATATTTCCGCAATGCATGCATTTTAAAATCTTTACCATTTTTAATTACCTCCTCAATTTACACCCTGATGATTTATATATACCCACTTTTAGAAATTTAAACACAAAATGACAGAATTTTTTAATTTACAAGAAATCATAATAGGGGATTAAGAGTCGGGTAGGAGAAAAACAGGAAACGCGTGGGGGAGTGTAAACAGGACCAAAGCTGAAGGCGTTGAAGTTGCTCACTTTAGCGGAGCAAACCGCGAAAAAATATGTAAAAAAACCGTAAAAAAAGTCTTGCAATCTTTGTCGACATAGGATATACTATAAAAGCTTGCTTAAGGCGATGAAGTAGGAAGTTGCTGAGCTATCAGGTAATTTCTACTGAGAATTGTCCCCACAAGATGGGGGCGAAGGTGTTCGCCGCTTTTGCTTTGTGTAAAAAATAAAGAAACGCACGGAGGCGTGTGCTAAGTAAGCAAATGACCTGCACACGTTGAGAAAGCAGGCATTAGAACCCCTTGTACGAGCATAGCGAAAACAGTACAGAAAAAAATTAGGAGGAAAAAATGAGCGAATTACAGAAAATCAGAATTAAGCTTAAGGCTTATGACCACGCTCTGCTGGATCAGTCAGCAGCAAAAATCGTTGAAACTGCAAAGAAAACAGGAGCAGATGTTTCAGGACCTATTCCACTACCAACAGAAAAAGAAGTAGTAACAATCCTGAGAGCTGTTCACAAATACAAGGACAGCAGAGAACAGTTCGAACAGAGAACTCACAAGAGACTGATCGACATCACAAACGCTACACTTCAGACAACAGACGCTCTCACAAAGATCGACTTACCTGCAGGTGTGGACATCGAAATCAAATTATAAGATTTCAAACGAATAAGTAAGGGACTCTCCCTTAGTATGATTAGAGTCGCAAGGCTCCAATCCGCTGTAAGAATCAAGGAGGAAAAATAATGAAAGCAATTTTAGGTAAGAAAATCGGAATGACTCAGATTTTCGCAGAAACAGGAGAAGTAATTCCTGTAACTGTTATTGAAGCCGGTCCTGAAGTTGTAACTCAGATCAAGACAGTTGAGACTGATGGTTACAATGCAGTACAGGTTGGATTCGAAGACACAAAGGCACACAGAGTAAACAAGCCTTTAACAGGACACTTCGAAAAGAGTGGTGCTCCTCTGAAAAAACATCTGACAGAGTTCAGAGTTGAGGAAGGCGAAACTTACGAACTTGGCCAGGTTATAACAGTAGCAGACTTCGAAGAAGGCAAGAAGCTTGATGTTACAGGCGTTTCAAAAGGTAAAGGAACACAGGGTAACATTAAGAGACACGGACATCACAGAGGTCCTATGACTCATGGTTCAAAACACAAGAGACTTGCCGGTGCATTGGCAGCAGGTACTTACCCATCAAGAGTATTCAAGGGTAATGCAGGTCCTGGTAGAATGGGTCGCGAAACAGTTACAGTTCAGAATGTTGTTTTAGTAAAGGTTGACACTGACAGAAACCTGATGCTCGTTAAAGGTGCAGTACCTGGCGGCAAAGGAAGCCTGGTTAGAATCCAGTATGCTGTCAAAGGTCAGGACAAATAAGACGAACTCAGGAAAGGAGGAAGCACGTAATGGCAAAAGTAACTATGCTTAACATGGCCGGAGCAGAAGCCGGAACAATTGAGCTAAAAGATGAAATATTCGGCATTGAGCCAAACGCTAACGCTGTTCATGCAGTAGTAGTTAACTACCTTGCAAACCAGAGACAGGGCACTCAGTCAGCTAAGACTAGAGCTGAAGTAAGAGGCGGCGGAAGAAAGCCTTTCAGACAGAAGGGAACTGGTCGTCACAGACAGGGTAGCACAACAGACCCTTCACAGATCGGTGGAGGTATCGTATTTGCACCAAAGCCAAGAGATTACAGATATTCAGTACCTAAGAAGCTAAAGAGATTAGCTATGAAATCTGCTCTTTCAGCAAAGGTTGCAGAAAAAGAAATCATCGTTCTTGACGAACTGAAATTCGATGCTCCAAAAACTAAGGAGATGGTAAAGGTTCTTGAGAACGTTAAAGCTGGAAAGAAAGCTTTAATCGTAACAGCTGAAAAAGACGAAAACATCGTAAGATCAGCAGCAAACATTCCTGGAGTAAGAACTGCTCTTGTAGGAACAATGAACGTTTACGAAATCGTAAACCACACAAGCTTCATCGTAACAAAAGAAGCAGTAGAAAAAATCGAGGAGGTGTACTTATAATGAGAACAGCATATGATGTAATTATCAAACCTGTAATTTCTGAAAGAAGTATGGATATCGCTCAGAATAAGAAGTACACATTCAAAGTTGCAGTAGATGCTAACAAAACAGAAGTTAAGCACGCAATCGAAGAAATCTTCGGCGTAGATGTTAAGAAAGTTAACATCATGAACATGGACGGTAAAGTTAAGAGAATGGGAAGAAGCGTAGGTAAGACAGCTGCTTACAAAAAAGCAATCGTAACTCTTACAGACAGCAGCAAAGAAATCGAATTCTTCCAGGGTCTGTAATATAGGAGGTAGGCTACAATGGGAATTAAAAAATACAATCCGACCACTCCTGGTTTAAGAGGTATGACGGTTTCTACATTTGAAGAAATCACAGCAAAGAAACCTGAGAAATCTCTTACAGTAACTCTTAAGAAGCACTCAGGAAGAAACTCAAGAGGTAAGATCACTGTAAGACACAGAGGCGGCGGTACAAGACCTAAGTACAGAATCATCGACTTTAAGAGAACTAAGGACGATATTCCGGCAACAGTTACAACAATCGAATACGATCCAAACAGAAGTGCAAACATTGCACTGTTAACATATGCAGATGGCGAAAAGAGATACATCCTCGCTCCTGAACACTTACAGGTTGGAGATGTTCTTTTCTCAGGTCCTGAAGCAGATATCAAAATCGGAAATGCGCTTCCAATCGCAAACATTCCGGTTGGTACAGTAATCCACAACATCGAACTTAAGCCTGGTAAGGGCGGACAGCTTGCTAGATCAGCAGGTAACGGCGCTCAGCTGATGGCTAAAGAAGAAAAATATGCTCAGGTAAGACTACCTTCCGGCGAAGTTAGAAAAATCCTTATCAACTGCAGAGCTACAATCGGTGAAGTTGGTAACGGAGAACACGCTAACATCCAGATCGGTAAAGCTGGTAGAAAGAGACATATGGGATGGAGACCTACAGTAAGAGGTTCTGTTATGAACCCTAACGATCACCCACACGGTGGTGGTGAAGGTAGAGCACCTGTAGGACGTAAGAATCCTGTTACACCTTGGGGTAAACCTGCTCTTGGATATAAGACAAGAAAGAAGAACAAGGCATCAAACCAGTATATCGTAAAGAAGAGAAATGAAAGATAAGGAAGGAGCATAGATAATGGGCAGATCAATTAAAAAGGGTCCTTTCGTAGACGCGAAGCTTCTGAAGGCTATCATCGCTATGAACGAAGCTAACGAAAAGAAAGTAATCAAGACCTGGTCAAGACCATCAACTATTTTCCCACAGATGGTGGGACACACTATTGCAGTCCATGACGGTAGAAAGCATGTTCCAGTATATATTACAGAAGACATGGTAGGACACAAGCTTGGAGAATTCGCTCCAACAAGAACTTACAAAGGTCATGCTGCGGATAAGTCATCAAAGGTTAGATAAGAAAAGGAGATAAAAATGGAAGCAAAAGCAGTTGCAAAATACGTGAGAATGTCTCCTATAAAGCTAAAGCCTGTTGCAGATCTTGTAAGAGGTAAGGACTTAAACGAGGCATTAAACATTCTAAAATTCACTCCTGGTAAGGGAGCAGAAATAATCGAAAAGGTTGTTCTTTCAGCAGCAGCAAATGCTGAAAACAATCACGATATGAATCCAGACAACTTATATGTTGCAGAAGTATACGCTCATCAGGGCCCTACAATGAAGAGATGGAGAGCCGGAGCACAGGGTAGAGCATCAATCATTCTTAAGAGATCAAGCCACGTAGGTGTAACTCTTAAGGAGAGAGACTAAGAAATGGAGGTTCACTGAATGGGTCAGAAAGTAAGTCCACATGGATTAAGAGTGGGCGTAATCAAAGACTGGAATTCAAAATGGTATGCTGACAAAGCAAACTTTGCAGACATGCTTATCGAAGATAACAAAGTTAGAGAATACGTTAAGAAGAAGCTTTACGCAGCAGGAGTATCAAAGGTACTTATCGAAAGAGCTGCAGGAGATAAAATCAGAGTTATCGTACTGACTGCAAGACCTGGTATGGTTATCGGAAGAGCCGGAAACGGTGTTGAAGAACTTAAGGCTGCATTAGTTAAGATGACAAAGAAAGATGTAGAAATCTCAATCGAATCAGTAAGAAGAGCTGAACTTGATGCACAGCTTACAGCTGAAAGCATCGCACAGGCTCTTGAAAGAAGAGTTTCATTCAGAAGAGCAATGAAGCAGGCTATCGGCAGAACAATGAAAGCTAACGCAAAGGGAATCAAAGTTCTTTGCTCAGGTAGACTTGGTGGAGCTGAAATCGCAAGAAGCGAAAAATATTCAGAAGGAAACGTTCCACTTCACACAATCAGAGCTGACATCGATTACGGTTTCGCTGAAGCTGATACAACTTATGGTAAAATCGGCGTTAAGGTTTGGATTAACCACGGCGAAATCCTAGACAAGGGATTACAGAGCCCAATCCGCGAAGAAAAGCGTGAAAAGGGTGAAAGAAGAGGCAGAAGAGACGGCGACAGAAGAAGAAACGATAGAAGAAGAAACGATCGTAACGACAGAGGCGCTAGACAGGAAGCCCCAAAAGCAGTAAACCCAAGAGTTAGAAAGACTCCTAAGCAGGAGCCAGTAGTAGAAGCACCACAGGTTGAAGAAGCACCAGCTGAAGCAATCGAAGAATAAGCACTAGAGAAAGGAGGAACACGCCATGTTAATGCCAAAGCGCGTTAAGCATAGAAGAGTTCACAGAGGTAGAATGAAGGGCGTAGCTACTAAAGGTAACACAATTACTTATGGTAAGTACGGCCTAGTAGCACAGGAATGTGGCTGGATCACTTCAAATCAGATAGAAGCTGCCAGAATCGCAATGACAAGATCTATCAAAAGAGGTGGTAAAGTATATATTAAGATTTTCCCACATAAGTCAGTAACAAAGAAACCTGCAGAAGTACGTATGGGTTCCGGTAAAGGTTCACCTGAATACTGGGTAGCAGTAGTTAAGCCAGGTAGAGTAATGTTCGAAATCGAAGGAGTTACTGAAGCACAGGCAAGAGAAGCTATCAGACTTGCAAGTCACAAGCTTCCAATCAAATCAAAGTTTGCCATCAAAGAAGAAAACGCAAAGGGTGGTGAAGCATAATGGAACTAAAGAAAATGAGAGAAATGACAGATATCGAGCTTACAGCAGAGCTTGAAAAAATGAAGAAAGAACTTTTCAATCTTAGATTCCAGCATGTTACAGGACAGCTTGAAAACCCTGTAAAGATGAGAGAAGTTAAGAGAGATATTGCAAGAGTAAAGACTATAATCAGGGAAAAAGAGCTTGAGAAGGCTCAGGCTTAATAGGAAGGAGGATGTATTACTATGGCAGTAGAAAGAAATAGAAGAAAAACAAAGGTCGGCATCGTAGTAAGCGACAAAATGGATAAAACTGTAGTAGTTGCAATCGAAGACTTCGTAAGACATTCCCTTTATGGTAAGGCTGTTAAGAGAACCAAAAAGGTTAAGGCTCATGACGAAAACAACGAATGCAATATTGGAGATAAAGTAAGAATTATGGAAACAAGACCTCTATCAAGAGATAAGAGATGGAGACTTGTTAACATCGTTGAGAAAGTTAAATAAGGAGGCACCAGGAAATGATTCAGACAGAAACAAGACTTAGAGTTGCTGACAATTCAGGTGCAAAAGAACTTTTATGTATCCGAATCCTTGGCGGAACTAGCCGTCAGTATGCAAACATCGGTGACGTAATCGTTTGTGCTGTTAAAGAAGCAACACCAGGCGGCGTTGTTAAAAAGGGCGACGTTGTTAAAGCTGTAGTGGTTAGAACTAAAAAAGGTGCTAGAAGAGCAGACGGAAGCTATGTTAAGTTCGACCAGAACGCAGCAGTTATCATAAAAGATAAAGAAGATAAAACTCCAGTAGGTACACGTATTTTTGGACCTGTAGCTAGAGAACTCAGAGACAAGGGCTTTATGAAGATCGTGTCATTGGCACCGGAAGTATTATAGGGAGGTGGACAAAGATGCGTATAAAGAAAGATGATACAGTAGTAGTAATCGCTGGAAAAGACAAAGGTAAGACTGGAAAAGTCCTAAAGGCAATGCCAAAAGAAAACAGAGTAATCGTTGAAGGCGTTAATATTCAGACTAAGCATCAGAAGCAGACTAGAACTGCTCCTGCTGAAATCAAGCATATTGAAGGACCTATCGATGCTTCAAACGTAATGTTCTACGACGCAAAAGCAAGCGAAGCAGTAAAAATCGGTTACAAGACTGAAGATGGCAAAAAAGTTAGAATCAACAGAAAAACCGGTAAGGTAATTGACTAGGAAAGGAGGAGACGATTTTGACAGCAAGATTAAGAGAAACTTACAAAAATGATGTTTTCCCGGCTCTTAAAGAAAAGTTCAACTACGAAAACGTAATGGACGTTCCAAAGCTGGTAAAAGTAACTATAAATATGGGTCTTGGCGAAGCTAAAGAAAACGCTAAGATTCTTGAAACAGCAGTTAAAGAATTAGGTCTAATCACTGGACAGAAACCTGTTACTACAAAAGCTAAGAAGTCAATCGCAAACTTCAAGGTAAGACAGGGCATGCCTGTTGGAGCAAAAGTAACTCTTAGAGGAGACAACATGTACGAATTTGTTGACAAGTTCTTCAATATCTCTCTTCCAAGAGTAAGAGACTTCAAGGGTGTTAGCAAGAATTCATTCGATGGCAGAGGAAACTATTCAATGGGTATCAAAGAACAGTTAATCTTCCCTGAAATCAACTATGATGAAGTTGACACAATCAAAGGTATGAACATTGTATTTACAACTACGGCTAAGACTGACGAAGAAGCTGCAGCACTGCTCGAACTTCTTGGAATGCCGTTTGAAAAGTAGTAGGAGGTTAAGATGGCTAAGACATCGCTTAAGGTTAAACAGCAGAGAAAACCTAAGTATTCAACACGTGCATATACAAGATGCAGAATTTGTGGAAGACCTCATTCTGTACTTAAAAAATATGGAATATGCAGAATTTGTTTTAGAGAGTTAGCTTACAAGGGAGAAATTCCTGGCGTAAGAAAAGCTAGCTGGTAAGATATAAGTTAAATCAGTGCGAAGGTCCCGGGAAGGGATACCACGCAAGAGAGAGGAGAAATACTGTAATGACAATGACAGATCCAATAGCAGATATGCTAACAAGAATCAGAAATGCCAATACTGTAGGTCATGATGTAGTTGAAATCCCTGCATCAAAGATGAAGAAATCAATCGCAGAGATTTTGCTTGAAGAAGGCTACATTGGCGGTTACGACGTTGTAGACGACAACAAGCAGGGCATCATCAAAGTTCAGATGAAATATGGTGCTAACAAAGAAAAAGTTATCAATGGAATTAAGAAGATTTCAAAGCCAGGTCTAAAAGTTTATGCTAAGGCAAACGAAGTTCCAAGAGTTCTTGGTGGTCTTGGTATCGCTATCATCTCAACATCAAAAGGTGTTATCAGTGATAGAGAAGCAAGAAAACTCGGCGTTGGCGGCGAAGTAATCTGTTATGTTTGGTAGGAGGGTATAGATATGTCAAGAATAGGTAGAAAACCTGTTGCACTTCCTGCCGGTGTAGAAGTTACTGTAGATGAAAAGAATCTCGTTACAGTAAAGGGACCTAAGGGTCAGCTGCAGGAACAGGTTAGCAAATTAATCAATATTGAAGTAAAAGACAACGAAGTTATTTTCACAAGATCTTCTGATGAAAGAAACCACAGAGCACAGCACGGTCTTGCAAGAACACTGGTAAGCAACATGGTTACAGGTGTTACAGCAGGATACGAAAAGAAAATGCTTCTCAACGGTGTAGGTTACAGAGCAGAAAAGAAGGGTAACACTCTTGTTATGAACCTCGGTTTCTCACACCCTGTTGAAATGGTTGACCCAGAAGGAATCACAACTGAAACTCCTGATGCTACTACAGTAGTAGTAAAAGGTATTGATAAGGCACTTGTTGGAAACTATGCTGCAAACATCAGATCATGGAGAGAACCTGAACCATATAAGGGCAAGGGAATCAAGTATGAAAATGAAGTTATTCGCAGAAAAGAAGGCAAGACAGGCGCTAAATAGAAAGGAGTGAAGTGAAAATGGCAAAAGAAAGCAGAAACGATAAGCGTGTCAAGAGACATGCGAGAGTAAGAAAAAATTTATCCGGAACTCCTGAAAAACCAAGACTTTGCGTTTTCAGATCCAACAAAAACATTTCATGCCAGATCATCGACGATGTAACAGGAACTACATTAGTTTCAGCATCATCACTTGACAAAGAACTTAAGGCAGAAATTGCTAACGGCGGAAACAAAGAAGCTGCAAAGAAAGTTGGCGAAGCTATTGCTAAGAGAGCACTTGCTAAAGGCATCGAAGTTGTTGCTTTTGACAGAGGCGGATTCCTGTACCACGGAAGAGTAAAGGAATTAGCTGACGGCGCTCGTGAAGGCGGATTAAAATTCTAACAGGAGGACAAAAGGAATGCGTAATATCATTGATGCATCCAAGCTTGACTTAACAGAAACTATTGTTAACATCAGACGTGTTGCAAAGACTGTTAAAGGCGGAAGAAACATGAGATTCAGCGTTACTGTAGTTGTTGGCGACGGCAACGGATATGTAGGCGTTGGTCTTGGTAAAGCTCAGGAAATTCCTGAAGCTGTAAGAAAAGCTACAGAAGATGCAAAGAAGAAGTTAATATATGTTCCTACAGTAGGAACAACAATCCCACACAGAAATCTCGGAGTATTCGGAGCAGGAAAAGTTTTACTAATGCCTGCTGCACAGGGTACTGGAGTTATCGCAGGTTCATCAGTGAGAACTGTTCTTGAAGCTGCCGGTATCAAAGACGTTAGAGCTAAATCACTTGGTTCAAACAACACAGGTAACATGGCTTATGCAACAATCGAAGGTCTCAAGGGTATGATGACTGCAGAAAAGGTTGCTAAGCTCAGAGGTAAAACACCTGAAGAAATCTTAGGCTAGGAGGATACGTACAATGGCTAAAATGTTGAAAATTACTTTAACAAAGAGTACTATAGGCGCTTCCCCTAAACAGAGAAAAGTTGTTGAAGCGTTAGGACTAAAAAAGATGCATCGTTCAGTTGAATTAGCAGACACTCCACAGACTCGTGGTGCTGTTGAAAAAGTAGCGCATCTTGTAACAGTAGAAGAACTATAAGGGAGGTGCACGAACAAATGAAACTGCATGAATTAAGAGCTCCGGAAGGTTCTACTCGCAACCCAAAGAGAAAAGGTCGTGGTACAGCTACAGGACAGGGTAAAACTGCCGGCAGAGGTATGAACGGTCAGAAATCAAGAAGCGGTGGCGGCGTAAGATTAGGTTTCGAAGGTGGACAGATGCCACTTTACAGACGCCTACCAAAGAGAGGCTTCCATAACAAATGGGCAACAGAATATTCAATCGTAAATGTTTCAGATCTTAACAGATTCGAAGCAGGTACAGAAGTAACACCTGAACTTCTGATTGCAGAAGGAATGGTTAAGCAGGTTATCGACGGAATCAAGATTCTGGGTAACGGCGAATTAGAAAAAAATCTAACAGTAAAGGCTAACAAATTCACTAAGTCTGCTGTAGAAAAAATTGAAGCTGCCGGAGGAAAGGCAGAGGTGATCTAGTATGGAGATGCTAAAAAGTGTTTCTAAGGCATTCAAAGTGCCTGAGATGAGAGCGAAGATTATTTTCACTCTTTTAATGCTTGTTGTTTTCAGAATTGGTTCATGTATTCCGGTTCCGGGAATCAACAGAGCCGCTTTAGCACAAATCTTCACTGGAGAAAAAGGTCTTCTTGATTTGTTTGACCTTTTCTCTGGAGGATCCTTCAGTAACTTTACGATTTTTGCATTGAGTATTACACCATACATCACTGCATCAATCATCATTCAGCTGCTGACTATCGCATTCCCTTACTTTGAAAGACTTGCAAAGGAAGGTGAAAGCGGCAGAAAGAAGATGGCAATGATTACAAGATATGTAACTGTTGTCCTTGCACTTGTTCAGGCATTCGGTCTGACAGTTGGTCTTTTCAGACAGACTGTTATAGACCAGTCATGGTTCTCATTTGCAGTAATCATCCTGGTTCTGACTGCAGGAACAGCCTTCTTAATGTGGCTGGGTGAACAGATTAACGAAAACGGAATCGGAAACGGTATATCACTGCTGATTTTCGCAGGTATCATCGCAAGAATCCCAAGCGGAATCCGAGGCCTGTGGACTCAGTATAGCGAAGGCGCAATTTCAATTGTAACAATTTTACTGTTTGCAATCTTTGCAATTGTAATCATTCTTGGAATAATTGAAGTTCAGCAGGGAACAAGAAAAATTCCTGTACAGTATGCTAAGAGAGTAGTTGGAAGAAAGATGTATGGCGGTCAGTCAACACACATTCCGCTAAAGGTAAACCAGGCAGGAGTTATTCCTGTAATCTTCGCACTATCACTGCTTCAGTTCCCACTGACATTGACTTACTTCTTCCCTAACTCAGGATTTACTGAATTCGTGACAAAATGGCTGTCACCTGCAGGTAACCCTGGTGTATGGGTATATGCAGTATTCAATGTACTGCTTATCATATTCTTCAACTACTTCTATACAACGATTACATTTAATCCAATGGAAGTTGCACAGAATATGAAAGCTAACGGCGGATTTATTCCGGGTATCAGACCCGGTAGAGCAACTGTTGAATACCTAACAAAGGTAATGAGCAGACTCTCACTTGTTGGTGCTATATTCCTTGCGATTATAGCAACACTACCTACACTGATCGGTCAGTTCACAGGACTGAACATCAGCTTCGGAGGAACATCACTTCTGATTGCTGTAGGTGTAGCAATTGACACAATGAAACAGCTGGAAAACCAGATGGTTATGAGAAACTATCAGGGATTCCTGAAATAAGGAGATGAAATACAAATGCTTAGAACAGTTTTATTAGGGCCACCGGGAGCCGGAAAAGGCACACAGGCTGTAAAAATTGTAGAGAGATATAACATCCCTCATATTTCAACAGGTGACATCTTCAGAGATAACATCAAAAGAGGAACAGAGCTTGGAAAGAAAGCACAAGAATATATGAACAAAGGTGAACTCGTTCCGGACGATCTCGTAATCGAGATTGCAACAACAAGACTTCTGGAAGACGATTGCAAAAACGGATTCCTGCTTGACGGTTTCCCAAGAACAGTTTACCAGGCAGAAAAGCTTGACGAATTTCTTGCTGCACACGATATGAAGCTTGATAAAGTCATCGATATCGAAGTTGAGAAGGAAGAGCTTATCACAAGACTTACAGGTAGAAGAGTTTGCAAACAGTGTGGCGCAAGCTACCACGTTGTAAACATTCCTCCTAAAAAGGAAGGCATTTGTGACATCTGCGGAGGAGAACTGTTCCAGAGAGCAGACGATACAATCGAAACTGTAGAAAACAGAATAGAAGTTTACAATGAGCAGACAATGCCGCTTGTAGATTACTATACAAATGCAGGTAACATCGTTAATATCGACGGAGCACTGGGACTAGACAATGTATTTGCAGAAATTGTTAAAGCTTTAGGTGAGTAATATGATTATTATCAAATCTAAAGACGAAATAGAATTGATGCGTGAGTCGGGCAAGGTAACAGGTGAAGTCCTGAATGCCTTGAACGACTTTATAAAACCGGGCATGTCTACTCTGGACATAGACCGCTTTGTTGAAGAAATGATTCGTAAACATAATATGTATCCTACATTCAAAGGATATGGCGGTTTTCCCGGCAGTGCATGTGTATCCGTAAACGAAGAAATAGTTCACGGTATTCCGGACAAAGATAGAATCCTTAAAGAGGGTGACATCGTGAGCGTTGATGTAGGCTCAACATACAAAGGCTATGTCAGTGACGCAGCGAGAACTTACCCTGTGGGTGAGATAAGTGAAGAAGCACAGAAACTTATCCGCGTAACCAGAGAGAGTTTCTTTGAGGGCATTCAGTATGCCAAAGTAGGATACAGGCTATCGGATATTTCTCATGCTATTCAGCAGAAAGCTGAAAGCGAAGGTTTCTCAGTAATTCGTGAATTTGTAGGTCACGGAGTCGGCAGGGATCTTCACGAGGATCCACAGATTCCAAACTATGGTAAACCGGGTAAAGGTCCGAGACTTCAGAGCGGTATGGTCTTTGCTATAGAACCTATGATTGCAGTAGGAACTTACGAAGTAGACGCACTGGACAACGACTGGACGGTAGTTACGAGAGACGGAAAGCTGTCAGCACATTATGAGAATACAGTTGTAATTAACGACGGTGAGCCTGAGCTGCTTACCTTGGTATAAGAGAGAGGTGTAATTTATGGCGAAAAAGGACGTCATTGAAGCATTAGGAACAGTTGTGGACGCACAGCCGAACGCAATGTTCAAAGTAAAACTTGACAATGGTTTCGAAGTGCTTGCACACATTTCAGGAAAAATCAGAATGAATTACATTAGAATTCTTCCTGGTGATAAGGTAAAAGTTGAACTTTCACCTTACGATCTCACAAGAGGCAGAATCACTTGGAGAGACAAATAAATTAGTTTTTACAGATGCTGCAAACGGGTAAAACCTTTGCAAATCCTGCCGCGGCTTTGCCGGACGGGATTAGAATGAATGGAGGATAAATATGAAAGTTAGAGCTTCCGTAAAGCCAATCTGTGAAAAGTGCAAAGTTATCAAAAGAAACGGACGAGTAATGGTTATCTGTGAAAATCCAAAGCACAAGCAGAAACAGGGCTGATTAATCAGTTGAATATTTAAGCTGAATGAACCGGGTCTTCAGCTGTTAAATTTGTTTTTATATGAGAGCGCCTGTCTATATCACCCCCGGCAAGGTGACGGAAGATAGGAGAAGGAGGAAACGTATGGCTCGTATAGCCGGTGTAGACTTACCAAGAGAAAAAAGAGTAGAAATCGGACTAACTTACATTTACGGTATTGGTAGACCTACTGCATTAGCAATTCTTGAAAAAGCAGGAATTGATCCTAACACAAGAATCAAAGATCTTACAGAAGATGAAGCAGGTAAGATCAGAAAGATTATCGACGAAGAATACCTTGTAGAAGGTGATCTTAGAAGAGAAGTTTCAATGAACATTAAGAGATTAATGGAAATTGGAAGCTACAGAGGTATCAGACATAGAAGAGGCCTCCCTGTTAGAGGACAGAAAACTAAGACAAACGCTAGAACTCGTAAAGGTCCTAAAAAGACTGTAGGAAGAAAGAAGAAATAAGAAGGAGGTAGGGAACAATGGCTAAGACTGCTAAAAAAGTAGTAAGAAAAAAGAAAAGAGAACGCAAGAACATTGAAAAAGGCCAGGCACATATCCAATCCACCTTTAACAATACTTTAGTTACTCTTACAGATATGGACGGAAATGCTCTTTCATGGTCAAGTGCTGGTTCACTTGGTTTCAAGGGTTCAAGAAAGTCAACTCCATTCGCTGCTCAGAGCGCTGCTGAAGAAGCAACAAAGGCTGCAATGGAACATGGTCTTAAGACTGTAGAAGTTTATGTAAAGGGACCTGGTGCAGGTAGAGAAGCTGCTATCAGAGCACTTCAGGCTGCTGGTCTTGAAATCACTATGATTAAGGACATCACACCAATTCCACATAACGGATGCAGACCACCAAAGAGAAGAAGAGTCTAATTGAAGGGAGGAGTAATATAATATGGCAAGATATACAGATGCTAACTGCAGACTTTGCAGAAGAGAAGGTCAGAAACTTTTCTTAAAGGGTGACAGATGCTACAGCAGCAAATGTGCTCTTGAAAAGAGAAATTACGCTCCTGGACAGCACGGACAGGCTCGTAAAAAATCTTCAGAATATGGTATTCAGTTAAGAGAAAAACAGAAGGCAAAGAGATTTTATGGAATGCAGGAAAAGCAGTTCAGAAATCTTTTCGATAAGGCAGACAGAAAAGCCGGCAAGACTGGTGATAACTTACTGATTCTGCTGGAATCAAGACTGGACAACGTTGTGTTCAGACTTGGATTTGCTTCATCAAGAAAAGAAGCAAGACAGCTTGTTGTTCACGGTCACTTCACTGTAAACGGCAAGAAGGTTATGTCACCTGGTCTTGAAGTTAAGGCAGGAGATGTAATCAAAGTTAAGGAAAAGAGCACAAGCTCACCTAAATTCAAGGAAATCAAAGATATGGCTATCACTGTTCCTTCATGGTTAACAGTTGATGTCGACAAACTTGAAGGTAAAGTAGTTGCAATGCCAACAAGAGCGGATATCGATACTCCAGTTGCAGAGCACTTAATCGTCGAATTGTACTCCAAATAGTAATATAGCGTAAATTATTATTACTAAGTAGAAAAAGGAGGGTTTTGAGTGATAGAAATCGAAAAACCAACGATAACGAAAACTGTCAATGAAGAGGGCACTTACGGTAAGTTCGTAGTAGAACCTCTCGAAAGAGGTTATGGTACAACTCTTGGAAACTGCATGAGAAGAATCCTTCTCAGCTCACTTCCTGGAGCCGCTGTAACATCAATCAAAATCGACGGAATACTTCATGAGTTTTCAACAATACCAGGGGTAAAAGAGGATGTAACTGAAATCATTCTTAACCTGAAAAAACTCGCTATCAGACTGAATGGCGAGGATACTAAGAGAGTGATTATCAATGCTGTAGGTCCAAAGGAAGTTACAGCTGCAGATATTATTGGTGATTCAGATATTGAAATTTTCAATCCTGATCATCACATTGCAACTCTCGAAGAAAATGCAACTCTAATCATGGAAATCAATATTGCCAGAGGAAGAGGTTATGTACCGGCAGATCAGAACAAAACTGAGAACACACCTATCTCTGTAATCCCTGTGGATTCAATCTTTACGCCTGTTCACAAAGTGAACTATACTGTAGAGAATACAAGAGTAGGCCAGGTAACTGACTATGATAAGCTGATTCTGGAAATTGAAACAGACGGTTCAATTTCACCTGAAGAAGGCGTATCAATCGGTGCAAAAATAATGCAGGAACACCTTAACCTGTTTATCCAGCTCGACGATGCAACTGATGGACTTGAGTTCATGGTTGAAAAAGAAGAAGATCAGAAAGAAAAAGCTCTTGAAATGACTATCGAAGAACTTGAACTTTCAGTAAGATCATTCAACTGCCTGAAGAGAGCAAAGATAAACACAGTAGAAGAACTTACTGCGTGCAGTGAAGAGGATATGATGAAGGTTAGAAACCTTGGTAAGAAATCTCTTGACGAAGTTAAGGCAAAACTAGAAGAACTAGGACTTGGATTAAGACCTAGTGATGATTAAGCAGCAAATGCAATACAGATGAAAGGAGACTCGATATGCCAGGATATAGAAAGCTAGGCAGACCAACAGCTCACAGAAAAGCTATGTTAAGAAATCTTGTAACTGACTTACTCAGAGAAGGCAGAATTTCAACAACAGAATGCAGAGCTAAGGAAGCTAGAAGAGAAGCTGAAAAACTTATTACATTAGCAAAGCGCGGAGACCTTCACGCAAGAAGACAGGCTCTCGCTTACATATACGACGAATCAGTTGTTACTAAACTGTTCGACGAAATCGCTCCTAACTATGCTGACAGAAACGGTGGATACACTAGAATTCTGAAGTTAGGACCTCGTAGAGGAGACTGCGCTGAAGTAGTATTCCTAGAATTAGTTTAATAAATTAAAAAGAAGAAGCTGATTGCTTTAGTGAATAACTAAGGCATCAGCTTTTTTAATTGTGTAAATTTAATTTTTTTCGTAATCCGATATTCTCTTCAGCTCTTTTCTGAGCAGCATAACCGAAAGTATGAATACGCACATATCTGATATCGGCGCGGCTGTCAAAACGCCGTTAAAACCGAAGTTTTTGCCCAGGATAAATGCAAGGGGTATCAAAAGTACAGCCTGTCTTACGGTTGGTATTGTAAGAGCTGTTTTTGGCTTTCCGATTGCCTGGAAAAACGATGCGACTGTATTGTGCACGCCTGATATGAAAAAGCAGGCCATGTATATTCTGAACAGGTGCTGAGCGCAGTCGGCAAAGAGTGCATCGTCCGAAACAAAAAGCATACCAATGTATCTTCCGAAAATCTGAAATACAGCAAACCATACTGCAGAAATCAAAGCGGCCCATTTTGCAGCTGTTGTTATAGCTTCGCGTACTCTTGAATACTTCTTTGCTCCGAAATTATAGCCATTTATAGGCTGAATCGCCGATGAAAGCCCCACAAACATAGCATGGGCTATCTGATAAATCTTCATCATCATTCCATATGCAGACAAAGCAGTTTCGCTTCCATATACAGTATGAGCGCCGTAAATCGTCATGAGATTGTTCATGGAAATCTGAACTGCGGCATTCAGAATCTGAGTAAACAGACTTGGAAGACCAAGGCTCAGTATACGCTTTGTTGTAGCCGGCGTAGGAAGAAGAAATTTTTTTCTGATTTTTACTGTCTTAAATTTTGGTGCATATACAAGACACGCAACGCCTGCCGCGACTTCACCGATGACCGTAGCAATTCCTGCACCGACTACCCCCATATTAAAGGTAAAGATAAATATCGGATCCAGAATTACATTAATCAGGGCTCCTGCAATCATACATTTCATGGTGTACTTCGGGTTTCCGTCAGCTCTTATTATGGCAGTCAGCGAGGAGCTTATCATAAGAAACGGAAGACCAAAGGCGATTGTCTGTACATACTGCATCGACAGGTCATAAGTAGCATCGGTGGCTCCAAACATCATTACAATCTGAGAAGCGAAGACAAAGCACAAAACAGTTATCAGAATGCCGTTTATAATCAGAAGCGAATATGCGTGGCTGAGAGTCCTGTCTGCCTCCTCCTGTTCTTTTCTCCCTAGACAAAGGCTAATTGCAGCTGCGGCACCGTCTCCGACGAGGAGACCCAGCGCTATGGCTATTATCGTAAGGGGAAAAGCTACATTGGTAGCTGCCATTCCGTTAACTCCCACCCCGTGGCCGATAAAAAACTGATCGGCTATGTTATACAGATAGTTAACCATGAGGGTGATGGCCGTAGGCACGGAATATTTTACAATCAGTTTCCTGACGGGCTGTGTGCCCAGAGGGTTTTCGTAAGCCATAAATCCTCCCTATATAAATAATTGTAGAAAAATAATTTAATAAAGGATAGCACAGTCGGAGTTTTCCGTCAACTCTGACAGCTCGAAATATTTTTTTCAGATATAGAAAAAATGTGATAAAAACTACAAAAAACCACAAATTTATTCATAAAAGACCACAAAGTCATAGGGCTCAAAGCCTTGCAAACACTAAGTTTTCTGACTTTTTTAAAATTTTTTGAAAAAAAGTGGCTCTAAAGTGTTTGAATAATTTTTTTCGGATAGCTATAATGTGAGTATAAATTAAATAAACCATTAAAAAAACGACATATAAAAAATGGTTGATTGCCTGAAGGGCATTAAAGAAAGGAGAATTATATTATGGATTTCACACTAAGCAAGGAACATCGCGCGTTACAGGAAAAAGCAAAGGCATTTACTGAAGAAGTGTTATTCCCTTATGAAATGGAATGTGAAGAAAACAACGGAATCACACCAGAAACTCATAAGTACATCAACGGACAGGTTATGGAATGGGGCTTCAACGCTACTAACCATTCAAAGGAACACGGTGGACAGGGCTTAACTTTATTCGAACAGATGATCGTAAGTGAACAGTTAGGTATGTCAACTGGTGCTATCTGGGACGCTGTACCACAGCCATCATTCCCAATGAAATTCGGTACTCAGGAACAGATCGAAGAATATCTGATTCCTGCTAACCAGTGCAAACGTAGAGATGCTTACGCAATCACAGAAGCTGATGCTGGTTCAGACCCAACTATGTGTCTGACTACTTCAGAAAAATGTGACGGCGGATACAAAATCAACGGTGAAAAATGGTATGTAACAGTTGGTAACATTGCTGACTTCTTACTTGTACACACTCACCTTGATGGAGATCCAGAAAAAGCTACAGTATTCTTCGTAGAAAAGGACGCTCCAGGAGTAAGCATTAAGAGAACTCCAGAATTCACTCACCACTTTGCATTCAAGCACCCAGAATTCACTTTCACAGACGTAGTTGTTGACGAATCAAAGATGCTCGGAAACATCGGTGACGGATTCAACCTAACAAAAGACTGGTTCGTAGAAGCTAGACTTGGTATCGCTGCAAGATGCGTTGGTGGAGCTGAAAGAGTTCTTGACGTAGCTAACGAATGGGCTGCAAGCAGAGTTCAGGGTTCAGGCGTTATCAGAGATTACCAGGTAATCGAACATATGCTTGTTGACATGACTATGGACATCATGGCTGCAAAGAGCTTACTGTACAGAGTTTGCTGGGAAATCACAAACACAGTTACAGACAGAAAATTAAAGCATGCTAGAACTTCAGCTATCAAACTATACTGCTCAGAAATGGTTGGCCGTGTTTGCGATAAGGGTGTTCAGATCCTTGGCGGACGTGGTTACATGAGAGAAAACCCAGTTGAAAGACTATGGAGAGACACTAGAGTAGATAGAATCTGGGAAGGAACTTCAGAAATTCAGCGTAACATTATCGGCGGACAGATCAAGAAACGTGGCGTTGAAATGTACACAGGATGGGAATACGAAAAATAAACCGTGAGTCAACATTCTCACAGTAACAGGAGGTTTATATGTTACCTTTAGAAGGAATAAGAATTCTTGATTTAACAACACTTTCCGGCTACTGCGGGATGGAATTAGCTGACTACGGAGCAGAAGTAATCAAAGTAGAATCACCATATGGCGGAGATCCCCTCCGCGGACTGGCACCATTGAAAAATGGTGCCAGTCCACATCACGTATTCCGTGATCGTGGAAAAAAGAGTATCACTTTAGACTTACAGACTCCAGAAGGCAAAGAACTTTTCAAAAAGTTAGTTGAGACTTCAGATGCAATCATAGAAAACTTCGTTCCGGGAACAATGGAACAGTTAGGACTAAGCTATGATGCTTTGTCAGCAATAAATCCATCTCTAGTATATGGACGTATTACTGCATACGGTTCTAACGGCGAAGAGTCAGACACACCACAGTCAGATTTAGTAGCACAGGCAAAGAGCGGTGTGATGCATTTCACAGGCTTTCCTGAAAATCCACCGGCAAGAATCGGATTTTCAATTTCAGAACATTATGCTGCAAGCTTTCTTGCATCTGCAGTTTGTATAGCAATATATAATGCCAAAGAGACTGGCGAAGGCCAGCTTGTGGAAACTTCACTTTGCGGATCAGTAATCGCAATTTCAGAAGACAAAGTAATCACATACGGAGCAACTGACGAGGATCCAATGCGTACAGGAAACGCACATCCACTGATCAATCCGTACGACATCCTAAAATGTAGTAATGGTTATGTAGCGATGGGTATTTCATCAGATGCTCAGTGGGCTAAGTTCTGCGATGCATTTAATGTCCCTGAGTGGAATACAGATGAAAAGTACTGTTCAAACCTTGTTAGAGGTTACCATTACTTTGGAGATTTGAGAAACAAGATCGAAGATTTATTCGCAGGGTACACAATGCAGGAAATCGCTGCAATTTGTGATAATGCTCTGATTCCGGGTACTATGTGCAGTACAACAAAAGAAGCTCTAGAAGAGCCACAGCTTCATGTCAGAAACATGATTGTAACAATGGAAGATGCACAGTTAGGTAAGTTAGAAATGCCTGGAAGACCGGTTAAGTTTGTGAATGAAACAGAAGAGGATTTCGATCCGGCTCCGGAATTAGGTCAACATAATGCTGAAATCTATGGTGCATTGAAAGCTGATGTAAAAGCTCTTCAGGATAAGGGAATTATCTAACAGACATCCATAGAAAACATCTCATAAAGTAAAGAAATTAAGGAGTGTAAGCATGAAAAAGAGACCTCTTGAAGGAATAAAAATTCTTGATTTTTCTCAAGTTTTAGCTGCACCTTTCTGCGGTATGATGCTTGCAGATATGGGTGCTGAAGTAATAAAAGTAGAAAGACCGGGTAGCGGAGATATCTCTCGTGAATATGGTCCATATGTAAATGATGTAAGTCTTTACTTCTGTCAGTACAACAGAGGTAAAAAAGGTATCGCTATCGACATGCGTTCAGAAGAAGGCAAAAAGGTAGTTATGGATCTTGTAAAAGACGTAGATATCGTAATTGAAAACTTCAAATCCGGTACTTTAGAAAAGCTGGGAATTGGATATGAAGAAATGATAAAGGTTAACCCTGAACTGATTTACGGTTCAATCGCAGGTTTCGGAACTTACGGACCTTTGTCACACCTTCCATGTATGGATATCATTGCCGCTGCAAGAAGCGGACTTGTTAGCCAGACAGGTATGGATGGAGATTCTCCAATCAAACCAGGATTTTCACTGTGCGATACTTGGGCAGGCCTTCAGCTTTTAAGAGGCCTATCAATGGCACTACTATATAAACAGAAGAATAAAAAAGGCGTTAGAGTCGACATTGCAATGCTCGACTGTGCCTTCTACATGTGCGAAGCACCTGTTCTTGAACATTCGATGACTGGGGAATTCTCAGTAAGAACAGGAAATCATCATCCACATTATGCTCCATGCGGAGAATTTAAGACAAGTGATGGTAACGTAGTAGTTTCTGTGACATCAGAAGATGCATGGAAAACATTCTGCGAAACATTAGGTCTGAACGAACTTGCAGCAGATGCAAGATTTGCGGATAATGACGCACGTATAAAGAACAGAGAGGCTTTAATCGCTGCAATTGAAGCAGGCTTTGCTAACAAAGGCAGATACGACATCGAAGCTGCACTGTGCGAAAAGGGTATTCCTTCTTCAGCAGTACAGTCACTCGCTGAGTTTACAAACAACCCACAAACCGATGAACTAAACGTAATTACAAAAGTATCTCAGCCTGGAGTTGGTGAATTCACAGTTGTAAATACACCAATCAAATTCAGCAAAACACCTGTAAATCCAAATGCGGCAGCAGCAAGCTTCCCTGGATCACACAGTATCGAAGTTCTTAAGAACCTTGGATACAATGAAGAGCAGATTAATGCACTGATCGAAAGCGGTGCTATATATCAATCCGTTTAATATTTGAATGTATCTATATTGATAGAGGTCCAAGTATTACAGATTAGAAAGGACTTTAATCGTGAAACTAATCTCTCCAGATACAAATAAATGCATTAAATGTCATGCTTGTTCCGAGGTTTGCCCGATGCATATTATTGAGCTAGATCTTTCGGGCTTTCCTTTGGTACAGCAGGGTGCGTACCTGTTCTGTATCAACTGTGGATATTGCGTAGACATATGTGCAGTAGACGCTCTTAACCACCGAGTAAGAAAGCGTTCAACAGACAACCGAGCTGCTATGAAGCGTTACAGGGTATTACAAGAAAACAAAAAGAATAAAAACGTTGAAGATCGTTAAGACGATATATTGTAAAGTTGCTTAACTTGTATACTGCTAAAAGTTATAGAGGTTCAAAAAGAATTATGAGTTAACTGCAATTTGTTTGGTAACATTTTGCAGTTTTTTTTTCAAAGTATATAGCTTTAGCAAGGTGTAAAAAGCAAAGCACTACCTATTATATATAGGTAGGCTTAGGGCTTTAATTGGGAAGGACAGTATAGGATTTAAATTAGATATGTACCTACGATTCCAACTTAAATTGTATACAGTCAGAAAATTTAAAATAGCCTCACCTTGTGGAGGAGGAGCTTATGGGAAACAAATTAAACAAAAAATCAAATAACATAGAATACGGACTTATCATTACAAGCGTTTTAGTTTTAGCTATTTTTATAATTTTCATGGTACTAAATCCTGAATCAACAGTATCAGGTATAGGTACAGCCTTTAACAAGATGATTTCTGTTATGGGACCTGTATTTGAACTTGTTGCATTCGGAACTTTCTTAATAGGTTTATATCTGGGTCTTGGCAAATACGGAAAAGTAAGACTGGGTAACTGCAAACCTGAATATTCAACATTCAGTTATGTAGCTATGATGCTTCTTGCATCACTTGCATCAGCTGCATTATACTGGTCATTCACAGAATGGGCATGTTATTTCGAAGCACCGGGACTGGGAATGGAACCAAGAAGCTTGAGAGCTTTAGAATCATCACTGGGATATCAGTTCTTCCACTGGGGAATGGTTAACCAGGCAATGTACACTGTTATGGGTGTAGCAATTGCATATGGTGTATATGTAAGAAAAGTAAAATCATTCCAGACTAGTGCTATCTGCAGCGCTATGCTTGGAGAAAATGTAAAAGGAAAGACTGCAATTGGTAAAGTTATTGACTTCCTTGTAATCTTTGGAATCTTAGGAGCGCTGAGCTCATCACTGGGCCTTGCTGTACCAATGGCAACAGCAGGCTTAAGAAAACTGTTTGGAATAGAAGCAACTCCAGTTGTACAGATTGGTGTAATAGTTGTAATCGCTTGCGTTTACACATTTACAGCATATCTTGGAACTCAGAAGGGAATGAAGGTTCTGAGTAATGCAGCGGCAATTCTTTGCGGAGTATTCCTTCTGTACGTATTACTTGCAGGTCCTACAACATTCATCATGAAGAATATTGTTAACTCACTGGGTTACATGATTCAGGATCTTCCAAGAATGAGCTTATTCACAGATCCTATCCAGGAAACAGGCTTCCCTGAAAGCTGGACAATTTACTTCATCGCATTCTATTTGAACTATGTAGCTTTGATGGGTATCTTCATTGCTAAGGTATCAAAGGGTAGAACAATCAGAGAAGTTGCAGTTTCAACTATCTTTGGTATGACAGCAGGCGGATGGTTCATCTTCGGTATTGACGGAAGCTTCTCAATCAAGTCATTCCTAGACGGTGAAGTAGACGTTGTATCACTGGTTAACAGTGGTGTCGGCGATGCTGCAATCTTCGAAATTCTGGAAGTACTTCCAATGGGTGCTACACTGCTTCCTATCGTTGTACTGTTCCTGATCATCGGATTCGTTGCTCCATCAATGGACTCAGCATCACTTGCGCTTGCTGAAACAGTAACAAAGAGCGGAACACCAAAGATGGCTCTGAGAGTATTCTGGTGTATCCTTCTTGCAATAATTCCTATGGCAATTATCCTTACAGGTTCCGGATTTGATGCAATCAAGCAAGTTGCAATCCTCATATCTGCACCGTTCATGGTAATTCTGATAGGTGTCGAAATCGGACTTTTCAAGTGGCTGAAGGCTGATGACATTTCAGGACTTCATGCTGAAAATATTGCTATAAGAGAAGCAGAAGTAAAAGCTGATTTCGAAGCAAAACTTGCAGCAGAGGCTGCAGCACCTGCAGTTGAAGCTGAAGCGGTTGCAGAAGCATAAAATTTTCAGATACTGTAATTAACTCATATATATTCATATTTTCAAATTGCAAAGGGCTGCTTCGCTTTCGACAACGGCGGCGGAGCGGCCAAAAACAAGTTATCACCGGAGGTAAAAAAAAGACACATGAGAGAAGATTGTATGTTCTTTGCACCTGTGCGTGTTCGCTATGGCGAAGTAGACCAGCAGGGTGTAGTTTATAATGGAAATTATATAATATATACAGATGTAGCTTTTGAAGAGTTCTTGAGATCAAAGGGCTACAGCTACAAAGAATTATCAACCAAATTTGACTCAGAAGTATGTCACATCAAGACAACTATTGAGTATAAAGCAAGTGCCTTTGAAGGAGATCTGCTTCAGGTAGGCGTAAAAGTAGTGAAGATAGGAAACAAAAGCTTTTCTCTTGGATACGAAATCTACAGAGAAGACGAGGATGAACCTATCGTAGAGGCAGAAAGCGTATACGTTGGATTGGATCTGGAAAAACGCGTAAGTAAACCGCTGACTCCGCTTCTTCGTGACTTGCTTAGCGGAAAATAGGAAGTAATCTATTAACGATTAACATATTATATACTGAAGCTGTGAACTTCATTTGTCAACTTTTGTAGTATCAGTCCTTTCTATGGTGAACATTCACAGTTTCAGATATCTTTTCAAATTAATACAAAAAAGATACCGAAAGTTATATTCTTTGTATTAATTTGTGAAAAAAATTTTGCAAAATTGTGTGTCAAGGGATTCTGAAAATGTCCCGAAAATTTTTAAACATTAGCACCGGTTT
>CALHKP010000035.1 GCA_938034165.1 uncultured Clostridia bacterium | reverse complement strand
GGGAGCTTTATTAAAGTTACCCTTTTTTACCACCGATAAGAAAAGATAATTTTTTCTAATTTATACTTGACTTTTCATAGCTGGTCTCCTTTTTTGAAGTTAATGAATTTTGGGTTATATTGGATTCTTTTTCACTTGTTCGCGATGCGAACAATAAAGGCTTCGAAGAACTTTTAGAATAATACTCATAATATACAAAATTGGTCAATATTAATTTGCCTTAAAACGACGAATACGCTTCAGTAACCATAACTATAACCATTTGTTGAACAAGTTTTGCGGCAATTTTCAATGAAGCGTAGTATTTTTTGAAGATGTAGAAGATGAAATCTACAAACTCCGGGCATCTTCGAAAGCCTTTAGTCTTCGCACAATATGTATATATATCGGGGTGGGAGAAAATTCTGTTGTAAGAAGAAAATACATTCAAAAACTCACAATAAACTTACAACAGGTTTGAAAAAATATATAAACGTAATTTGTATGTACGCTTTTTCTAAAAAAAGGCACCCCGATACATAGCTGAATTATATGGCTGCTCTTCAAAATAGCAGATGTTTTTTTTACGCTTTTATACGCATTTTTTTACTTTTACTTATGTAAAATTTTTTGTAAAGGCAGTGTCTAGTAATCACAGTTTCTTTTCTCGTTCTTCACCTTTACACCTGTAACAATCCTCCAAAAGCATACGTTGCTTTGCCAATAGTGATTGGACACTTTTACACCTATGTAAAATCAACTCCCCCCAAAATTATATAGGCTTTGCTTATACTAACAACCTCTTGCAAACAGCCCAGTGCTTGTTATCAAGCCTTGCACTGCAAGCAGCACTTTTGCGTTCTAAGCAAGTTTAGCATCTGAAGTCAAGGACTTCTTCTGCCGTGGGTGTAAATTTCCCACATATATTAATAAATTAATTAATATATTTTAGATTTTCTTTTTCTGTAAATATGATCATATACGGTGTAGAAGCACTAACCCCAAGCTTCTACACCTTGCTATGAAAAAGAACTATATATCTAAAGAATTTACAAAACAGAGAGGAGTATTTTTCCCACCTTGAATAAATTCTTGAGATACCAAAGATTAGCGGTGTTGCTCTTGGGATTGGGCTTCTTTTACCCTTTTTTCCTTTTGAACATATGTCATGTTGACGTTTTCTCTTACTTCTGCTAAAAGCTCTCGGTTTTCCGCTTTGCTCTGAGAAGTAAATGTTTCATCAAGCAGAGTAATGGTGTGAAGCAGCATGTTTTTCGATATGCCTTTTTCTGCCATTTCGACTCTCTGAGAGTCAAGTAAGCTCAGTATCAACTGATACGTTATCTCTTGTATTTTGCTCTTTCCTGCTCCGTCGTATGATTCAATTTCTTTTATCAGGATGATAACCAGCATGCTGGTTATTGCAATTACAATTTTCCTTTTGTCACATTTGACATTAATTTTTGACATATCGCTTAACTTCCTTCACACTTGTAATCCAACTCCTTCTGAACAAAGAAAAAACTCTTGTTGATCGTTCAGGAGTTTTTCCATTTTTTTACATTTTCTAACACTATCAATTTAACACTTGTTTTTTCCCCTGTCAACAGGTTTCTCAAAAAAGTTTTTCCAAATATTTCCTTTTGACGCGGCTCTGATTTGACCCTAAGTCATAAATGTGATAATCTATAATAATAAAATGTTTTAGAGAGACAGGTGAAAAAATGAACGGATATAAAAAAGACTATAAACTAGAAAAAAAGTTCTATCAATTTGAAAATCTCAGAGAGCTCCTCAGAACTTCTGCGGAGAAATATCCTGAAAACATCGCATTTGTAACCAAGATAAAAAACAAAGAAACAAAAGAAGTAAACTACATAAATACTACTTACACAAATTTGTTCGAATCTATGATGCAGCTTGGAACTGCAATTATGAAAAAAGGATATAAGGATATGGCTATGGCTGTAATCGGCGAAAACAGCTATAAATGGTGCCTTTCTTACTTTACTGTAGCATGCGGACTCGGCGTAGTGGTTCCACTGGATAAACTGTTGCAGAAAGATGAAATCAAAAGCTGCTTGAACAGAAGCCATTCAAGAGTAGTTTTTTGTGACAAAAAACATTATCCAATTATCAAAGAATTAAAAGATGAAGGTGAAACAGAAGTTGAACTGATAATCGCACTTGATTTTGAAAACGAAGAATGCGAAGCCATGCATGAACTCCTGGATTACGGAAAATTCCTCATAGACGAAGGTGAAAAATGCTATACAGAAGCACCTATTGACAACGAAGCTATGAACTTCCTTCTGTTTACATCAGGAACTACACAGCAATCAAAAGCCGTGATGCTCTCTCATAAGAATTTCATGAGTTGCAACTATGGCATGAACTGCGAAGAACTCTTCTTTGAAGACGACGTAAACATGATGATTCTTCCTCTTCATCACTGCTACGGAATGTCAGGACTTTTGACTTTCTTATCACAGGGCATGAAGAACGTATTCTGCGACGGACTTAAATACGTTGCCGCAAATATGAGCGAATACGGAGTTTCAGTAATCATGAGTGTACCTCTTCTTCTGGAAAACATGTACAAAAAGATAAACAAAGCTATCGCTAAGCAGAATATGGAAAAGAAAATAGCCACAGGCCTAAAGATTTGTGCAGCAGCAGATAAGGTTGGCATTAATCTGAGAAGAAAAGTTTTCAAACCTATAATCGACCAGCTTGGTGGAAAGCTTAGATTTATAATCAATGGTGCGGCAGCACTTGACCCAGAAGTATCCAAAGGCTTTAATGAGTTTGGAATCCTAACTGTTCAGGGATATGGTCTCACAGAAACTGCACCTACCATCTCAAGCGAAACTTACAGATACCTTAAACCCGGTTCTTCCGGAAAGCTTATGCCTAATGTAGAAGGCAAAATTATCGATATCAACGAAGACATGGTAGGAGAACTTATTGTAAGAGGCGACAATGTTATGCTTGGATATTACGATAATCAAGAAGCCACAGACGAAATTATTATCGACGGATGGCTTCACACAGGTGACCTTGCTTACTTTGATGAGGACGGATACCTGTTCATATGTGGCAGAAAAAAGAACGTTATCGTAATGAAAAACGGCAAAAATGTATTCCCTGAAGAAATCGAAAATAACATTAACCTGCTGCCATATGTAGACGAAAGTATGGTATTTACAAGAAACAAGCAAAACGATGTAGTCCTTTATGCAAAGATTGTATATGACAAGAACTATCTGAGAGAAAACAATATGACTGTTGAAGAACTCAAAGAAAAATTGGATGCTGACATGACAAAGATAAACGACTCAATGCCTGCATATAAGATGGTCAAAAAATACTTCTTATCGGATATCCCAACAATAAAAACAACTACTCAGAAAACAAAAAGGCAGGACGAACTGAAAGCTATAGAAAAAGAGCTTGAAAATGTTGAACTTTAAAATCCGAGTTTTCAAAACAAAACCTCAAACTGCCTCAAACCAAAAATTTTGAAACGGTTATAAACAAAAATTTTTAAAGCCTGATATGGATCTTTCTTACGGGGCGAACCGGTAAGCAAAATCTCATATCAGGCATATTTTTTATTTGGATGTAATTTTTTGAATAACAGAAGTAAATTCTCTTATATCTCCTATCAGATAATCAGCATCTTTCAGTTCATCCGGACTTCCGCTTCCGTATGTGCAACCAACAGATACCGCTCCAAATCGGGAGGCATAGTCAAAGTCACCTTTTCTGTCACCTGAAACTATATATTCTCCCGGGAAATCTTTTCTTATATATTCAAAGATTTCACTCTTTGGTATGTAATTAAATTTCTCAGCAGCATAAAATTTCGAAAACCATTTTTCCAGTTTAAAAGCAGATAAATGAGCTTCCTTATATGGTATAGTGCAGTTACTCAGTATCAACAGAGTATGCCCCTGAACTTTTAGATCATCGAGTACGTCTGTAGCACCCTCGTAAAGTCTTGACTGCCCGGAGAATATCATTTCATTCATGCGCTCTCCTGTAATATCAATAGACTGAGAAATTAAATCGTCAGGCAAATCCGGAAGTTCTTTTTTCCATGCATCTGCCGGTGCTAATCCGAGATATTCCGATATATGTTCATCCGTAAGACTCCTTTCGGGTGCATATCCCGCTTCTACCAAAACGTCATATGCTTTCCGAAAACCACTTGCGTAAATTTTCGTAGTGTCATGGAGAGTCCCATCATAATCAAAGAGGATATTCATCTTTTACTGCTCGATTTCGTTAATCAGATTTACCATTTCAATTGCACTGCAAGCACAGTCAAATCCCTTGTTTCCTGCCTTTGTTCCTGCTCTTTCGATAGCCTGTTCGATAGTATCTGTAGTAAGTACACCAAACATTACAGGAATGTCTGACTGAAGAGTAACCTGCGCGATTCCCTTTGATACTTCTGCGCAAACATAGTCGTAGTGAGAAGTTGTTCCTCTGATAACTGCACCCAGACAGATAACTGCGTCATATTTACCGCTCTTTGCCATCTTTGATGCAATCAAAGGGATTTCAAATGCGCCCGGGCACCATGCAATTTCGATATTATCATCTTCTACATTATGTCTTTTAAGGCCGTCAAGAGCTCCACCAAGAAGCTTTGATGTAATGAATTCGTTAAATCTTGCGCAAATAATTCCTACTCTGATTCCTTCTGATACTAGTTTTCCTTCGTAAATTTTCATTGTTAATTTTCTCCTTTGTTTAATATATTAGTAGTTTAGAATGTGTCCCATTTTTTCCTGTTTTGTCTTGAGGTAGAAAAGATCGTGAGCTGTTGCAGGAACCTGAATAGGAACTCTTTCTGTTATATCCATTCCGAATTCGTTCAGCTCGTAAACCTTAAGCGGATTATTTGTCAGAAGTCTCAGAGTCTTTGCTCCCAGATCTCTTAAAATCTGTGCACCGATGTAGTATTCTCTGAGGTCACCATCAAAGCCAAGTGCAATGTTTGCTTCTAATGTGTCCATTCCTTTATCCTGAAGCTCATATGCTTTAAGCTTATTTACAAGACCGATTCCGCGACCTTCCTGGCGCATGTAAAGCAGAATTCCGCGACCTTCTTTTTCAATCTGCTGCATTGCAGAAGCAAGCTGCTGACCGCAGTCACACTTTGATGAACCAAATGCGTCTCCTGTCAGACATTCTGAGTGAACTCTGCAAAGTAGGTTTTCTCCGTCAGATATATCACCTTTTACAAGTGCGATGTGGTGTTCTCCGTTTAGTTTGTTTATGTAGCAGTGAGCCATAAAATCACCGTATTTAGTTGGAAGCTTTGTTACTGCAACTGATTCAACCAGTGTGTCATAGTGCTTTCTGTACTGCTGAATTGCTTTGATTGAGATGAACTTTATGTCATGTTTCTTTGCGAGCTCTTTCAGCTCAGCTGTTCTCATCATAGTTCCATCGTCTTTCATGATTTCACAGCAAAGTCCGCACTCTTTGAGTCCTGCAAGTCTCATCAAATCTACAGTTGCTTCTGTATGTCCGTCACGTTCCAATACTCCGCCCGGTTTTGAAAGAAGTGGGAACATATGTCCCGGTCTTCTGAAATCCTGAGGTTTTGCATCGTCTGCAACTACCATTCTTGCTGTCAGACCTCTTTCTACTGCAGAAATACCTGTTGTTGTGTCAACGTGGTCTATTGAAACTGTAAATGCAGTGCAGTGGTTGTCTGTGTTGTAATCAACCATCTGTGGAAGATTTAGCTTCTGAACAAATTCAAGGCTCATTGGCATACAGATAAGACCTTTACCGTGTACAGCCATGAAATTAACATTTTCTGTTGTTGCATGTTCTGCTGCGCAGATAAAATCCCCTTCGTTTTCTCTGTCAGGATCGTCAGTTACAAGTATGATCTTTCCGTTTCTAAGATCCTCTAATGCTTCTTCTACTGTACTGAATTTGAAATCACTCATTTTATTATCTCCTTTGATTAATAATTTGCTTTTAATATTTTTTAAAATCCGTTTTCCAGCAGGAACTCTCTTGTAATTCCGCCCGAACTCGAAGTTTCTTCTTGTTTTGGTTCTGAGAAAAGCAATTTCTCAGTATATTTTGCTATGCAGTCATTTTCAAGATTCACAATGTCACCTATCTTTTTGTCTGCCAGAGCTGTCATTTTCAGTGTGTGTGGTATAACCGAAACACTGAATCCTGTGTCATTGACTTCCGCAACTGTAAGGCTTATTCCGTCTATCGTAATGGAACCTTTAATTATTATGTATCTCAAAATTTCGCTTGAGCATTCTACGCGGTACCAGTAAGCATTGGCATCTTTTGTCATTTTTTTGATTGTGCCTGTACCATCAATATGTCCGCTTACTATATGTCCGCCAAATCTTCCGCCCATAAGCATTGCTCTTTCAAGGTTTACTTTGCTTCCCTGCTGCAGTGCTCCCAAGGATGAACGATTAAGCGTTTCGTGCATTACATCGGCCGTAAATCCATCATTTTTTATTTCGGTTGCAGTCAGACAGACACCGTTTACTGCGATACTGTCACCCTCTTTGACATCATCAAGGATTGAGCTGCATTTGATGGAAAGTATTGCACAGTTTCCACCTTTTATTACTGAATTAATTTTGCCCACTTCTTCAACTAATCCCGTGAACATTATTTCACCACACTTTCTATAAGAATGTCGCTTCCTATCATCTCTACAGACCTTATTTTGAATGTAAAGGCCTCATCAGGGGAATCAACGCCGTCTCCCGAAACCGGAGTTGCCGCCGCTCCGCCAAAGAATTTAGGAGCTATATATGTATGTATCTTGTTTACTATATTACTTTTCAATGCTGACCAGTTCAGTGCTCCGCCACCTTCTATCAGAAGGCTGTCTATTCCTCTTTTTCCAAGCTCTTCCATCAATTCATTCAGATTCATATGGCCGTCCATATCTTCTGAAAGAGTAAGAATTTCGCAACCTGCTTCTTCAAGCATTCTTTGCTTTTCTGAATCGTCAGAGTCTTTTTTGCAGGCAATTATCGTTTTGACTTCACCGGCTGTTTTCACTATCTGCGAGTCAAAGGGAATTCTAAGTTTACTGTCGCATATTACTCTTACAGGATTTCTGCCACTGGAAATTCTGCATGTGAGAAGCGGATCATCTGCCAGAACAGTTCCGATCCCAACAGCAATTGCCGAGTACAGATTTCTATATTCATGAACCTTTTTTCTTGCTTCTTCAGATGTAATCCACTGGGAAAGCCCTGTTTTTGTTGCTATCTTGCCATCAGCTGTCATAGCATATTTCATAAGAACAAAAGGTTTCTTTTCTTTTATATAATGAAAAAATATCTCATTTAGTCTGTCGCATTCTTCTTCGAGAACTCCTGATATAACTTCGATTCCGGCATCCTTAAGCTGTTTGACTCCCCCTCCGGAAACCAGCGGATTCGGATCCTTTGATCCTATTACCACTCTCGAAATTCTGTTTTCTATAATAGCTTCTGTGCATGGCGGTGTCTTACCGTAATGGCAGCAAGGCTCAAGAGTAACGTATATTGTTGATCCTGCCAGCGTATCTGCATCGTATCCTTTTTCTTTTGCATGCTTGATAGCATTTCTTTCTGCATGAAGCTCTCCGTATTTTTCGTGATAACCTTCTGCAATGATTTCGTCATCCTTTACTATTACTGCACCTACCATAGGGTTTGGTGATACATGTCCTGCACCTTTTTTTGCGAGCTCAAGAGCTCTTCTCATATAGAATTCGTCCTTCATATCTGACTCCGTAAATATTTAAAATAATTTCCATAAAAAATGCCCTGAGTAAACTCAGGGCAAAAGGCATATCAAAAACTAACTGTTTAGTTCATGTTCAAGTAAGAGAGGTTGTAAAATAAAAAATCTGAAAACTTATAGTTTTCAGAGCAAATTCTTAACACATCTCATGTATTTCTTCTTCCATCTAGACTGTAACTATCGGTATTGGAATCTCACCAATTCGTGCAAATGCTCGCGGACTTTACCGCCGGTCGGGAATTTCGCCCTGCCCTGAAGATATTCCTTATTTAATTGTCTTTATCATACTCCTGTTTTTTTTATTTGTCAAATATTTTTTCACAAATTTTTTTTGCAATATTTTTTTCGAATATTTTTCCGTTTGACTAACTGTTTTTATTGTGCTAAAGTATTTTACATATAGTATTTTGTTACATAACACAAATATAGATATAAACGAAAAGAGGTAATTAATAATGAAAAGAGTTTTTTCCGGCATTCAGCCTACAGGAAATATTCACCTTGGCAACTATCTGGGTGCTCTGAAACAGTTTGTGGATTTGCAAAATGACCACGACTGTATCTACTGTATCGTAGACGAACATGCAATCACAGTACCTCAGGATCCAAAGGCCCTCAGAGAACATATTCTTGATGTTGCATCACTATATCTGGCCGTTGGTGTTGATCCTAAGAAGTCAATCGTATTCGTTCAGTCCGATGTTCCGGGTCACGCAGAACTGTCATGGATTCTGACATGCTGTTCCTACACAGGTGAACTGTTTAGAATGACTCAGTACAAGGCAAAGAGCGGAAACAAAGAATCAGCGCCTACAGGACTTCTAACATACCCTGTTCTGATGGCTGCAGATATTCTTCTTTACGATACTGACATCGTACCTGTCGGAAATGACCAGAAACAGCATATAGAGCTTACACGAGATCTTGCAACACGTGTAAACAACACAAGAAAGAAGACATTTGTTGTTCCTGAAGGCAGATACATGAAGGAAGGCGCAAGAATCATGGCTCTTGACGACCCTACTCAGAAGATGAGCAAATCAGCAGAAAACATTCACAGCAGAATCTCACTTCTTGACGAACCATCCAAGATAAAAAAATCCATCATGAGAGCAACTACAGACTCAGACGGAATTATCAAATTTGACATAGAAAACAAGCCTGGAATAAGTAACCTACTGAATATCTACAGTGTCCTTTCCGGAAAATCAATAGAAACACTGGAAGCAGAATATGACGGAAAAGGCTACGGAGATTTCAAGAAAGACCTTGTGGAAGTTACTGTTGACGCTCTTGCCCCAATCAAAGCAAGATATGACGAAATCAGATACTCAGACGAACTCATTTCAATTCTGAAAGACGGCAGCGAACGCGCAAATGCAATTGCCGAAAAGACAATGAAGAGAGTAAAAGAGAACTTTGGATTAGGCCTTAAACTGTAAAAAGAAATAAAGACACCCGCAAAAGGCGACTGTAGATTCAATCACCCTGCGGGTGTTTTGTTTTAGTTCAAAAAGTATTTCCTGCTCTTTTTATCTCTAAACAATAAAGTATATAAACTGGTTATGCCCGAAGATATCTGTTATTTTTACAGATATCTCATCTCCGTCATTTACGAGTTGCTGACACTTAGAATCAATATTCCCCTTATCCCTCATCATTATAATCTGAGGTTTATGAATTTTCCCGTCATAGTTGAAATCAACGCTCCACAGGGATATCAACTCAAGGGGCTTTTCTTCTATAATGTCCCAGACCTTTTCAAGTTCAGCATCATCTATCTCTCCCATATCTCGTATCCTGAGGCCTGCAATAGTTACCTCTGCAAGCTTTTTATCAGCAAAGGAACCTTCTGTTATATTCAGCTTAACCTTTGCCTTGAGATTCGATTTTTTTGCATGCTTGCTTTCGTATACTGCAAAGGATGCATTTTCTCTCGTAAGTCTCGCAAGTGAAGTTTCAATCGCAAGTCTTCCGGAATCACACATTATGAAATTTCTGCCCATTTCAGCCGCAACTTTTCCGAGTGTTCCGCTTCCACAGAAAAAGTCAGCACATATATCGCCTTCCTTCGTTGAAGCTGCGATTATTCTCTTGAGGAGCTGCTCAGGTTTTTGGGTTGCGTATCCTGTACGTTCAGAGGATGTGCGGCCTACCATGTCAATATTCCATACATCCTTCATGTTGACCATAGTGTACCAGCCTATGTCATCCTTGTATTCCTTCACGCCTTTGAATCTATAAGGCTTAAGCTGCCTGTTATAGGATTTTTCCTCCTGTGGATAGAATTTGTATTTCTTTGTCTTAGAATAAACAAGAATGTTGTCGTGTTTTCTGGAGAAATGCTTTTTGCTGCTTCCTCCTGATTTGTATTGCCATATTATTTCATTAACAAAGTTATCTTCGCCGAAAATTTCATCCATGATAAGCCTTGCATAATGGGTTGCATGCCAGTCTAAGTGAAGCCAGATAAGTCCGTCATCAGCAAGAAGTTCCTTCATCAGATACAATCTTGCGGCAAGCATTTTGAGGTATTCACTCATACCCATGCTCCATCTGTCATTATAGGCATTGTGCTTTATGTTTTCCCCTGCGGCTTTAAGAACAGCATCATAATCAGACTTAGAAAAGAAAGGCGGATCTATATAAATCATATTGATTTTTCCGGCATATTTTTCACTTTCAGCCAGGAGTGCCATAATTTTTTTATTGTCACCGTGAATCAGTAGATTATCCATGGCATTATCAGGCAAAAGATTCTGGCTGTTTACAATTTCAGAAACATTCATACCCGGAAAATGCGCATGGCAACCAGCTTTGCCTTCAGAAAGTTCAGTGCCGGTACTGTTTTCATCAGCTCTTGCCTTTGTTATATCTTTTTTTGCAGAAGCCCTAGCGGTTTCGTACTGCTTTTTTCCTGCCCTTAGTATTTTGTTTAATTCTCTTACCAGACTCATGTTTGTCTCCTTTGTTATTTTTCTTTCCAAGAAGAATATCAATCAGATCCTCTCTACCGGCCTTCTTCAGAGCCTTTATGACATATCTCCTGTTTTCCGGCTTATTGTAATGTATGAGAGCCCTCTGCATTTTCTTCTCTTCCATATCCTTTGCCACATACACATTTTCTCCTGTAAAAGGATCCAGCTCTGTGTAATACATGCATGTAGCAAGAGTTCCCGGCGTAGGATAAAAGTCCTGCACCTGATCCGGAACAAAACCATAATCTTTTAGGAAAAGAGCAAGTTCGATAGCATCATCCAAAGTGCTTCCCGGATGAGAACTTATAAGATAAGGAATCAGATACTGCTTGAGGCCAAGTCTTTCGTTTGTCTTCTTGTACTCATCCACGAATTTCATGAACACCTTTTTCTCTGGTTTTCTCATGTAGTAAAGAACCCTATCGGAAATATGTTCAGGTGCAACTTTTAGTGTACCGCTTACATGATATTTGCAAAGCTCAGTCATAAACTCTTTTCTTTCAGGATCTGCCATCAAATAATCATACCTGATACCGGATCTTATAAATACTTTTTTTATGCCATCAATTTTTCTGACCTTTCTCAGAACATCAAGATAGTCCTTGTGTGACACATCCATATTAGGGCAGACACCGGGATAAAGACAGTCCTTGTTCTTGCAGACGCCTGCTTTGAGCTGCTTTTTGCATGCAGGATCTCTGAAGTTTGCTGTAGGTCCTCCCACATCATGAATGTAACCTTTAAAATCATCAAGTCGGGTCAAATTTTCTGCTTCTTTTACTATCGAATCACAGCTTCTGCTTCTGACCTGTCTTCCCTGATGATAAGTTATTGCACAAAAACTGCATCCGCCAAAGCATCCGCGACTTGAAACTATAGAATATTTGATTTCTCTAAATGCAGGAATCTCCCCAAGAGGTTTATATGCCGGATGAACCTCATTCTCGTAATCCATTTCGTAAATATGATCCAGTTCTTCCCTTTCGAGAGGTGGCTGAGGCACATTCTGAACCACATAGAGATTATCTCCGTACTTTTCGACAAGTCTCTTCCCTGTAAGATAATCATTATTGTCATATGCGAGTTTAAAGCTCTCACAATACTTTTCCTTTGATGTTGAAATTTCATCAAAAGAAGGAAGAAAGATAGTTTCTCCGTCATCATCGACTTGCTTTGCTCTGAAAACAGTTCCCCGAATCCATGTTATGTCACCTACATCTATTCCCGAATCCAGCGCTTCCGCGATTTCAACAATTGACTTTTCGCCCATTCCGTAAACCAGAAGATCCGCCTTTGAGTCAAGAAGGATTGACTTTCTTACTTTGTCGCTCCAATAGTCGTAATGCCCCAGTCGTCTCAGACTGGCTTCAATTCCGCCTATTATGATGGGAACGCCTTTGTAGGCCTCTCTCGCTCTATTACTGTAAACAATAACCGCTCTATCAGGTCTGTTTCCCGCAACTCCATTCGGAGAATATTCGTCCTTTTTTCTTTTGCGCTTAAAAACAGAATAATTGTTCACCATAGAGTCAACTGTACCGCTGTTAATCAGAAATCCCAATCTTGGTTTTCCAAAACGCTTAAAATCCTCACAATCCGTATAATTAGGCTGTGGAAGTACCGCAACCTTGTATCCCATGTTTGTGAGAAGGTTTCCTATTATGGCTGTTCCAAAAGAATGATGATCCACATAGGCATCACCTGTAACTATTACAAAATCAGGCGTATCAAAGCCTCGTTCTGTCATTTCTTTTTTTGTAACCGGTAAAAACATATTACTTTTCACTCTTTCTACTTGTAAATTTTATATAAGCAAAAGAGAGACGGTTGTCTCTCTTCTTTTAGCTTTTTATCTGCTTCCTTTGTCATAAGGAACTGATACGGCTGCAGGAGCCTGTGATTTCTTGGAACTGAACGCCAAAACAATTAGTGTTGCTATAAACGGAATCATCTTGTAGAATTCGCTTGTTATAGGCAGATGAGCAAGAAACGGAACTACATTATATGCCGCTGCGATTGCCTTCATGAAGCCAAAGAACAAAGATGCAAATGCAATTCTTATAGGCTTCCACTGACCGAATATCAGCACTGCCAGAGCAAGGAATCCATATCCTGCTACCGTCGCATTGAAGTTAGTTGATGTAGGTATAATAAATACTACACCGCCTAATCCGCCTAGGATACCGGAAATAATCACTCCTGCGTATCTCATCTTATATACGTTGATTCCCACTGAATCTGCAGCATGTGGATGCTCTCCGCAGGCTCTAAGTCTCAGTCCGAATCTTGTCTTGTAAATCACAATAACCGAAACAATAAGTATTATTATTCCAATCAGTGTTGTCAGATAGCAGTTGCAGAAAAACATCTTTCCGATTACCGGAATATCTCCCAGCACCGGAACCTTGCTGACTCTGAAAGAGTTAACAAATGTAATCTGCTGCACGCCATTTTCCTGTAGGCTCCTTGCAGCATAAATTGCAAAAGCCGGAGCAATCAGATTGAGAGCAGTGCCTCCGATTACCTGGTCAGCCTTCATGTTAACTGCTGAGTATGCAAGGAATAAAGAGAATACTCCTCCCACTGCTGCAGCAACAAGACATGCCAGAATCAGAAGAATCTGTCCACTCATATGATCTTGCATTTGGTTGATGAAAAATATGCCTGCAAAAGCACCCATAATCATACATCCGTCCAGTGCAATGTTTGTAACACCACCGCGTTCTGTAAACATTCCTCCCAAAGCTACGATGAGCAGAGGAATTGCGAAAAACATGGTCTGTTGTACTAAAAGATATACTATATCCATTATTTTTCACCTCCTGCTTCTGTTTCTGCCTTTTTCGCTTTCTTTTCTTCGTATTTTTTTATCAG
>CALHKP010000034.1 GCA_938034165.1 uncultured Clostridia bacterium | reverse complement strand
TAAATATTTCAGATAAACCAAGAGAACTGAAAGAAGGCGGAAAACTGGCAGACATTGCACCTACAATGCTGGAAATGATGGGAGTTGAAATCCCTGAAGAAATGACAGGTGAAAGCCTGCTGAAATAGGATATTATAATCGAGTAGGGGCTGCTTGTTAGCCCCTACTCGATTAATCAAAAAATGCACTTTGGCTTTGCTTGGTTGATGGGCGTCGACCACAGTACGTATAGTAGATATGCTTGGTCAACTGCTATCGACAGTGGCACGCATGCCAGCCACGCTTGGTCGATACTCGTAGACGAAGGACGTATTTTAGCTTTGCCTGGTCGATGCCCATCAACTATAAACAAGCCAAAAACAGTGCATATTTCAATAGTAGCAATCTGCGCCGTTTTTTTTTTGAGGTTGATTAAGCGCAGATTGCCACATCTTCAAATTGTACGGTAAATTTTGGCTCCCAAATAAGCGTAGATTTAAGTTTCGTAAAATCACGCTTATTTTTATCGCCAAAATCTCCTTCTAGATGAGTGTAAGGATACAAAAATCAGGGATTTTTGTTGAAAAATCAACATTTCACTAAGCGTAAATTTTGATTTTTTTAAATTGCGCTGAGGTACAAGCGAAAAATGTAAGCGCAATTTCAAGATTTTGCAATCTGCGCTGAGTTAGGCGCGGCTAACCGCCCTAAAATATCGGGTTAGTTATGACTAACCGCCCCCGAAGTGCCAAGTTAACCATAACTAACCGCGGGAACTAAAGAGTTAGGCGCGACTAACCGCCCAGAAACATCGAGTTAGCGTAGGCTAACCGTGGGAACTAACGAGTTAGCTTAGATAACTGCCTGAAATATCAAGTTAGTTATGGCTAACCACTCTCGAAGTACCAAGTTAGCGCATGCTAACCGCTCCGAAATACCGAGTTAGCTATGTCTAGCCGCCCCGAATCCTCACATCTGTAGAATGCGTCTTTATCTTACACTGTTTCCGGGCTGCTGTTGCATTCGAACAGTGCGTCTTCACTCATGTATTTTGAGAGCATGCGGCCGGTGTTGTTGTTTGAACCCATAATCCAGATGATATCGTCTTTGGTCAGTGTAGTATTTATATCCGGCATTACTGTGGTGTAGCCGTTTTGTTGAATTCTCAGGACTACGCAATGCCATTTTTTCAGGATGTTGCCGTTTTTGATTGTTTTGCCGGCAAAGTCTTCGTCGCCGTTGAGTTTGACTGCACAGAATGCAAGGGCGTTTTCTACATCAGGATAATCACTGTCCATGAACTCCTTGAGAGTTCGGGGCACTCTGGTTGGCTTGATTTTTATCAGCCTGTAGAAGTTCTCGATGGATTTGGGATCGCCGATTACAAATAGCTTGTCACCTGCAGAGATATGGGTCTTGGGATCCGGAAGAATCATATGCTTTCCGTGATGTCTGATTTTTACCACCTGTACGTTAAACACTCGGCCCCACTGAAGCTCGTCCAGTCTTTTTCCTACGAAAAAGGCATCCTTTGGCACAATCAGGGAAATAATCTGAAGCTCCTCATCGAGCCAGGCCTGACAAAATCCCTTTGCTTCCTCATCCCTTATTGTGCGTTCATTAAGATTTCTGAGAAAATGAGTTTCCATCCTTATATAAGACGACGACATGAAGCCGTTTCGTGCAATAGCAAGAACCACTCCGATTACCAGAAGGAACAGAATTCCGATTCTGATATGCAAAAGCTGATAAAGCGGAATAACAGCAATGGATGCAATTACAAGGAGTTTAGCTGTGGTAAAAACAATCAGCGGCACTCGGTTAGATCTTTTTTTGAGCCATAGGGACGTAAATAGCGAATTGTGAAAGTTCATCATAGGTGAAACAAATATAGCCATGCCGAAATATATCAGAATGCAGGTAGCAATCTTTGCTGCCACATCAGGCAGAAGGGTAACGAACAAAGGCGCTACGCCTTTGATTCCCACAATTGTAATTACAAGCATAATAACTCCGTAGATTACAAGTCTTGAAAAGTACAGACGGATATATTCGTTCCAGTCATTGTCTTGATTATCATCCGTCTGATCCGATGAAGTATATTTTTCCAGTCCCGCAACGACTTTGTCCGGTAAAATTCTGTAAAGCCAGTTAGTTACTTCGCCGGAATGTTTGATTAGAAACGGTGTTATAAATGCTGTGAGAACCGCAGCCGATACGATTATCGGATACAGATAAGGTTCCATAACCCCAAGGTTGATTCCCAGGCTTGCTATGATAAAGGAAAATTCGCCTATAGGAACAAGGCTGAATCCGCTCTTTACAGAGGTTTCAAGAGTTTGCCCCGAAAGCAGCATGCCAAGGGTTGCAAATACAAGGTTTGCAATAACTGCAATTACAGCTATCAGAATAATTACCGGTGCGTAAACTTTAATGGCATGAGGGTCAACCATCATACCTACAGACAAGAAGAAAAAGGACACAAACATGTCTTTTACTCCCTTTGTTATATGTTCAACCCTCTCCACGTGGACAGTGCCTGCAATGAGAGAGCCTGCCAGAAAGGCGCCCAGCTCCGAAGAAAAACCAAGAGCATTGGCTATGAGAACCATTCCAAAGCAAAGACCCAGGGACAAAACAACTAGCATTTCGTCATTCATGTAGTTAATTACTTTGTTCAGGAATGTAGGCAAAAGATATATTCCCAAAATAAGCCATACAATCAGGTAGCAGATCATCAGAAGCAGCTGAATCACAAGGTCAAAGCCCTCAACATTTTGGCTTACGGAAATAGTCGAAAGAACCACCAGAATAAAAATCCCGACGATGTCTTCTATTATCATTGTGCCAACAACCAGCTGAGAAAATTTTTCCGTTCTGATTTCCAGCTCTTCAAAGCTTTTTTGTATAACAGCAGTGGAACTGATAGAGAGCATTCCTCCGAGGAAAATACAGTTGATGTCCGAAAGACCCAGAAGTCTGCCAACAAAAAATCCGGCCGCCATAACGCCACCCATTTTTATCAAAGCAGTTACAATTGCAGTGCCGCCCATTTTGGCCAGTTTGTGAATATCAAACTCAAAACCGATGTGAAACATCAGAATAATTACGCCGATTTCGCTCCACAGATGTATGGAGTCCAAATCCTCAACGGTAAAAAACATTGGAAAATAAGGGCTTATAACAAAACCCGCAAGAATGTAGCCCAGTATCAGAGGCTGCCTTATTTTTTTGAACAAAATTGTTATGACTCCCGCCGACAAAAGCATGAGAGCCAGATCCGTTATCATATCCGGTGTATGCATAAATCATCTCCCCTTAAATATTATTTTTTCTATTATATACCATTTTTTTCCTGCGAAAAAGGTTTAAAAAAGTATGTCTGATATTTTTTTGTCATTTCTGACAAAAAATTCCACTAACTTGCTGATTGTTTTGCAATTTCCGTGATGATATACTGTACCTTAGGGTACTGCTCGGTTCAATTTCCGGGTGGAATCCAGAAAGTGTATTTTGCGATTTTATTGGTAAGGGAGGGTGTTTGATGACAAACCAAAAGAACAAATTACTTGATTTTTCCCTGCTCCCTGTGATTTTTACTCTTGCATGGCCGACTATGCTTGAGCAGCTTATGCAGACCACTGTTCAGTACATTGATACTGCAATGGTTGGAGCACTGGGAACCGAAGCAACAGCAGCTGTAGGATCCACCTATACTGTAAACTGGCTGATTAACAGTGCATTCTTTGCGCTTGGTATAGGTTTTCTTGCCTATATTTCAAAAGCCTACGGAGCGAAGGAATACGAAAAAGCCACCAAAGCTTCAGCACAGGCAGTTTTCATTGTGTTGCTTACTTCAGCTGTTCTGACAGTTGTTGTACTTTCATTGAGCAAATATGTTCCCGTGTGGATGCAGGTAGACAAAGAGCTTCAGAGCGTTGCAGCAAGATATTTCTTTATCTTATATATCCCGATGATTCCCCGAGGCTGCAGCATGGTTTTTGGTACAGTTCTGAGGGCGGCAGGTGATACCAAAACCCCAATGAGGGTGGGCCTTATTGTAAATGCAATAAATATAGTTCTTAACTTCATACTGATATATCCTACAAGGGATTTTCACGGAGTTACAATTTACGGCGCGGGCCTGGGAACCGACGGTGCCGCAATCGGAAGCGCCATCTCTTTTGTTGTGGGAGGAGCTCTTATTACAATTGCGCTGTGGCGCCATCCTGTGCTTTCCCCAAAGGGACAGTCACTGAAACCGGACAAGTCGATACTCGTTCCATGCCTCAAGGTTTCCATTCCAAACATTCTGCAGAGGGTGGGAACGTCTATGGGATTCGTTGTCTTTGCTTCCATGATTAACTCTCTGGGCCAGGTGGCAACTGCCGCTCATACCATTGCAAATACTGTTGAATCCGCGTTTTACATACCGGGTCACGGAATGCAGACTGCAGCAGCGACACTCAGCGGAAATACTCTTGGGGAAAGAGATAAGGAGAAAATGGTTTCACTGTCGAGGATGTTGATTTTCTCAGAAGTCTGCATGATGATTATTTCGGGGGCACTGCTCTTTGTTTCGGCACCTGCCATGGTTGGACTTTTCTCCTCAAACAAAGTCGTTATCGCCTTGGGAAGCACTGTCCTCAGAATGGTTGCAGTATCGGAACCTTTCTACGGTGTATCGGTGGCAATCGAAGGTATGATGCAGGGAGTCGGTCGAACCATCAGACCATTTGTATATGACACAGCCTGCATGTGGCTGGTAAGAATTTCAGGAACCTGGATTATGATACACCTGCTAGGTGGCGGACTGATTTCCGCATGGGCATGCATGATAACCCACAACATGATTTTGTTTGTCCTATATACAACACATTACAGAAGTGGCAAATGGCATCCGCTGTCTTAATAAAACAAAACAGAAGAAAAACAAAACAGGAGACCTGCATTAACGCAACCTCCTGTTTTTATATGGTGGTGAGGTAACCCTGACTAGGTGTTCAGACGCGGTTAGTTGCGTAACTTGAGGGCTAGGTGCGGTTAGCCGGGTCTAATTCGAGGCTTGGGTATGGTTAGCTGTACCAACTTGATATTTCGATGCGGTTAGTCGTGCCTAACTCAGTATCCGGGCGTGATTAGTCGCTTCTAACTCGAAGTCTAGGCGCGGTTAGCCACGCCTAACTCGGCATCTGTGGATGGTTAAGCGCATCCTGAAGCGTTTAGCCTGCGCTAACTTGATATTTCGATGCGGTTAGTCGTGCCTAACTCAGCGCATATCGCAAAAATGCCAAGTTGCGCTTACATTTTTCGCTTATGACTAAGCGCAACTTTATAAAATTAAAATTTGCGCTTAGTGAAATGTTGAATTTTCAACAAAAATCTCTGATTTTTGTATCCTTACACTCATCTAGAAGGAGATTTTGGCGACGAATATAAGCGCGTTTTTACGAAACTTAAATCTGCGCTTATTTGAGAGCCAAAATTTACCGTAAAATGGTTATGTTGATATAATGTGTGTAAATTAAATAAGCCATTGGCTCATCCTT
>CALHKP010000033.1 GCA_938034165.1 uncultured Clostridia bacterium | reverse complement strand
AAAAATTGGCTAATTTAACTCGACCCGGAATGGCTGAATTAGCCCGGCGCTAACAACGTAAATCCGTACTGTTTTTGGAGCCTAAAATTTACAGTACGATTCGGCATTTTTTGAATTTGCGCTGTATCAAGCTCGAAAATTTACAGCGCAAATTGCGATTATTGAAATATGTACTGTTTTCAGTTAGTTGCAGTTGATATACATCGACCAAGCCAATTTGAAAGTCGCCGGTTTGAAAGTCGCGGGTTTAAGAGTCGATGTATATCTACAAATCTAGTGCCCGCCCGGCGTGGCAAACGAAATCCTCTAGCGCCACGCCGAGCGCATCCACAAAAAAAGGAATTCCCGGCGGCTCGCAACTAACCGCCGGGAAAACCCCAAAACTATACCCTAAAACTTAAACTTGTACTCTATTTAATTTTTGGCGCTGCCCGCCTTAGTTTCAGCGGGTCTGTTCCCTTACGACGCCCAATCGTAAGAACCGCGGGCAGTCGGAGCCAAGCTCCAGTGGCATCCGCAGCCCTTCCTGCTATGTCGCTCGCGCCCTGTAGCCACCTTGGTTGCCCACCTTAGTTTCAGCGGGCTCTCGGCAACTTCGATGCCGAGGGCGAAAACTACTACTCTCCTACAGCTCCGCGGGCATCTTGGCCTTTAAGCTTTTGCGCCGTTATACTCCCATGTCGGCCCAGTCTTCTATGTTCCACACATCTGTTACGATGCCTTCGTAAAACTCAGGTTCGTGGCATACCAGAATTACTGTGCCCTGGAATTTGTCTATTGCATCTCTGAGGACTTCCTTTGCAACCGGATCCAGGTGGTTGGTAGGTTCGTCCAGTACGAGAAGGTTCATCGGTTTTTGCATCAGTTTGCATAATCTGAACTTCGCATTTTCGCCTCCGGACAAGACTCTGACCTGGCTTTCGATGTGTTCAGTTGTAAGGCCGCACTTTGCCAGTGCCCTTCTCGCCTCACCGTTGTCAAGATAAGGGAACTCATCCCAGAACTCATCAAGTGCAGTTCTGGACGAACCATCATGCTCCTGCTCAAAATATGCAGGTTCAGCATAATAATCCAGTTTCACTTCCCCGGAAAACGGTTTGATTATTCCCAGCATCGTCTTGAGAAGCGTCGATTTACCGAGACCGTTTACACCTTTTATTACAATCTTCTTGCCTCTGTCCACGTGGAAATTCAAAGGCTTTGTCAGGCCGTGGTCATAACCTATCACTAGATTTTCGGCTTCGATTACATATTTTCCCGGTGCTCTGGAATATTCAAATCTGAACTCAGGACGAGGTTTTTCCTTAGAAAGCTCGATAACATCCATTTTGTCCAGCTTCTTTTGTCTTGATTTTGCCATGTTGGAAGTGGCGATTCTCGCTTTGTTCCTGGCGATGAAATCCTTAAGGTCTGCGATTTCCTTCTGTTGTTTGTTATATGCCTGTTCAAGCTGCTTCTGCTTGATCTCGTACATTCTGCGAAAATCGTCATAATTTCCGGTATATCTCGTAAGCACCGCCTCTTCAACATGATAAATTACGTTTACCACGTCGTTTAGGAACGGAATATCATGAGAAACTAATATAAAAGCATTCTCGTAATTTTGTAAAAATCTCTTGAGCCAGATAATATGATTTTCATCCAGATAGTTGGTAGGCTCGTCCAGAATCAGAATCATAGGATTCTCCAGCAGGAGCTTGGTTAGGAGAACTTTGGTTCTCTGTCCCCCGGAAAGCTTGGTAACATCAGTATCAAGCCCGATGTCTGTCAGCCCCAGACCTGCCGCGAACTCCTCAATCTTCGCATCAATCATATAGAAACCGGACGTCTCCAGCATATCCTGAATTTCGCCCACGTTTTCCAACAAAAATGCCATCCTCTCGTCGTCGGCATCTGCCATTTCCTCGTAGTTGGCAAGCATTTCAGCCTCCAACTCATAGTAATGAGAGTACGCATCCCTCAAAACCTCACGAATAGTCTTGCCTGCCTCGAGAGTACTTCTCTGGTCCAGATAACCGCAAGTAATGTGGTTGCACCAGCTGATATTTCCCTCGTCAGGCATAAGCTGACCCGTAATTATATTCAAAAATGTCGTCTTTCCCTCGCCGTTAGCGCCGATAAGTCCGACATGTTCACCCTTGTTTAATCTAAAAGAAGCATCCTCCAGAATCTGTCTTCCACCAAACCCGTGGGACACCTTTTCTACCGTTAATACGCTCACAAGCACCTCCAGATATTATTAAACTACGCAAAAAGTGCGCTATTTAAATGATATCATCTCTTCACTAAGGCTGCAAGTATATATTTCTGACATAAAGCCAAGACGCCATGGAATTGCACACATTCCACAAAATCCCCCTCGGGTCCATCTCCGAATCCGCAGGCTCAAAGGCCTTGCCCGAAAAAACCGCCTGAACCGCTGACTCCATCAAAGAACAAAAGAAGTCATAAGAATCCGCCGCACTGTTGTGCCCCACATCCAAGCTGATTAGCTTGGAAATGTCATTAATGGAATACACCTGTTTCAGCAAGGCAATGATGAGCAAAGACACTACCGTGACCTTGTCATATTTTTTGTTCACAGGCGCTTTGATGTACTTGTGTTTTACATAATTATTTATCATAGTTTTGGTCAGAAAATTGCCTTCCCCGCCGGGCATGATGTCCTCAATGCTCCCATTCAATAGCGACAGCATCTGATCCAGATACAGGTCCACCGCCGGGAAATCATCCCATCTCGGAATCCTGAAATCACTTATATATTCTGAACTGCTTTTGTTCATAGTAGAATCTCCTCGTATAATATCTCCCAACAAAGTCGGGTTCCGCGCACCCGAACAACAATAATCGGGGACTTGTATTTTTCCCCTAACTGCTTATTTCGAGAATAACATACTAAAAAGTCATTGTCAACAGTTGACATGTTTAACTTAATGAGGTAATATAGTTTTGATAACTACGTGAGTGCTGAGGGCAGTGTGCTGGGATAACCGGAGTCAAGAGCCGGATCGCCGGCAGCGACGACTTAGTTGCAAGAGTTGCAGACTGCCGTTAAGAGCAGGCGCCACGTTTTGTTTTGTAAGAACACGTTTAGGAAATGAACATATATAAGGAGAAAACATGACTGAAATACAGGAACTTAAGAGAATACACAAGCCGGTGCTGCACCAGAACTTCCGTGAGCTGGTTGACTACGGCGCTGCTACATACTCGGATATAAATGCTTTCATCATCAAGCACAAGCTAGGCAGAAAAGAATTCGAATACGAGTACAAGACTTATATCGATTTGAAAAACGACATGGATGCTTTGGGAAGTGCACTTCTTGCAATGGGACTCAAGGACAAGAGAATTGCTATAATCGGAAAGAACAGATACGAATGGTTTCTGACATACCTGGCAACTCTTTGCGGACTGGGAATCAGTGTGCCACTGGACAAAGGCCTTCCTTTCGACGAGGCTGAGTCTTCAATTGCCAGAAGCTACGCGGATGTAATCGTCTTTGACAAGGATCACCTCAAAGAAATCGCTCAGATAAAGGACGGAGGACGTACTTCACTTTCATGCTACATCTGCATGGACAGACTTTCAGAAGAAGAAGAGGCGCTTCTGGGCGAAGAAGTTTTGTTCGTGCCTGACCTGATTAAGGAAGGATACCAGATCATCTCCACAGGAAACAGGGAGTATATGAACCTTCCGGTTGACGGCAAGAAATCCACAATTGTCCTGTTTACATCAGGAACAACCTCAAGGTCAAAGGCTGTACTTCTTTCGCAGTACAATATAACGGCAAATGTTTACGGTGCAAGCTGTGCTGAGACTTTCCTGCCGGGTGACATAAATATGGCCTTCCTGCCTTATCATCACACTTTCGGCTCTACAGGTCAGATTGTTATGCTGGCTTCAGGTATCACAACCGCCTACTGCGACGGCCTCAAATACCTGCAGAAAAACCTGGTGGAATACAAGGTTTCGGTGTTCGTGTGCGTACCTCTTTTGATCGAATCCATCTACAAAAAAATCATGGGTGAAATCAAGAAACAGGGCAAAGAAAAAACTGTTGAACGCGGGCTCAAACTATCAAAGTTTCTACTGAAGTTCGGCATTGATGCAAGAAGAAAAATCTTCAAGGATATCCATGCAAAGCTTGGCGGAAACATGAGATTTGTTATAAGCGGTGCTTCCGCAATCGATCCGGAAGCCCTGGAAGGATTTATCAATTTTGGTATTGACGCTGTTCAGGGATACGGAATGACTGAATCGGCTCCTATGCTGACTGCCGAAACTCCACAGGAGAGAAAAACCGGCTCAATCGGCCGTGCAATCCCGGGCGTTCAGCTGAAGATAGCAGACGAAAATCCAGAAGGCATCGGAGAACTCATCGCAAAAGGCCCTAATATCACAGAAGGCTACTTTGAAAATCCGGAAGAAACAGCAAAGCTCATCGACAAAGATGGCTGGCTTCACACCGGTGATTTGGCTTCTGTAGACGAGGACGGATTCGTCTTTATTCGCGGCCGCAAGAAAAATGTAATAGTTCTCAAAAACGGAAAGAATGTATATCCGGAAGAGCTGGAGGCTCTTATTGCAAACCTCCCTTATGTTGCGGAATCAATGGTTTACGGACAACCAAAGAATCACGACGGTGACGAAAGAGACCTGGCTCTCTGCCTGAAACTGGTCTATAGCAAAGAAAACATGCAGAATTTCTACGGTCTCACAGACCCCGTAGAAATCGAAGAATTCATAAAAAAAGACATCGACAAAATCAACGACGAACTTCCTGTTTACAAGCAGATGTTCCGAGTTACAATTACCGATGAACCAATGGTAAAAACAACAACAGGAAAAGTTAAGAGATTCGAAGAAACCAAGAATCTCTAATCTTAAACAAAAGTTAAGAGATTCCCTCGCCAAACGGCGAATCTCCACCTAAACAGAAATCTATAATAGCCCCAAATTTTATAGATAAAATGAGTGCAAGCCGCACGGGTAAACGCAAATGCCCTGCGCCTTGCATTTTTCATTTCCGCCCCTCCAAGACACCTGAGTTATACGTACCAAACCTCCTCCTGCACCTCTCCTAAGCGCCGGTCCGATCCCAACGCTAATCCAACTAGTCCCTGCGCCCTGAACACTCTAATCAATTCTCCCCTCTCCACAAGAAATTAACACATTGTAGTTATATAATACTTAGTGTACAATTGAGATACAGAGAAACCTAAGAAAGAGAGGGGTTACATATGCTAGTTAACAGAATTCACGAGGCAATTGTATTTGCCGATAGCTATCACGGCGGACAGCTGAGAAAAGGTTCGGATATTTCATACATAACTCACCCTATGGAGGTGTGGCAGATTCTGTCAAAAATGAACGCAGATGAGGATTTGCAGATTGCGGGACTCCTTCATGATACACTGGAGGACACTACAGCAACTGTAGACGAAATCCTAGAATTTTTCGGTCCGGATGTTGCCAGAATCGTCTGTGCCCACACAGAGGACAAGTCCAAAACATGGTACGAACGAAAAAAACAGGCAATAAACATCACATATAACGCAGACAAAGACATCAAAATGCTGGTTTTGGCGGACAAAGTTTCTAACCTCCGTTCTATGATTAGCGATTACGCTGCCGTAGGCGAGGACCTGTGGAACAGATTCAACAGTCCACAGGAATCCCAGAACTGGTACTACAACGAAATGCAAGGTGCCCTTTACGAGCTACAGTTCGACGAAGACGCGGCGCCGTTTTACTGGGAATACGTGTCCCTTTACAAGGAGCTTTTCAAGAATCTTGTTCCTAAACAGCTTTCAAAAGAAAACGAAAAGCTGGATAGCACAATCAAAAATCTTGCAGCTCCATCCGAAGAGGATCAAAAAAGAGCGGAAGCCGAGGCCCGCGAAATGGAAAACAAAGAAAAAGAAATCGCAGAAGCGAAAGCCCACGAAAAGGCTGAAATACAGGCAAAAGAACAGGCAGACAGGGACTTCTTTGATGAAGACTGCACTGCCATAGAAAAGGCTATAGAAAAAGTTCATGCAACAGGCTCCGATGCCGATATTGCTAATTTTATGGAAGAGATCAAAGAAGCCGCAGGCGAAAGGATGTCTCTCCTAGTTGCAGTTACTGACAGCGAAGACAGCAGATATCCAAAACTGTCCACCTTTGACTTTGAGACAGGAGCCTCTGCAATATGTGCATTTACAAATGTTGAGGAAAGCCGAAAAGGTCCTGACATTGACACAATGCCGCTAGAAATTCCTGCACTTTTGAATGCAGCAATGACGTCTGACGAGGTATCGATTTTGATCATCAACCCTTGGGACAAACCTCTTGCAATGACAAAGGAAATGATCTCGGATATCTCCAAAATGTCCCAGCTGAAAATCGGCGTAACCAACAGTTTGGATGCAAAGAAATGTGACATAACCAAACTTCTCTGCGACTGCATAGTAAATGCAGCAAATAATTCACTCCTTGGGGGAGGCGGAGTTGACGGTGCAATCCACCGCGCTGCAGGTCCCGGTCTTCTGAACGAATGTCGCGCTCTTGGGGGCTGCGAAACAGGAAATGCAAAGATTACAAACGGATACAGACTTCCGGCAAAATACGTAATTCACACAGTAGGCCCGGTATATTCCGGAAAGCCTCACGACAAAGCACTCCTGGCAAGCTGCTATAAGAGATCACTTAATCTTGCAAAAGAATACAACATCCACAGTATCGCTTTTCCTGCAATTTCAACAGGCGTGTACGGATATCCTCTCGAAGAAGCATGTCAGATAGCCTTCGAAACCATTTCCACATGGCTGCATGACAATCCTTTCTACGGAATGGACGTAATGCTGAGCTGTTACAACGATGATGCTTTGAGAATCTACAATTCACTGCTCCACAAATAAGGTAGTGAAGCGAGTTATGATAAACGCATTTGATAATACTTGTTTAATGTTAAATGGTGCAATCCCAATAGGACTGCACCATTAATTTTTATATTTTGGCCTCTAGGCCTATATAAGCAGCGAAAGCCGAAAGTCAATCCAAATCGACCAAGTAAGGTTGCCGCATCGACACACATCGACCAAGTAGGTCTGCAGAAATTGAACATACGCAACCTATAACGTATCCAGCAGTGCCGGAAGATATTTGTCTGACATAGAGAGAAAAACAAACTCGTCGATTAGCCCCTTTCGCTTGGCTTCCTTCACTGCTTCCACTACCTGTTTGTCTGCCCGTTCTTCTACGCTGAAGAGAATCTTGCAGCCTGGGTTTTCTTCCTTTATAATGCTGCTGATGTTCAACCGTTCTGATATAATCCATGGAGCATAGGCTGTGACCTCCATCAATAGCACCTTTGGTTTATGCATGCTGCAAAGCTCTGCTGTCATCTCAGGACTTTTGGAAATTACCGGTTGCCATCCCGGAAGATCCTGCACAAGAGCCCGTTCCATGTATCTGGCATAAAGCGTGCTCTGCATATCCAAAACAATCTTTTTCACTAGATACATCACCGCCTTTCTCCATCTGATTTCAGATTTGTTGCCAAATACTGACCTGCTCCGAAATGCACACTAAGTTCTCAAGCCGTACCAAGCACAAAAGGCGCACCAAGCACAAAAGGCGCACCGAGTTCCCAAATCTGCACCGACACGCAAGTTGCTCCGAGACCCGCACCAAGTTCTAAAGCCTACATCACAAAATCCGAAATCTATACCTTATACCTCTAATTATACAAATTTAGAATTCTTTGTCACTGACACTTGTGTCAGTAAACGGCCGAAATCATCGTTTTTTTAAAAAATTTTACCCAAAATCCGGGTCTCCATGACAAAATCCGGTTTTTCCCACGAAAAAAGAGCATACCAAAACAATAGAAATGCTCTGATACACTCTTATTTCTATATATGTAATTCGTACTTGGGTTTACATATCTTCCAGTCTGCCGTGCTTTTCGTATCTTGTTACTCTGGATACTTTGTTATCGTCGTCAACAAATACTACCTTTGGAGGGTTGTCTTTGACTTCTTCAGGTGTCATCTGGGCATAGCACATGATAATGATTTTGTCCCCTGTCTGCACGCATCTTGCTGCGGCTCCGTTTAGGCAAATCATACCGCTTCCTCTTTCACCTGCAATTGTGTAAGTTTCGAATCTGCTTCCGTTGTTAATATCAACAATGCTTACCTTTTCGTATTCCAGGATTCCCGCACTGTCCAGCAAATCTTCGTCAACAGTAATGCTGCCTACATAATCAAGTTCCGCCTGAACAACTGTTGCTCTGTGAATTTTTCCTTTTAGCATTTCAATTGTCATCAAATTCCCCCTTTTGTTTAACCTTCAAAAATAAAGTTATCGATAAGTCTTGTTTTTCCGATGTATACTGCCATTGCAACCAATACAGGTGGCTGCATTTCTTTTACCGGCTTTACTGAAACAGCGTCAACAGCCTCCACGTAGTCAATCTTTGCCATAGGTTCTGTCTCGATGAATTTAACCATTTCGCCAACGATTTTGTCTGCGTCCTTTTCGCCGCCTTTTGCCATCTCTTCTCCCAGCTTAACTGCTTTGCTCAGAACAAGCGCCGCTTTTCTTTCCTCTGCACTGAGATATGTGTTTCTTGAGCTCTTTGCCAGGCCGTCTTCTTCTCTGATTATAGGGCAGCCCACGATTTCGATATCAAAGTTCAGGTCTCTTACCATTCTTTTGATGATTGCAAGCTGCTGAGCGTCTTTCTGACCAAAGTATGCTCTGTCCGGATTTACGATGTTGAACAGTTTTGATACTACTGTGCAAACCCCTCTGAAGTGGATTGGTCTTGATTTGCCGCAAAGCTCTTCTGACAGATTTTCCATGTTTACGTATGTTGAAAAATCATCAAAGTACATGTTTTCCGGTTCCGGGTTGAATATCAGGTTTGCTCCCGCATCTTCGCAAAGTGCTGAGTCTCTTTCCAGATCTCTTGGGTAGTTTTCCAGGTCTTCCCCCACGCCGAACTGTGTAGGATTAACAAAGTCACTTACTACGACTCTGTCGTTTTCTGCAATAGCTCTTGTAATCAGGCTTTTGTGGCCTTCGTGTAAAAATCCCATTGTAGGAACAAGACCCACTGTAAGGCCTTCTTTTTTCCATTCTTTTACTATTGCTCTTACTTCATCTACTGTTTTTACTACTTTCATCAATTCTTCCTCTCGTATATGTTCCTTCGGGCACAGTCAGTATCTCTCCGATACAAAAGCACAGGCCCTGTATTAATAAAGTTTATTGATTACGTCTTCTGAAATTTTGAATGTATGTTCAGGTGCAGGGAAGCTTCCTTCCTTTGTTTCTTCGATATATGCTGTGAAAGCTTCTTTCATTACTTCGCCAACGTTTGCAAATTTCTTAACGAATTTTGGTGTAAAGTCTGAGAACATTCCAAGCATATCCTGGTAAACCAGAATCTGTCCATCGCAACCTGCGCCTGCACCGATTCCGATTGTTGGAATGTTAATGCTCTGTGAAATGATTTCTGCAAGTTTTGCAGGTACACATTCAAGAACTACTGCAAATGCTCCTGCCGCTTCTACAGCCTTAGCTTCTTCGATAAGCTTCTTTGCTCCTTCTTCGCTCTTTCCCTGAACTTTGAATCCGCCAAATGCGTTTACTGACTGAGGTGTAAGTCCGATGTGCGCCATAACAGGAATTGATGCTTCTGTAATTGCTTTGATCTGTGGGCAAACTGCTGCTCCGCCTTCAAGCTTTACTGCCTGGCATCCGCCCTCTTTCATGAGTCTTCCTGCGTTGCGTACAGCTTCTTCAACTGAAACCTGGTATGACATGAAAGGCATATCTCCAACAACAAGAGCATCCTTAGCTCCTCTTGTAACTGCTGCAGTGTGGTGAATCATGTCTTCCATTGTTACAGGAAGTGTGTCTTCGTAACCCAGCACTACCATACCAACTGAGTCTCCTACAAGAATACCGTTGATACCTGCCTGATCCATCAATTTTGCAGTAGAATAATCGTAAGCTGTCAGCATTGTAATTTTGTCGTTATTAGCCTTCTGCTCTCTAAAAGTGGATACTGTGTTTTTCATTTTTAATTACCTCCGTCATTTCCGAATAATCTCTTTCTGAATGTTTTTCCTGTGCAATGCCTATGAGCTTTTCTGAAAGCAGAAGATAAAGCATCTCATAAAAATCTTTTTCTCCTTCGTCATGCTCCCATGCCGCACCTATTGCATCTATGTGCTTCTTGACTGTTGACAGGTCGTTTCGCTCTACCGGTCCTGTAAGGGCTGCAACCACACCTTTTTCGGCTGCTGCATTTACATTTCCCACGAACAAAGGCACTAGCGCCTTCTGGGCATCTTCTTTTTCGAAGCCGCATTTTTCCAGCATTTCTGCTCCGACTTTAATCAGTCCGTTCACCAGGTTGCTGACCACAACCGCACCGCAGTGGTACAGTGACTTATTCTCCGCACCCGTTACGATTACTTTGTTTCCGGCTTTTTCGAAAACTGATTTTATTTCTCCCAGATTTTGTTCCGAGCCCTCTATAGTGAAATATGCTTTGTTCAGGCTCTTCCATGACTCGTACCTGTCGCTCACTGCATACAGGGGATGTACTGAATAGATATTCGCACCAAGCTTTTCACCATCAAAAAAAACGGTCGATGAAATCGAACCGCTGCAATGACAAATATTTTTATTTTTAATATCCAGATTTTTCATATAATCCCATACTTCGCTTATCACGCCATCCGGCACTGTGATAAACAGGGTATCACTGTCACTTAAGATATCTTCTATAGTCGCATATGTTTGTGTGTTAGTAAAATCTGCTGCTGATTTAGCTGATTCCGGTGATCTGCTGAAGTAACCGGTGACTTCTACACCGTTTTCCTTCAGATATCTGCCAAGGGAAAATCCAACCTTCCCCGCTCCGATAAATCCTGCTCTCATACAATCACTCCTTTCAGTGAAGTGACAGGTATGAAAATCTGCATTGTTGAGGTCTCGTTCAAAGTTGCGCGTTAGGTCGCTATATAGGGTGCGATAGGGCGCGGTTATGATGCGCGCATTAGCGTTAAATTGTGCGCGTTCGCGTTAAATCGCGCGCAAATTGCACTCCAATGATACAATCCTCATGGTTTAAAAATAAAATAATTGTGGTACAGTTTCTGTCCGAATACTATCCACCCATTACTATAACACCTAAGAGCGCGGATGTACAGAAGAAATTTACAGAAACTGCAATTAACAAGCGTCCTAGCCTTACTATAAAAGCGTATGAATATGCCCAGGTTCAATTCTAGCGCATTTCGGTCGACCGCAATCGATCCTGGCATGCCTTCTTGCCGCACTCCATCGACCGCCATCGACCGCAGTGTGCTTTCAAAGTTTGTTTCGGTCGACTTCCATCGACCCTGGCATGCCTTCTTGCTATCCTTTGTCGATTTCCATCAACCACAAAACGATCAAAAACAGTAAATATTTCAATAGTCGCAATCTGCACTGTCTTTTTCAGAGCTTGACTAAGCGCAGATTGCCACATCTTCAAATCGTACGGTAAAATTTGGCT
>CALHKP010000032.1 GCA_938034165.1 uncultured Clostridia bacterium | reverse complement strand
CCATATCTTTACAAATCAGAAGTCCCAAAGTAGGATTATCAGCTTCTGTTTTCATTTGATGATTAACAGCCACGACATAAGTTCCAATTGACCTGCATAAGAAGAATCAAATTTTTCTGTCTTTATTTCTACAACTACATAACAATGCCTTTGCATTTATCAAGTATTATTTTGTTATGTTCCCTTGAATTCTAAAAATGATTTGTAAATCATCCCCAACTTGGGGACAATTTGCATCTGTAATCAATTTGTCCTCAACCTGAGGACGAATCACTGCTTAATGGCATATTACTAAATAAAACCGACTGACACTCCCTGCTATTTTTTTCTCATCAGTGCAATCATGTAACTAACTGCACCAAATGCAAGAATTGTCTCTAGGATATTCACATCTAAGATATCATATCCTCATCATCACAATCTTCCAGCATCATTTCTTCAAATTCAACGAAAAAGTTAAACATTTCTCTGCCGATTTCAAAGGGTTCTGTAAATGCATTAACAACTATTCCGTCGACTTCAGTTTCGTGGCTTTCTGCCATTTCTACTACTTCTTTCATTAACCTTTCTTCTCTGAAGAAGGCATCTCCGTATTCGCCCATTTCTCCAGGTGATGTGAACACTGGGAAGAATCGTTCGTCGTCTTTGTGCAGGATGTCTGCCATTATCTGCGGGCCTTTTGCTGTAGTAACCTCGCTTACGGGAACCCATACTGTATTCAGTGCAAGTCTCATGATTACGTCGGTGTAGCTTTCGTCGTTTGGATCCATAACAAAATCGCTGATAGCGTCCTTTACTGTGCCTATCCAGTCAAAATCTTCCCCTCTTATATCCGCCAGCATTTCTTTTACATCTTCATCGTCAACAAAATCATCAAAGATTTCAAGGAAGTATTCTGCCATTTCATATTTACCGTCTTCGTAAAGTTCTGTTCCGCAAGTATATGCCAACTCAAGTATCTCTTTGTTTGGACCAAATGGGATGTCTAACTTTTCGAAAGCTGCCTGAAAATCCTCGTACTCAGGCTCCGCAAATTCCGTACCTGCCTCGCTCATAATATAGAAAAGCTCTGACTGAACGATTTCTGACGCTTCGAACTCAAGGCTGAACAAATTGCAGCAAATCGCTTCTTGATACATTCCTTTTTCAACGCAGTAGTACGCCATGTTTCTGTAGCATCTTGCAAGTTCGTCAGGTCTAAATGCCAGTTCGAATGCCTTTCTTGTTATTTCAGCGAATGTTTCCAGGTCTTTTAACATCTTGTAATTTTCGGCACACTCACACAGAATCAGTGCACTGACAGGATTCCACCTGATTGCTTTTTGCAGTGCGGCAATTGCATCTTTGTGTCTCTTCAGATCAAAGAGAATACTTCCGTACAGCAGATACATCATCGAGTAGCCCTGTTCAATAGCCACTCCATCATCCTCCGGATTATATAGGTGCAAATACAAAATATCCTCAAATTGCTCATTGCAACTGCGGTAGACAACCGACGGATTTTTCTCCCTTGGATCAAATTCTTCGTACTTTTCGATGATAGCCTCCATTATACTCAATGCTTTGCCATATTCCTTTTTGAAAATGCAATACTGCACTTTGTCGATTGCATCCTCGTAGGGTCTTTCCTTCTCGAAGGAACTGTTTCTTATCTCTCTAACCAGTTTTTCAATTTTCATTTTTCTCTCCTTCGTCTACTTTTCTCAGGCTCGATTTCACTTTATTCTATAGTAACATCATGTCTGTGAACAAGCAACCACATTAACGCGTTCCCTGATAAAAGGGCGTTTTTCGCAACTTTGTTGCCGTCAGGGACTTCCGCCGAAACTGTTATTGTGCATAAAAAACCATCATTACATGAAACCCATGATTTTCTTTATAAAAAACTGCAATTAAATCGAATGTCGAGTTATACGTTTTGTTTGATTTCCGCCACGTACTGGAATATAATGTTAGTATGAGGAGGAAATATGGTAGTTACGTACGAGATGTTAAAAAATTCTTTGTTAGAATACAAAGCCCCCGAAAACAAAATAAAAAGAATGTGTAACAGTGGAGAGATTGTTAAACTTGCCAGAAATCTGTACGAAACAGATCCAAATACACCCGGATATCTGGTTGCAAATTCAATTTACTCACCTTCTTACATTTCCTTTGATTATGCGCTCGCGTACTATGGATTAATTCCTGAGGCGGTTTATGTCTACACCTGCGCAACCTACAAGAAGAACAAGAAGAAACAGTATGTCAACAAACTCGGCACTTTTACTTATCGTGATGTTCCTTCCGAAGCCTATCCTTATGATATTATTATCGTAAAAGAAGGCGAATACTCCTATCTAATAGCAAGCCCCGAAAAAGCACTATGTGATAAACTTTATTCCATCGCGCCCGTCAAGAACAAAAAAGAAATAATCAGTTTGCTTTTTGACGATTTAAGAATCGATCCAGAGATTTTTAAATCGCTGGATTTTGATGATTTACTCACATTATGCGATTTTTATAAAAGTACAAACCTCAAGTTGTTGAAGAAAGTAATTGGTAATATATATGAACACAATTCTGGAACAGATGATTGAAGGTGTAAATGGTAAAATAAAAATGTACAAAACCACTGCCTATTTCCTCAGAAAAATCTGCAAAATCCTCTCTGAAACTGCGGAAAAATGCGTTTTTCCCATTGCAAAAGGAGCTGTAACCGTTGCAGCTCCTTTGTTTTACCTATCTATCAAGTTTTTCTTCCGTGTTTTTTAGTTTTCCATCTTCTCTGCTATCTGTCTTGCAACATAAACGCCGCTTGCGGATGCATGTGACAGGGAGTGTGTGATTCCGCTTCCGTCACCGATGATGTACAGCCCTTCGTGGCAAGTCATCAGGTTGTCGTCGAGCTGCACTTCCATATTGTAGAATTTTACTTCCACACCATACAGCAAAGTATCGTCGTTTGCAGTTCCCGGTGCGACCTTGTCCAGGGCGTAAATCATTTCGATGATTCCGTCCAGTATTCTCTTTGGCAGAACCAGGCTCAAATCTCCTGCTGCCGCATTGAGGGTCGGTACAGTAAATGATTCCTTTATTCTCTTTTCGGTACTTCTTCTGCCTCTGATTAGGTCGCCGAAACGCTGAACTATAACCCCGCCGCCCAGCATGTTGCTGAGTCTTGCAATGCTCTCGCCGTATCCGTTAGAATCCTTAAAAGGCTCCGAAAAATGCTTTGCCACCAGCAACGCAAAGTTCGTGTTTTCTGTCTGCTTTGCCGGGTCTTCGTAGCTGTGTCCGTTAACTGTAACAATTCCATTGGTGTTTTCGCTTACCACTTCCCCTTTCGGGTTCATGCAGAATGTACGCACAAGGTCCTCATACTTGGAAGTCCTGTACACGATTTTGCTCTCATAGAGTTCGTCTGTCAGATGAGCAAAGATTCCTGCCGGTAGCTCTACTCGAACGCCGATGTCTACACGGTTTGAGTTAGTCTGAATCTCTAAGTCGCGGCAAACCTGTTCCATCCACTTGCTTCCGCTTCGTCCTGCGGAAATGATGCAGTGCTCTCCGTCATAAGAAGTTCCGTTGCTGTAAACAGTATATCCGTCTTCTGTCTTTTCGACTCTTTCCACCATTGTGTTAAAATGGAATTCAACACGGTCTTTCAGATGTTCATACAAATGCTCCAGCACTACATAGTTAATATCTGTTCCCAGATGACGAACTGACGCATCCAGCAGATAAAGCCCGTTTCGCATGCAACCTGTTTTTATATCAGATCCTGCAGTGGAATAAAGCTTGGTTCCTTCGCCTCCGAAAGCCAGATTAATTTTGTCAACGTAGTTCATCAGCTCCAAGGATGTATGCTTACCGATGTATTCGTGCAGTGTTCCGCCGAACTCGTTGGTTATATTGTATTTGCCATCAGAAAATGCGCCGGCGCCACCAAAGCCGCTCATAATTGAACAGTTCTTGCAGTGAACACAAGACTTGATTTTTTTGCCATCGATTGGGCATTTACGTTTTTTCAGTTCATTGCCCATCTCAAACACTGCGATTTTTGTGTCCGGTTTTTTCTCCAGCAGCTCGTAAGCAGCAAATATACCGCCTGGGCCGGCTCCAATAATTAATACATCGTATTTTTTCATTTTTCTACCTCCAAAAGTGATTAATCATTACAGGTAGTCAACCGTTTTGGTGGTTGGTAGAAACATCTGCCCATTTTGCAAATTTATACCCAAAGTATTATACATTTTTACAGTAATTAATGCAAGTGCAAAATGAGCTACATTCCAACATTTGTGAACTGCCCATTGTCTAAAGCCAGCGGGATTGCGGTAGCCTTATTTCAAAGTCAACTCTTCCATGTCAGTTTTTCTAATCATTTACATTCTATTTCCGTTACAGGTTTTTTCCCAACTCTTCGAGTTCTTTCATTGCATCCGTATCTTTTGCAAGATCGTCTGCTTCATTCGCATAATAGGATTTCTGGAAAAGCATGTCCCATGCCAGATAGTCTGCTATGCAGTCAAACTGCTTGTTAATCAGTTCATACTGAATGCTGTCAACCGGTGAGCCTCCAACAACTATAAGACCGGCTTTTTTGCCCTTCAAAAGTGCACCGCGGCAGTAACATTTGTCAATTACCAATTTCAGCTGTGCAGAAATTCCCCACCAGTATACCGGACTTGTGAAAAGAATCATATCCGCAGCAGCAATTTTATCAATTGTTGGATTTGTGTCATCTTGGTCTATGCAGCCCCTCTGGCACTGGCATGTTCCACATCCTTTGCAAGGTGCAATCTGAAGCTTGTCCGGCTCGATGATTTCGATTTCATTCTTTGCTTGCGCACCTCTTACAAATGCATCTATTGCTGCCTGAGTGTTTCCTTTTCTTGCACTTCCGTTTATAATTACGATTTTCATACTAATTCCTCCTACAAAACTTAGGTTTACTTTTCCAATAACTGTTGCGCACGCTGTTTGATTATCTTCTCAACAACCTTCAGCCGCTTATCCGGAAGGTTATAGCGCGAATGCTTCTTGAACTTAAAATTCAACAGATGACGTAGCCCTTCCTTGTGCTTTGGTGTCAGAACCACCTTAGCTGTCCCGATAAAATCATTATATACACACGGGAAAAGTGTTTCTGCATATGCGGTAAGAGCTTTCTCAGACTTCAAGTCGTCATTTCCTGCATAGTTGAACAAAGAGTTGCCATGATCGAACAAAGGTGCCGGCGCTACAATTTCATTTGTCACATTATCAATCATGAATCCAAAATTGCCGAAATGCCTGTCAGTATTACAAATTATCGCATCCAGAACCAGCATGTCATTCAACGCATTTACAAACTCTTCACCAAGTTCTTCATAATATCTTCTAACCGCATCCATTCCGCCTGAAGTCACCATTCTACCAACAGGCATAAAGGAATATTCTTTGCTTGTAAACAAATCACATGTGGAGCACAACTCCCCTTCCCATTTGGAGAGACTATATTTCACAGCATTGAATCCCAGTTCCTCTGCAATCTGTGCTGCATAAAATTCGGAATAGGGCTCTTTTCCGGTATTATATCCGCCTGTGGTTCCGCCTTTGTACAGTTTGATAGTTCCATTGATTCTTCTCCAGCATTTCGGTAACATTCCGTTCGTCGTAAATTCCGGACATGATGCCAGTGATATTCTGATGCTGCTGCCATAGCCGGTAAAGGAAATCAATGCAAGAATACGGCTGAATCTGTTATCATACAAATTGTATTTTTCAAAAGTCCCATCAAAGCCTTCCTCTACAACCCAGTAACAGTCATTCAGCGAAAGTCCTTTGGACACTTTAATTATATTCATTGGGCGATTTATATGAAGCCCGCACTTGCTCAGGAAATTATTTACATATGCCCTGTTCTTCGGAATTGTTCTGTGTTTAAGCCACTTTGACACGCCTTCACCTGACAAAGCCATATCCAAAGGCAATAATTTGCAATTTTCTTCATTAATCCAAATGATTTCGATTTCAGGAGTGCTGCTGTCTTCTGTTGCGGTAAAACGAAGCAAGGGTGTATTAAAATGTCTCAATTCGTAAATCATTTCTTCTCTCCTTATAAAAATCACTATCCCTTTAGTTAACCCTATTATATCACAAACCCAAATCCTACCAAACAAAAAACTCTAGCCAACTAAGGCCAGAGCTTCAATTTCTGGTGGAGATGAGGAGAATCGAACTCCTGTCCGAAAGCATTTCCACAGGACTTTCTACGGGTGTATCTGATGTACTGAGTTTCGCTGCTGCAACGCCCCTCAGAAGGCTTTGCAGTAACTATCCCGTTGTTCCCTTGACGGTGCCGGGATTTCCCGCAAGGTTTTCCTGTATAGTCGATGCCAGATCTTTAGCCTACAGGTAAACTAAAGCTGACACGCGGGCTGCGACTTAGGCAGCGATTGCGAAATTGTTGTTATTTTTAGCGTTTATATTTAAAACGGCCACTTTTAACGTAGACTTGGCGACTACGACCCGCTTATCCGGCTTCTACACCCCCGTCGAAACCTTTACATCCCCGAGTATTCTGTTACACATGTATTATAAAATTTTTCTTCTTTTTTGTCAAATACTGCCGAAAAATTTCATTTTTCCACGGGTTGGAACCTCTCCCTCCGGGCAACCGGCTGCTTCAAGATTTTCAGAAGGCAGAGTCTGCAATGGCTCTGCCTCCCTATTAAAGTTTACAATTTACATTTTGAGACCGCCGCCGGTGGCGCTTTCACAAGACAGTCCCAGCCGGTGACTTTGTTGCAAGCCATTCCTGCGCGGTGGCTTATGCTTCAGGTCTGTATACCTGCTAGCAACCCATTTCTCCGGTTCCGCTTTCGCAGGCATTGCAATATTCTTCCATGCAAAGCTCTTCTTTTTCTTTCTTTTCTCGAATAGCTTCCTGAAGCATCATATCTTTTACTTTCATGAGTCTTGTCTGATTTCCACGCTCGTTTTCGTCCAGCTTCATGGTAATGTATCTTATAGTCATTTCCAGTCTCGGAATCATAACATACTCAAGCGCGTTAACTCTTCTCCTAGTTTTTTCCAACTCCGCTGCAATCAGCGATGTTTCCTTCTCCTTTGCCGCCAGCTCAAGCAGCTTTGGTAAAAGCTCCGAAAGCTCTTTCACCGCACTGTCCAGTTCTCCCGAAGTACGTGCAAAGCCGTAAGGAACTATATCTGTCAGATTTTCCGTCGTAGTCCTGAAGGAAAATTCCGGTACATCAACACTCATAATATTGCGCTTTTTGACATCAAGCTCAACACCCTGTTTAGGATACATAAGAGATTCTTCCATTACCTCCTGTGACATAATGGCACTGGCCATGATAAAATTCTTATACACATCCTGAAGACCGGCCTCAACCTCCTGACGCAGCCTACCGTTTTCCCTCGCTATCTCCAGAAAATTCTTCATAAGTTCATCTCGCTTGTCCTTCATGAGCTTATGACCTCTGGTCGCTGTCTTTAACTTTTTCTTGAGAGAAGTCAGCATCATTCTGGTTGGATTTACATTCATCCTCTCCATAATCTTCGCCTGCCTTTACTTCAGATATTTCTCGATATATTCGTCTTTGATTCTCTTCAGCTCACTCTTTGGAAGCAGCTTGAGCAGTTCCCAGCCCAGATCCAGCGTTTCAGTTATACTTCTGTCATTCTGATATCCCTGAGATACATATCTCGTCTCAAATTCCTGACTGAACTTCGCATACATAAGGTCAACTTCCGTCAAAGCCGCTTCGCCCAGGATTGTCATAAGTTCTAGACTTTCCTTACCCTTTGCGTATGCAGCAAACAGCTGGTTCATTGTATCGGAGTGGTCCTCTCTTGTTTTTCCGGCGCCGATACCTTTGTCCTTAAGTCTTGAAAGAGAAGGCAATACGTCGATTGGCGGTTTAATGCCTTTTCTGTAAAGCTCTCTTGAAAGAATAATCTGTCCTTCTGTGATATATCCCGTAAGGTCAGGAATTGGGTGGGTCTTGTCATCTTCCGGCATTGTGAGGATTGGAATCATTGTAATTGAGCCTTCAACGCCCTTCTTTCTGCCTGCGCGTTCATACATAGTAGCAAGGTCAGTGTACATGTATCCCGGATAACCTCTTCTGCCCGGTACTTCTTTTCTGGCTGCCGAAACTTCACGGCACGCTTCTGCGTAGTTAGTAATGTCTGTCATAATTACCAGCACGTGCATGCCCATTTCGAATGCCAGGTACTCAGCTGCCGTAAGCGCCATTCTAGGCGTTGCAATACGTTCTACCGCAGGGTCATTTGCCAGGTTCATGAACATTACAGTTCTGTCAATTGCGCCGGTTTTTCTGAAGTCAGAAGCAAAGAAGTCCGCTTCTTCGTATGTGATACCGATTGCAGCAAACACTACAGCAAAGTTGCTTTCGCCGCCTATTACTTTTGCCTGTCTTGCAATCTGAGCAGCAAGCTCAGCATGAGGAAGTCCCGATCCTGAGAAGATTGGGAGTTTCTGTCCTCTTACAAGCGTATTCAAACCGTCTATTGCCGATACACCTGTCTGGATAAATTCTGCAGGGTAGTCACGAGCTGCCGGGTTCATAGGAAGTCCGTTGATATCCATCTTCTTGTCAGGTATGATTGCAGGACCGCCGTCTGCAGGTCGTCCCATACCATCAAAGACTCTACCGAGGATTTCCGGTGAAACTCCCAGCTGAGTTCCTTTGCCCGTAAAGCTTACTGTACTTTCCTTGAGGTTAATTCCTGCGGCGCTGTCAAAGAGCTGAACCAGTGCATCACTTCCGTTGATTTCCAAGACTTTGCAAAGTCTCTTTTCTCCGGAGGGAAGTGTTATTTCACCCAGCTCATCATATGTTACGCCTTCTACATTTTTTACCAGCATCAGAGGGCCGGCTACTTCTGATATCGTTTTATATTCCTTTATCATTATTCATCATCCTCTCTGCTGACTAATTCATTAAGTTCCTTCTTAAGTTCATCCATGATTGCTTCGAAGGATTCGTCTATTTTTTCTTCTTCTATATATTTGAATCTGCCTACTTTTTCTCTTACATCAAGCGACGCGATTTTGTTAAACGGTGCCCCGTTTGAAACTGCATCCTTAGAAAGCTCGTAGTAGGAGATTATAAGTTTCAGCAGCTTGTACTGCTTGTTCATTGAAGAATAAGTGTCTATATCGTGGAACGCATTCTGGTGCAAGTAGTCCTCACGAATTGATTTGCAGGCTTCCAGTTTGACTCTGTCTTCGAATGAGAGTGAATCAACACCTACCAGCTGTACGATTTCCTTAAGTTCCGATTCTTCCTGAAGAAGCTTCAAGGCTTCCGCTCTGAGAAGTGGGAATTCTTTGCTTACATTTTTTTCGTACCATGGAACAAGTCTGTCCACGTACAATGAATAGCTCTGCAGCCAATCGATTGCAGGGAAGTGTCTTTCGTATGCAAGTGCTGAGTTCAGACACCAGAATACCTTTACGATTCTGAGAGTTGCCTGTGATACAGGTTCCGATGTATCGCCTCCCGGAGGAGATACTGCACCGATTGCTGACAGTGCACCGATTCTGCCGTCTTTGCCGAGAGCAACAACTCTGCCTGCACGTTCGTAGAACTGTGCAAGTCTCGAAGCCAGATATGCAGGATAACCTTCTTCGCCCGGCATTTCTTCCAATCGGCCGGACATTTCTCTGAGGGCCTCTGCCCATCTGGATGTTGAGTCAGCCATCAAAGCTACGGAGTATCCCATGTCTCTGAAGTATTCGGCAATTGTTATACCTGTGTAAATAGATGCTTCTCTGGCAGCTACAGGCATGTCTGATGTATTTGCAATAAGAACCGTTCTCTTCATAAGAGATTCCCCTGTATGAGGGTCTTTCAATTCAGGGAATTCCATCAGAACGTCTGTCATTTCGTTACCACGTTCTCCGCATCCAATATATACTACGATGTCGGCATCCGCCCACTTTGCAAGCTGGTGCTGCACAACAGTCTTACCTGAACCGAAAGGTCCCGGAACTGCGGCAACTCCACCCTTTGCAATAGGAAACATCGTATCTATTACTCTCTGCCCCGTAATCAGAGGCATTTCCGGCACAAGCTTTTCCTTATATGGTCTTCCTCTTCTTACAGGCCATTTCTGCATCAGTGTGAGTTCCTTTGTTTCTCCGTCAGCGGTCTTTACTGTGCAGACTGTTTCCTCTACAGTAAATCTTCCTGATTCGATGCTTTCTATCACACCGCTTATACCATAAGGCACCATTATCTTCTGCTGAATTACAACAGTTTCTTGTACTGTACCTATGACATCTCCGGCTTCCACTTCATCTCCGACCTTTGCAACAGGAACAAACTGCCACTTTTTTTCTCTGTCCAAAGAAGGCACTTTGATTCCTCTTGTTATATTTGATCCTGCCTTTTCTACCATAGCTTCCAGCGGACGCTGAATCCCATCGTACATAGTTTCTATGAGTCCCGGTCCAAGCTCTACAGAAAGTTGCGCTCCCGTACTTTCTACAGGTGCTCCCGGTCCTATTCCGGCAGTATCCTCATACACCTGAATTGAGGCCATATCGCCTCTCATTTCTATAATTTCTCCGATAAGCCCCAGTTCTCCGACGCGAACCACGTCAAACATGTTCGCTTCTTCCATGCCCGAAGCAACTACCAGTGGTCCTGATACCTTAACTATTTTGCCACCGCTCATCTATTTTCCACCTCCAAACAGTATGTCTGCTCCGACTGCTCGTTCTACAGATTTTCTCACATTTTCCATTCCTGCACCGCATACTCCGTCACGTCCCGGAATCGGTATAATCGCAGGAAGCATCATATCATTGTATTTTTCGATTTCTTCCGTAATTTCAGCAGCCAGTTTTTCTGTTATATAGATTATGGCATAATCATTCTTTGCCATTTTTCTCAGGGTCTTCTTTGCTGCATGTTCGTCTTCGCAAGGGAAAACATCAATGCCCAAAGCACGAAAACCGAGAGCGGATTCTCTGTCTCCGATTACTCCAATTTTATACATATGGCTCCCTCAATCTTTCTTCAATCTGATCAGCCGGTATATCAAACAGTTTACCGGTCAGTATGATTCTCAGGTTGTCGATTTCGACTTCCTTACCGAACCAATATCCTGCAATTGCCGCCAGACCAAAAAGTTCAAATTTAGCTCTTTTGTTGACTTCCATCAGCTTATCCTCTCTCATTCTTTCAAAGAGAGAAAAGTCACCTGTCTCTTTTAGGTTCTTTGCCCCTTCCGAAAGCAGCCCGTCATATCCATAAGGCGCGAATTTGTCTGCCGCCTGAGCGTAGTTCTCTTCATATGTTTCCATATAGACATTCGGTGGAACCGTTCCGTCAGGAATATATACCTTTTTGAAAAATTCATATGCTTTTCCAAGTTGTTTAAGTCTTACAAAGGAACCTATGTTAAGTGTGTCAATCTTTGTCTTCACCATACTTGTGATGAAATCATCGCCAACTTCCTCTGCAGTTTTTATCATATTTTTATAGCAGGCCTTGTCCAGCACTATGTCAATGTCCTGCGGGTCTTTGCTTCTGCTGAAAAGATCTTCTGCCTCCAGTATTCCTTCCTTCATGTAAACCGGCATAAAGCTGTAGTTTCTGTCCCTTACGAGTGCTACAATCTTTCGTCTGTCAATATTACCCGTCGAAACGAGATAATTGTCATCCGGTGTGATTCCCAAAAGCTCTGCCTTGAGACAAACCTTCACATTATGGTAGTCAAAAGGAAAAAGAAGCAATGCAAGTTCTTCTCTCTCCGGAAGGGTTTCGTAGATTGTTCTAAACAGTTTGTTCTGCTCTCTTCTGATAAAAGCCTCTACGTCCTTTTCCTTGAGTTCATCAGCTTTTCCGTATCCGTACTCTCTGAGAATTCCTTCAGCGGCCTCAAGGTCCTTGCTGGCCGCAACCCTCATAAGATCCTTCTTTGACATCAGATTCTTAGAAAAACTGCCGACAAAAGCATTCGCAAAGATATATTCTTCTGTTTTTCTCTTTGCCATCTCAATTCTCCTTATGGGAACAGGATTTCCTCAATCTCAGCCGCAAGCTCATCATGCATCTGTTCCATATATTCTTCTAGGCTGCCGTTTGCGTAAACATTTCCGTTTTTTATCATAAGACCGCCTTTGATTTTTCTGGTTTCCTCAGAAACAACAAAGCCGTGTCCGGAAAATTCCTTGTCAAGCAGCCCACTCAATTTGTCTGCGCACCTTGTTTTGTCTGCCTCATTTAAAACGATTTCCCCTTTGGTGATTCCGGAAGCTTTGACTATATCAAGCAGAAATGATGCATAATCATCATCTTCCATAGCCAGAATTTTTTCTGCGGCATCCTCAAAACATTTAGTTATGAGCTTTCTCTTTTCTTCGAGAACCAGCTTTCGTCCGTCAATTCCGGCAACGGATTTGATTCTGCTTACCATGATTTCCTGTTCTTTTTCCCCTCTCTGGGTGGCATCGGCAATCATTTCCTCGCCTTTTTTCTCGGCATCTCCAATCAGCTTTTCGGCCTTTTGCTTTGCCTCTGCAACCGTTGCCTTTGCTTCGGTCTCGGCATCGCCTAGAATCTGAGCCGTTATTTTATCTATACTCATTGTATATACACATCCTTTAGCTCTAAATTATTAAAGATTGATTGAGAACAACATCAGAATCGAAACCAGCAGTGCGAAAATCGCATAAGTTTCAACCATAGCTGTGTAAATGATACCCTTTGTCATCTGATCAGGTCTCTTACCCATCAGCATAAGAGCTGCAGCTGCCGCTTTTCCCTGTGCAACACCGGACCAAATTCCAACTAGACCGATAGGCAGAGAAGCTGCCAGCATAAACAATCCCTGTGACATAGTAACGTCAATCATATTTCCCCCAAGGGCACCGATTTTGATCAGAATCAGAAACGCCATGATTAATCCATAAATACCCTGTGTGCCCGGAAGAGCCTGCAAGATAAGAGTTTTACCGAATTTCTTTGGGTCTTCTGCAAGAACTCCTGCAGCTGCTTGACCTGCTGTACCAACACCTATTGCACTTCCTATACCTGCCAGTGTAGCAATTGCTGCTCCTAAAAGAGCCATAACATTTCCTGTAATCATTTTTTATTCCTCCGTATCATTGGTAATTCTTACATATTTTGTATTTCTGCGGAAAGGTTCAAAAGCCTCGCCGCCTTCCTCGTAGAATTTGCCGAAAAATTCTATGTACTGAAGTCTGCTTGTATGAACAAAAGCTCCAAGAGCGTTTATCGCAAGGTTAAAGGTATGACCTAAAACAAATGCCACAAACAGTACAATGGTACCTTTGATTCCGCCGCCTGCCAGGGACCCCATAGTATTTACAACCTGTGCAATTACTCCTGTTGCAAGTCCCAAAGCTAAAAGTCTGGAATATGACAGTATGTCTGAAGCATATCCCGTAATATCATATATGGATTTGAGTCCTCCCATGACTTTTCCGAATCCTTTGCTGTTTCGTCCTCCTGTCAAGAGCAGTATCAGCATTCCCGCCAGAGTCAGATACATTCCTATCTTAGGCAGACCCTGTGATATTTTGGATCCTCCAAGCCACATAACTGCGCCCGCTATAACCATGTACCACGAGAATACATCAAACACCGCACTCTTCCAGTCGCCGTCCTTTATCAACATTGCTGCCTTGATTCCCATTCCCAGGAACATGTGAACAATACCGATTCCCAGTGAGAAAATCAGAAGCTTTATCGGATCTTCTATCGGATTAAACCAGATTGCCGGAACTGTCACATCCTTATTGAACATAACTTTTGCCGCAACGCTTATAAAATCTCCAAACCAGCCCCCGAACAAAGCACCCCACACTATAGTCGAAATTCCACAATAGAAGAACATCTTCAGCATCTTATAGGCAGCACCCTCAAGGTCGAATTTCTTCAGCACGATAAATGTAGCAAGAGTGATTACTACGCCGTATCCCCCGTCACTGAGCATCAGCCCGAAAAACATAGCATAGAAAATCGAGAAATATTTGGTTGGGTCAACTCCCGTATACGCAGGGAGCGAATACATTTCCGTAACCGATTCGAACGGATAAACAAAGCTGCTGTTTTGCATAAGCACCGGCACATCGTCATCCTCATCCGGTTCAACAAAACTGAAATAACAACCGTCTTCCTCCAACAATTTCGTTGCCTTGTCGATACAGTTTACCGGAATCCATCCTTCCAAGGAGAAAGTTCTCTTGGTCTTGAACAAAGTCGATTTTACCTTTTCTCTGTCCCTTTCGATTATCAGCGCATCATACAGACATTCGATGTCTTTTCGCCTTCTCTGATATTCTCTTATGGATTCCTCTGTATCCTCTATGTCGTGGTCGATATCCAGTAGCGCGTGCTCTATAGCTCTTTCGTTTTCTGCCGGAGTTCCCGAAAATCCTCTGAACATAGTCGGCGTGTAGCCGTACTGTCTTAGAATTGTAACAATTTCTTCGTTTTTCTCTTTTACGGATATCACGAAAATGTAGATAAACTCTCTGTCTCTGTTAATCTCATGGACCGAAATGAGTTCACTGCACGCCTCCAGCCTTTCGGTCAACACATCCATGTCCACCGTCACCGGAATAATACCTATATCGATAATTGTCTTCTCTGTCTCCGTAACATCAAGAGGCAAATCATACTTTTTCCACGGTGCAAGAGCTTTGGAATCCGATACTTTTCTGTTTCTCTCTTCCTTCAGTTTATGAAGCTTAATATTAAGATCCAGAATCTCTCTTACCGTTTTTTTGATTGCATATCTTTCTTTTAGTTTCTTATCAAAGTCTTTTTCTTTTACAGGTCTTCGAGTCATAAACAAAGGCTCTTTTTCCGTGCTGTGTCTTTTGATTACATCAAGAGCCAGCGCCGCATCATTGATTTCCGCTTCAATAGAAGCAATGGCAGCTTCTATCTCAGGGTCAATGTCTGCAAATTTTTCTTGGTTTTCTTCCAGGTCTCCTGATTCTCTTTCGATTATCTGTACAACACCCATATCCTGAAGATCCGAAATTATGCAGTCTCTGGTAGAGTCCATGCCTATGACTTCCAGCTTTTTCATTTTAACTATTGCCAATGTTCTTCACGATCCTTTCTGAGATCATATTAACTGCCTTCTCGCAATTCACCAAAGCAGCCTCAGTCATCTGATCACAGGCTTTTTTTCTTTCTTCCATTGCCGCATCATATTCGGCTTTTGCCCGTTCTTCCCCGATTCTGATTTTTTCCTGATAAATCTGTTCTGCTTTCATCTCTGAATCCGTCAGGACTTCTGCTGCTTTTCGCTCTGCATCGAATACAATCTGCTTAGCCTCCAGTTTTGCATCCTTTTGCATTTTCTCAGCCTTTTCTTCTGCAGCCTGCACACTCTTGAGCTCCGTTGCAAACATAGTCGTCACCTCCCGTCATGTAGGTTTTTTATTTCCTACCTACTATATATGTTTTCCAGATATGAAATTTTTTATTCCTTGCTCACAAAAAATAAAAAATCTTCACCTCTTATCACTAATATACACAAAAAACAATATTAATCAACAGTTTTTCTGCATGTATGTTGTATACTCACGAAATATTCAAGATTTGTCGAATGGTTTTCAAGAAAACTTCACAAATCCCGGCCTGCCCTCGTACAATTCTTGCTCCGGAAAGTTTTCCACCCGCACAATAAAGGCCTATACAGCCGCAATAAAAAAAGGGCACAGAACCAAACCTATGTCTGATTCTATACCCATATTTTCAATCTTTAATCTTTCGGTTTTCCTTGAGCTCTGCCTATAGCCCAATTCCTGTGCTCAAGCTCCCGTTTTTCGGCAGCCCTATCTCTGTTTGAGAGCTCTGTCAATTTTTCTTGCAGCATCCTTCTTGGCAATATCAGCTCGCTTGTCGTAATTTTTCTTACCTCTTGCTACTGCGATTTCCATCTTGGCACGTCCATCTTCGTTTATATACATCAACAACGGCACAATTGTCAGGCCATCCAGAGTTGTGCTTCCCACAAGCTTCATTATCTCTCTCTTGTGAAGCAAAAGCTTTCTCGGTCTCATAGGATCTACATTGAACCTGTTTCCCTGCTCATAAGGACTTATATTCATCCCGTATATAATCAGTTCGCCGTTTTCCACCTTCGCGTAGCTTTCCTTGATGCTCACCTTACCCGCTCTGACTGACTTAATCTCAGTACCTGTCAGAACAATTCCGGCCTCGTAAGTTTCCTCTATAAAATAATCGTGGCGTGCTTTTTTGTTGTTTGCCACCTGTTTCTTCTGTCTTTTCCCCATATCTACTCCTTGTACGGATTATCAATAGTTCCGAACTCGCTTACAGGAAACACTCTGAATATAACTTTCCCTACAATTGTATCTTCGTGAACAAAGCCTACCTTCGGCGATCTGCTGTCCAAGCTGACTTCTCTGTTATCTCCCATACAGAAGTAAGTTTCGTCCGGTACCTCAAGTTCATCAATGTTTCCCCTTGTATACTGATCCCTTGTATAAGAATCATCGTTCAGAATTCCGTTTACATAAACTTTTCCGTCTTCAATTGTAATTACGTCTCCCGGCAGTCCGATGATTCTCTTGATAAGAAGCTTTTCGGCTCCTGTCTCAGTTGTCAGCGTAGAGCGAAAAACAATTACATCCCCTCTCTGAGGTTCCTGTTTAAACAACTTGTAGCTCTGTTTGCTTACGAAAACATAGTCGTTCTCATAAAAATTCGGCTCCATTGAGCTCTCTTTTACTATAGTAGGTTTAATAAACTGCACTACAACAACAGCTATAATCAGTGCAACCGCAATGTCTTTGATCCAATCCTTCATTGATAAATCATTCTCCATTTAAAAACTCCCCTGTAGCGTTCTCTAAAAAATACCTTCCTTTATTCTTGCAAAATCCACCGGAAGCTGACTTGTTACAGTCTTTCCGTTCAAGTATTCCAAATTCCCCCTGCAGCCTTCAAAACTCAATTTATATGCATGAAGCAGTTGCGTACTCCATCCGTATTTTTTCCTGATAATATCGTTTGTTCTTCTGTCACCGTACTTGGCATCCCCGATAATCGGAAAGCCCTCCTTCGCCAGATGTGCACGAATCTGATGAGTTCGTCCTGTGATAATTTTTACCTCTACCAAAGTATACCCGTTGGAATATTCCAGCGGTCTTGCAAGGGTTTCCATAACAAGCCCGTCCTTCGACTCCTGAGGCATAACAGAAACCGTATTGCTCTCCCTGTCCTTGACCATTTTGTCAACAAGATGAAGTTCTTCCTTCATATGTCCCCTAACAATAGTCAGATAATATTTCGAGATTGAATTTCTCTCCCTTATAAGCTTATTCAGTTCCCTGAGAGTCTCGCTGTTTTTCCCGAACAAAACCAACCCGGTAGTATTTCTGTCCAGTCTGTTGACAGATGCCGGCTTGAAAGTCTTTTCCGTTCTCGGATTATAGTCACCCTTGCTAATCAGATAGTCCACCACCTGGTTTGCCAGATGATTCTTCTTTTCGGTGGCATCCCCGTGAGTCAAAAGTCCGAAAGGCTTTTCGGCTATCAAAATATTCTCGTCCTCATATGCAACAGCAAACTGTTTTTTGGTTCTTCTGCCGTCGGCCTTTTTTCTGTACTTTGCGATGTCCTCCTCGCTCATGTACAGCGAAACAACATCCCCATCCTTCAGCAAAGTCGCCTCCCCGGCCCTCTTGCCGTTTACCTTGACGTCCTTTCTTATTGCTTTGTATATAAGCGACAAAGGTGCTTTTTCCAAGTATTTTCGCAAAAAGCGATCTAGTCTCTGATTCTCTTCATTTTTTCCAATTTCTACTTTTACCATACCTTATATTATACATCAATGCGCTTACTAAAGCAAAAAAATTTTAAGTCTAAATCAAGCAAAATTTCTCAAAAACTTCCAAAGTTCTTCAAATACTTTTGCTCAGTGCCTTGTTTTATATCCAAATGTGTGATAAATTATAAAAAGAGCATACATCATAGTAATTACATGGAAGGGGTAACAGTTTGAAAAAGCTAAAAGATTTTTTATATGACAAGAATGACATCTTACTCGCTCTTTGCATTCTCATCGTAGCGGGACTCCTGATTGTATGGAGAATAGATGCAATTATGGCATATCCGGACACTCTTATTGATGAAACAAGTACAGCTAAAACAACCGAAAAGAGTGCCATAGATAGCAAAAGTGATGCAAAGGCTCAGAAAAAAAGCAACAAGTCATCAAAAACTGCCAACATTTACAAAGACGGTGCACTAAAAAAGGATGTAACCGTTTCACTTGAAGGCGGCAGTGTGACAAGCGCTGTAAATTCTTTGATCGATGCAGGCTTATTTGATTCTTATGAGGAATTCGAGGACACATGTGTGAGCATAGGCGTATCGCCGGAGGCAATCAAAGCGTCCGAATTCACATTTGAAAAAGGTTCAACCAAATCTGACATTGCTGTTCAGGTAACTCAATAATGACCATTTTATAGGAGGTAAATAATAATGGCTCTAGTAACAACCAAAGAAATGTTTGCCAAAGCTATAAACAGCGATTACGCTATTGGCGCATTTAACGTTAACAACATGGAAATAATCCAGGGTATCGTGGATGCTGCTCAGTTGGAGAACGCTCCGCTGATTCTTCAGGTTTCCGCAGGCGCACGTAAGTATGCAAAACCTGCTTATCTGAAGAAGCTAGTAGAAGCAGCTATTATCGACACAGGCGTAGATGTTGCTCTTCATCTTGACCACGGTGAAGATTTTGAAATCTGCAAAAAGTGTGTAGATGACGGTTTCACTTCTGTAATGATCGACGGTTCAAAGCACCCATTCGAAGAAAACATTGCCCTGACTAAACAGGTTGTTGAATATGCTCATGCGCACGGCGTAGTTGTAGAAGCTGAGTTAGGTAAGCTTGCAGGTGTAGAAGACAACATCAAAGTTGATGCTCGTTCAGCTACATTCACTGACCCTGACGAAGCAGCTGAATTCGTAGAAAGAACTGGCGTTGACTCACTTGCAATTGCAATCGGAACAAGCCACGGAGCATACAAATTCAAAGGCGAACCTTACCTTGATTACGAAAGACTCAAGAAAATTCACAGCCTAATTCCTGACACACCGCTTGTACTTCACGGAGCTTCTTCAGTTTTGAAGGAATTCGTAGACATGTGCAACCAGTACGGCGGTCAGATTCCTGGCGCACAGGGTGTTCCTGAAGATATGATTCACGAAGCAGTAAAATACGGTATCTGCAAAGTAAACGTAGATACAGACCTTCGTCTTGCTATGACAGCAGAAATCAGAAGAGTCCTCACAGAGAACCCTGCTGAATTCGACCCAAGAAAATATCTCGGACCTGGAAGAGACGCAATCACAAGAATGGTTCAGCACAAGATTAAAGACATGCTGAACGCATCAAACAAAAAATAAGAATCATAAGTAAAGGATGTCTCATCTGCGCAATACAGAAAAGACATCCTTTTTAATTAAGGTGGGATTTTTAGATGAAAAAAACGAAATACAAACTTGCAATTTTTGATATGGACGGTACTATTCTGGATACTCTGGATGACCTTGCCGATTCTGTAAATCATGCGCTGACAAGCTGCGGGCTTCCGGGCCGAACAATCGATGAGGTCAGATGTTTTGTAGGCAACGGCATCCGACTTCTGATTGAGCGTGCCGTTCCCAGGGGCACAGACTCCGCACTGGTGGATCGGGTGTTCGCAGAATTCAAGTCATATTACAAGGAGCACAGTGCTGTCAAAACAAAACCTTACGATGGCATAATCGACCTGTTTAAGTATCTGCGGGAAAACGGTTGCCTGGTAACGGTGCTGTCTAACAAGGCCGATTTTGCAGTGCAGGAGCTGTGCCGAGATTATTTCGCCGGTCTCACGGATTATGCCGCCGGCGAGAAGGAAGGCATCCGAAGAAAGCCCGCGCCGGATGCGGTTCTTGCAATTATGGAGCATTGTAATGTGGGGCCTGAGGATGCCGTCTACATAGGCGACTCCGAGGTCGATGTAGAAACTGCTTCAAATTCCGGTATTTCCGGAATAACTGTAACATGGGGATTTCGAAGCAAGGAATGGCTGGCAGACCACGGAGCCGCAACCTACGCGGACAGCGTAGAAGAATTAAAAAACCTGCTGTCAGAATGACAGCAGGCACATATTTTAGGATATCAGTGCGGGAATCCTCGGTAATTCAATTGCCGAGTAGTTCACGTTTAGGCAGAGAATTTTTGCAGGCACCGGATAAACAGCCGCAAAAATTCTCATCCGGATTTCCGTTCCTAGTAAATCAGTGGAATTGCCTCAGGCAGGCATTCGATGTGAGCCTTCCCGTAGGTTCCACCATATTCGCCGTCTAGTGTAAATGATGTAGGTTCTTTGAAGAGGAATTCTACATTTTTTACTTTTCGGCGAATTACATATTTGTTTTCACTTCCGTCAAGCAGAGCCTGAAGGATTTTTCTGTATCGGCCCGGAAGCTTTGGTTTTGCAATCATAGTAAGCTCAAGTTCTCCATCTTGTAAGCTCACGTCTTTGCCTGCGATATTCTGAAAACCGCCTATCGAATCCGCATTTGTAACCATTCCTATCAGGAAGTCACCTTCAATAACTTCGCTACCGTCGATTACAGCTTTTACTTTGTTGACTTTTATATTTCCAAGGTTTTTGACTGCCTCAATCAGATATGCTGCATGACCGAGAGCCGCTTTTTTTGAATGCGGTGTCTCGTAGCTGATATCTGTGAAAAGTCCAAATGCCGCAGCATAAACAAATGATTTGTCCTGTAGTCTTCCGCAATCAACAAGATGAAGTTCTTCCTTTGCAATGCGATATACAGCCTTCAGCATGCTGGTATCTTCGTAAATTGTATTTCCAAAATCGTTGGTGCTTCCGCATGGTATATAACCGATCCTAAAAATTCTTTCTCTGCGAAGATTTCCTGCCACTACTTCATTGAGGGTTCCATCGCCTCCGCAGCATACGACCAAATCATACATTTGTGGCAAATTTTCCACGATTTCAGTTGCCTCACCGGCATACGAAGTAGGATAAACAGTTAGTTCAAATCCCGCCCGCGAAAAAATTTCAATAATATCCCCCAGCGAGTCTTTGATTTTCTCTTTCCCTGATTTCGGATTATATAAAAGATAGATTTTCTTTTTTTCCACCGAATTATTCTGCATAAACATACACCCCTTATTCTAAGTTTTTTCTGTCATCCCTATTTTACAGCATTTTGCCACTTGTTTCTATAGGCAGAATCATCAAAATGTCCCGGGAATGTAGTTAGTGTATCCCAGCATAGCCATGTTTTCTAAGAATTTAACGGCATTGAGCATCGGTTCAATAACTGTAACCTGTATATTTTCTTCTTTCAGGCGTTTTCTCAGATTATCAACAACATAAAACATAGCTGTGCAGCCAAGACATATCGTTGTCACTCTGTCCTCTTCCACCATTTTTCTGCATATTGAAATTACAGATTCTATGACAGCCTCCTGATTTGCACGTATATCTGCCACAGCAAGATCAACAGGTTCAATCGATACAATCCTGTTTACAAATCCAAGTTGCGTCGCCTTCCTTTCCTCACTGAGAATACCGGCTCTGTCAGTTGTTATAACTCCTATGCGGTCTGAAAGAACAGCCGCCGTGTGCAGGGAAGCCTGATAGGGGCCTATCACAGGTATCTTTCTCAGTTCTCTGCAGGCATATACCCCCGGATCATCAAAGCAGTTAACGTAAACACCGGCATAAGAATCATCCAGAGAATTAACTATATTTACTACCTGACAGCCGTTAACCATACCCTGCAGTTCAGTTTCTACAGACGGAAATCCTTCCGCTACTTGTGCAAACTCAATTTTGGTTTCCGGATGCAGATAGGGTGACAGATAGGCAATAATGTCTTTTTTTCTTTCTTCGTACTCTGCAGTTACCGGAACTAAAAATAATAATTTCATCTGGTGGCCTCCTAATCCAAGAATATATCACTGACATACTTTTGAATATCTATACCCAAGATTTCCTCTATCCTTGAGTATGTAGCTCTGTACTTCAAACCTTTTCCAAGAATCATTTTTTCTTTTGGTGCAGTCAGCACGATAACTTTGCGTCCGTCATATATCTGCGGAGTTGTCAGTATCTCTCCGGTTTCAGCATCCAGCGTAACTATAAGATCCGGGAATGTAGCCATTCTTTCACCATTTTTCTCCAAAGCCATGTATTCATTGAAGAAATACAATTTGTAAGTATTTCCTTCTGACTGAATTTCAAAATGTCCGTTATCCAAAGCATTCTCTGTGGATAGCGCGTATTCACATACCTTACCTGTGCATACAACATTGCCGCCGGCTACACTACAGATAGCTGCTGCTTTTTCTTCCGGAGTTTCTGATGCCAGATATGCTTCTCCCAATTTATATGCAAGAGTATATGCATCCGTTGCCCCCGTTTCCTTAAGCCATTCGAGAGAAACAGGATTTCGTGCCACAACTACAGCACCGCCTGCTTTTGCAGCTGTGTTTCTTATCAGATCAGAGGTTGTTTCAATTGAGCCAGTCAAAAGCACTTCTACATATGTGTTATTTTCTTCACGCCCGCCGGCGCCAGCCTGTACAGTGTTATTTCCGCAGTGTTCAAGCCCTAATGAGCCCATAATACCAAAGGGATGAGCACGTCCGTCGCATGCAGTGTTTATTACAGGAATATTTAACAGAGCAGATGGAATAAAAGGTTCAAAAGATGAAGATCCACCCATTTCACACGGAATAAGTCCAATCACTTTTTCTTTCATTTGTGATTGAATCAGAGCAAGAATTCGCTTATATGCATCCTTTGAATAATAAGCAGTCTCGGAAGCCGGAGATCCGACACCCGAAATAGTCAGAAATACTCCATCCTGTTCTTCCACATCATCTAAAGAAATAATTTGAACCTGTCCTGTTTTAAGAGATTCAGTCGCGGTTTCTATGCCTTCGTTAATGTCGCCTCCACCGCCACCACCAAGAATCAAACTGCCAAAAGCAATCTTTTGGATATTATCAGAATTAATTAACATATATCAGTACCTCCATATTTAATGTCAGTACCGGAATTACACACTGTCATTATATCCGCAAGTTAATAAGTAGTCAACCGAGAAAAGTTGCAGAAAATGCGATTATGATTAAGTTCAAATTTTTTCTTGACAGACATATCTGAATTGTATTAAAATAGGTCCAAGTTAAAATATTAATGTTCTTCGTGTTTTCTTCCTTTTGAAAGCTGCAAAGCAGTTTACTAAAGGAGGATGTTATGAATAACACCGAAATCAAACAAGACGATATTTTGTTAGAAGAACAAAAAGAATTCGATAGACACAAAATAACCGCAGATCAGATGCCTACGGTAAAAGAGCCTGTGGTATTTATAGTGTCTATTATTGTAGCTGTGCTTGGATGTATTGTTGGACTTCAGGTACAGATTCATACAGGCACCACACCGGATACATCCATTGTAGGTGCTATTTTCGCAATTCTTATTGCGCAGATTCCACTGAGATGGTTGAAGAAATTTAATAATATCCACAGACAGAACCTTGTTCAGACAACTATCTCCGGAGCAACATTTGCTTCAGCAAACTGTATGTTTCTGAGTATTGGTATCCCGGTTATTATGGGATGGCCTCAGCTGATGGTACCTATGCTTATCGGTTCTACATTAGCAACAATAGTTGATGCAACTATCTTATACAAATCTTTTGGTTCACCGATGTTCCCTGCAGAAGGCGCATGGCCTCCTGGAATTGCAGTTGCCGAATCAATCTTTGCAATGGCAGACAAAGGCAAGAGAGCTCTTCTGTTACTCGTTGGAGCAGTTGCAGGATGGGGCGGCGCTATGATTGGTATTCCAATGGATCTTGTTGGTGTAGTATGGGTCGGAAGTTTAGTTGCAATGGGAGCTTTCGGAGTGGGAGCTCTTGTAAAAGGCATCCTTTCCACAAACCAGCTTTCATTGACTTTTGCAGGTCACACCGCAACATTTGCAACAGATATCTTTGGAGGAAACTTCTCATTTGCTGACAATGTTTCTCTTTATTATCTCGGTCACGGCGCTATGATAGGCGCAGGAATCATATCTTTGCTGCAGTGCGCAAAAATCCTATTCAAAAAGGACGAGGCCGGTGCATCAGCTGCAACACAGTTCGGTACAAGCTTAAGCGACATGAAAGGTGCTCTTGGAAAAGGCTTCATCGCATATATTATAATCGCAATAGGTCTTGCATTTGCAACAGGATTATATTACGAAATGGGCGTTGTAATGCTAATTATCTGGATTATCTTTGCAGCTATAGCAGCAATTGTATCTGAATTAATCGTAGGTGTATCAGCTATGCATTCAGGATGGTTCCCTGGATTTGCAACAGCTTTGTTATTCTTAATCATCGGTATGATGATTGGATTCCCACCTCTTCCTCTTGCAATTTTAGCAGGATATACAGCATCTACAGGTCCGGCTTTCTCAGATATGGGAAATGACCTGAAAGCAGGATGGATTCTAAGAGGTAAAGGCGCAGACATGGAACTTGAAATGGTAGGAAGAAAGCAGCAATACTACGCTGAGCTTCTTGGATTTGCAGTAGCATTTATCATGGTTGCAGTTTTCGCAAAGAGCTATTTTAGCCAGGGAATGTTTGCACCAATCAACTATGTATATCAGTCAACAATTGAAGCCGGTTCTACAATGGAAGTAATGAAATGGCTGGCAATTTGGGCTATTCCGGGAGCTGTTATTCAGCTTATAGGAGGAAACCATCAGGCAGGAATCCTGTTTGCAACAGGCTTCCTTGTAGGATGGACTGAAGCAGGATTTGTAATTCTTATTGCTATTACAATCAGAGCAATCGCTATTCACAAGCACCCTGAAAGAGACAGCCTCTTTGCTATTCTCGGTGCAGGTGCATTGGTTGGCTCTGCACTCCGTGACTTCTCAACTTCAATGCTTGGATTATTTAAGAAATAAACAAATTTATTAAATAAGTGTGATTCATATGCCGTGAATCACACTTTTTTAATTCTTTTTATCTTATGTCATATAAGCCTTCTTTTTAATATATACACCTCAATGAGACCTACATATTTCTCTATCTCAATGTTTTGATTTTCAAAATTTTATATAGGAAATATAACGACTGGTTAAAGTCCAAAGGACTGCTTCCGTATGGAATGAGTTCTTTTATTTTGCTTAGCCTGTATCTCACTGTGTTTACATGGACATGGAGCTGTTTTGCTGTTTTTACATGATCGAGATTAGATTCCACAAATACATTTATGGTTTCAATAAGGTTTGAACTGTATTTCTCGTCATATTCAGATATCGGCCTATAAATTTCCTCAAAGTATTCTTCGAGATACGGATTTGAAATAAGCTTAACTAGAAGCCTGGAAATACCGATATCTTTGAACATGGCTGTCCCGCTATTATCATAATTTCCTGACAGAGCTGCAGTAGTTGCCTGTAAAACAGCATCATCCATCCGGTCAAGAGACAAAATTTCACTTATGCCAATTACAGCATCCGGAAGCATCCGGCGTATGTCCTGAAGTTCTTCACTGATTTGGGCTTTCCTCGAATTAGGATCAGTGGTACTAAATGAATCAACGATTAGTAGCCCCTCTTTGTAGGTGCAAGGGAATGCAAATTTATTTTCTCTGGTTTTATGTAAAAGATGAATTTGATTACTGATTACAGTAGTTTTGTTATATGTCATATCCGTGTTCAGACAATAAAAGGCCGTAATGTACTGTCCAAAGTTTGGATTAAGGCTCTGTATTATTTCGGACTTTCTGCGCTCTTTGCACTGTGGTGATATCAGCTCACATACAAGATTTTCGTGTAATTCCGATTCGTGATAAGACATCTTCAGCTCCATAATTGATGAGATAATCAATGCATATGGCGTGCTGCTGTCAATAAAGATAATGGGGATTTTCTTTTCGTCTGCAATCTCATAAGCCCTTTGCGGAAGTTCAGAAATATATTCATCAATTATGCAAAGCGCAGATACCTTTAAATCCACAAAATGGTTCAAAAGCGCGACAATATATTCATCGTTGTCTTTACCGTAGTAAAACGATGTTAGATAAAAGTTTTGCCCATAGTTGACAGGTGTTGAATCAGCTTCGCTATCATCATAATAGTTATCCAGTACATTCACATACGCCACAATGTTTGATAATCCGCTTTGTCCGGCTTTCAATTTGGCATTTGCCATTATCGGCAGATTCAAAACGTCTAATACCGTTATGTTTTTCATGACTCTTCTCGCTTTCTTTTCTCTTCTGTTTATATTCTACTAGATTCTATTCATTAAAGATAGTCCCTATTATATAACAATACAAAAAAAATACAAATTTCTGTATGAAAATACAATAGTTTACTTTTCCTGCATCTGCTAAAATAATTCAAATACCGGAATTACACACACGGTAAAAGCAGTTTTCAGAATGTTGCAAAACATGATGGTAAATTAATATTTTAACTAACAAAAAACTTTAATCAAAACTAGTAGGTATTATGGAGGAATATAATGGTATTTAAACAAATGTTGGAAGTCTTTGATATTCTGGATGATATTAATGCAAGCGGCGACAGAGTTGCCGAATATCTAAAAACCATTAAAACTGATGCAGATGTCCAGGTCAAGGTTATTTACGGTGACAAAGGAACAACAGACCTTATAAAAGTTACTATTCCCGGAACAAACGGCAAAATCAATGGCGGCGATGCACCTACTCTTGGATTAATCGGAAGACTTGGCGGCCTTGGAGCCAGACCTGAGAGAATCGGTTTCGTATCCGATGGAGACGGCGCACTGTCAGTTTTGACAGCTGCAGCGAAGCTCCTTGATATGCAGAAAAAAGGAGATACTCTTGATGGAGACGTTATTGTTGTAACTCATATCTGTGCAGATGCACCTACAGAACCTCACGAACCGGTTGATTTTATGGATTCACCTATCAGCATGCAGCAGTGCAACGATGAAGAAGTATCAGAGGAAATGGATGCTATCCTTACAGTAGACACAACAAAAGGAAACCGAGTTATTAATACTATGGGATTTGCAATTTCACCTACTGTTAAAGAAGGCTACATCCTAAAAACAAGTGACGATCTTCTTGATATAATGCAGATGACGACAGGACGCCTGCCTAATGTATTCCCTATCACAACCCAGGACATCACTCCATACGGAAATGACCTTTATCACCTAAACAGTGTTCTTCAGCCTGCTGTAGCAACTAATGCCCCTGTTGTAGGCGTTGCAATAACAACAGAAGTTCCGGTACCGGGATGTGGAACAGGTGCAACTCACGGTGCTGATGTTGATATGACAGTTCGTTTCCTTCTGGAAGCAGCAAAAGCTTACGGAAGAAAGCAGTGCAGCTTTTATGACGAAAAAGAGTTTGAGCACATTGTTAAGCTCTATGGTACAATGAATCACCTGCAAACAATGGGGATGGAATAATGAAAAAGGTTGGACTGATTACAATCGGTGAATCACCGCGAACTGACATTATGGTAGATATGGAGCCTATACTGGCAGATAATTTTGAGATTCTTCAAGGAGGTGCCCTAGACGGATTATCCAAAGAAGAACTAGAAGCGCTAAAGCCTGAAGCCTCAGATATTATACTTGTATCCACCTTGAGAAATGGACAATCGATTATTATGGCAGAAAGAAAAATTCTGAAATATATGCAGCAAAGGATTGATGAACTTGAATCAAAAGGTGCAGACATAATTATGCTTTTATGCACAGGCAACTTTGACGATACTCTTCATTCCAACGTTCCCCTCATATATCCAAACAAAATAATCGAAGGTCTGCTATCTCGCATCTGCGATGACGGACTCATTGTTGTTACACCTGATAATGAACAGATGGATGAATGTAAAAAATACTGGCAGGAACATGGAGTAGAGGCATGTATGGCATCAATTTCGCCCTATGATAACTCTCTTGAGGACTTTGTTGAGTTCGGAAAAACTCTAAACAACTACAAACCTGCCTACATTCTTCTTGATTGCATGGGATTCTCTGCAAAAATGAAAGAAGCACTGAGCACACATTCAGAAAAGAAAATTGTTCTTCCAAGAACAATGCTTGCATCTATCTTGAAGGAACTTTTATAGCGAGGGAAAAATGAACGGACTTATTGATATTTCAAAAGGAATTTTATTAAACTGCATGGGTGTTAAGGCAAATGAAACCTTACTTGTAATAACAGATACTGACAAATTTGAAATAGGACAGGCTATGTACGAAGCCGGTTTGGAAATTGGTTGTGAGTCACTTCTGATGTCCATGAGAGTAAGAAAAGTTTCCGGTGAAGAACCACCGGCTGCTGTTGCAGAGGCAATGCTGCACGCAGATGTTATAGTTTGCCCTACAGAAGAATCTCTGACCCATACAAATGCAAAAATCGAGGCTGTGAAACGCGGCGCAAGAGTTGGCACAATGCCGGGAATAACAGAGCAAATGTTCACTCAGGGCGCAATTACAGCTGATTTTAAAGAAGTGGAAAAACTCACGTCTATAATGACAGAAAAGCTTTCTGAAGCAAGAACTGCGAAGATAGAAAAAGACGGCTGCGTTATGACTTTCTCTCTAGCCGGAAGAAATGGTGTTGCAAGTCCCGGTGTTTACAAGAATCCGGGGGAATCAGGCAACCTGCCTTCCGGAGAAGCTTACATAGCTCCTGTTGAATCGGCTACCGAAGGCGAGATGATTATCGACGGATCCATGGTAGGTGTCGGAGTATTGACAGACCCACTGAAAGTCAAAGTGGAAAACGGTGTTCTCACTGAACTTTCAGGTGAAGGCTCAGAACAGCTGGATATACTATTTGATAAAAAAGAAAACGGAATTGTAGCGGAACTTGGCATAGGAACTAACAAGAACGCTTTACTCTGCGGAGATACATTAGAAGATGAAAAGGTTTACGGAACCGTACATATCGCCTTTGGCACAAATACTTCTTTTGGAGGAGTGAACAAAGCTGACTGCCATATGGATGGAATCATTTTAAAACCCACCCTATACCTTGACGATGTTCTTGTTATAGAAGAAGGAAAATTTGTCAACTACATATAAAATAAAGGTATCAACTTTGCAACTTGCAAATTGAGGCAGAAAATATGCATTCCTCTCTTTTCTCTTGGAATGCATAGAAAGTGTTTTCCATAAAAAAGGCAGTTGTATCAGCAAATCATATTTACTGATGCAACTGCCTTTTTGTTTTATGTTTTATTCCTCTCTGTTTTTCTGTTCTTCTCTTACGATTCTCACCGCGTCGAGTCGGCTCTTGGTTCCAAGCTTTCTGAACAGGTTATACACGTGTGCTTTGACTGTGCTTTCGGAGATAAACAGCTTTTCGGCTATCTCCGTATTAGTCTTTCCATCATAAATCTCTTTTAAGATTTCTGATTCTCTCGCTGTGAGAGAATGGTTCAACGCTGTGTTTCTGATGGCATCTTCTGCCGACAAAGGTTCCTGCTTCTTTTGCAGTGAGAACTGCGCAAAATTCCTCTGATACAAATATATGATATTGGCACAGCTTATCAGAATCCATACAAAAATTGTGTAGTCAAGCACTTTGTATGAATCAAAGGACTCTCCGATTTCGCTTTCCAGATATATCAGATAGTTAATAAACAATCCGGCACTTACCGTGCATCTATAAGCCAGATATCCTTTGGTTTCTTTGCCCTGCCTGCAGAAAATCCCCTCGCGAATTACAAGTGCAACAAGCAAAACCAAATATGGCACATCAATTGCGGCACTCAGCAAATAGAATTCTGCGAAGAACAGCTTTGATATAAGCCATATGATGACATAAGCAAAGAAATATTTTTTCGATACGACATTTACTTTTTTGTAGGTGTTGTCTTCCGTTTCGGCATCTGCCGTGTTGATCCAGAAGACAACTAGGAGCGCTATAATGCAATCTCCTATGCTTGCCAGTGTGTTAACACTACCTCCTGCCATCACGTGAGTGTAATAAAAAAGTCCAAAATCATATACATTCAGCGTGAACAATATTATGACAAAAGGTTTTCCCGATTGATACATTTGGTTTTGGTTTCCCTTTGCCGCAAGCCACTGAACAGTTATCGCAACCAAGGCGATAGCAATGGCCGCAACATAGGTAAAAATCATTATATGTGTCATATGCTAGTTATATTCCCCCAGAAGACGGTTTTTCATGTCGTAAAGTTTCTGTGAAAGATCCACGTAGTAAGTCTGCGGATTTTCAAATCTGAGAGTTTCATCCCACAGCGTATCAATCTGGGTTTTGCAGTATTCTCTTATTTCTTCTATTGACGGAAGTTCATATACACATTCTCCCTTATCAAAGATCTGAACCATCATTTTCTTTGCATAGAAGTTGCTCAGCTTCTTTTTCTTCCATACTGCGTTAGGATCAAATATTTCATATCCGTCAACTTCCGGAATTGTCTCGTCGTGCAAAGTAATCACATCCGCAAGAGCCTTATTGTTATCCTTATCAAAGAGTCTGTACAAAGTCTTGAATCCCGGATTCGTTATCTTTTCTACATTTTCGCTGATTTTAATCTTTGGTATTATATTGCCGTCTTTTTCCAGCGCAGACAGTTTATATACACCGCCGAAAACAGGCTCCGATTTTGCTGTTATCAGTCTTTCGCCCACACCAAAAGAATCTATCTGAGCCCCCTCCAGTAGAATATCTCTTATGAGGTATTCGTCAAGAGAGTTTGAAATAGTTATAGTGCATTCCGTAAGACCTGCATCGTCGAACATCTTTCTGGCTTTTTTTGTCAGATATGCGATGTCGCCGCTGTCGATTCTGATGCCCATCTTCTTTGGCTTAAGCTCTTTGAAGACTCTAATGGCGTTAGGCACACCTGATTTCAGTACGTTATATGTATCTACCAGCAAAATGCAGTTGTCAGGATAAATCTCTGCATATGCCTTGAATGCCTCATACTCTGACTCAAACATCTGAATCCAGCTGTGAGCCATAGTTCCCAGTGCAGGAATCTTGTATTCTCTGTCTGCAATTGCGCATGCAGTTCCGGCACAACCACCAATATAAGCGGCTCTCGCACCATATACGGCAGCCGAAGCACCGTGAGCTCTTCTTGTTCCGAATTCCATTACAGGTCTTCCCTTGGCAGCTCTCACAATTCTGTTTGACTTGGTTGCAACCAGACTCTGATGGTTGATTGTAAGAAGAACCATAGTCTCGATAAACTGCGCCTGGATTACAGGACCTCTTACTGTAACAATCGGCTCATGAGGAAATATAGGTGTCCCTTCCGGTACAGCCCATACATCACAAACAAACTCGAAAGTTCTCAGGTAGTTCAAGAATTCTTCGCAAAACAGGTTCTTTGAACGCAGATACTCTATATCCTCTTCTGTAAACTTCAGGTTTTTCAAATAGTCAACCAGCTGCTCAAGACCCGCCATAATAGCAAATCCTCCGCCTTCCGGAACCTTTCTGAAAAACATATCAAAATAAGCAATATCATCTACAATTCCTGACTCAAAATATCCGTTAGCCATTGTGATTTCGTAAAAATCCGTAAGCAAAGTCAGGTTTTCGTCTTTTATCATTGGATTATCTCCTTCTATTTCTATTGCTTGCACTAACCCCTCTCAGATTTGTTTGTGCAGCACACTTATTATATCATGGATTCCCGCTTAAAATAGTATTTTTTTCAGGAATGCGCCCGTATAAGAGTTTTCGTCTTGTGCCACTTCTTCGGGGGTTCCGCTGGTTACAATAGTTCCGCCTCCGGTTCCGCCTTCCGGTCCTATGTCTATAATATGGTCAGCACATTTGATTACATCCAGATTGTGCTCAATTACAACAACAGAATTTCCGGCATCCACCAATTTCTGAAGCACTGCTATGAGCTTGTCAACATCGGCAAAATGAAGCCCTGTCGTAGGCTCATCCAGAATGTAGAGAGTTTTTCCCGTACTTCTCTTGGAAAGCTCTGTTGCCAGTTTGATTCTCTGAGCCTCACCTCCCGAAAGCTGGGTTGAAGGCTGACCTAACTTGATATATCCAAGCCCTACCTCATTCAAAGTAGTGAGTTGTCTGTTTATGGAAGGTATATTTTTGAAAAAGTCAAGTGCTTCCGCAACACTCATGTCCAAAACATCAAAGATGCTCTTGCCCTTGTATTTGACCTCCAGTGTCTCTCTGTTGTATCTTTTGCCCTTACATACTTCGCAAGGCACATAAACATCCGGCAGAAAGTGCATTTCGATTTTTATTATTCCGTCACCGCTGCAGGCTTCACATCTTCCACCCTTTACGTTGAAACTGAATCTGCCCTTTTCGAAGCCCCTTATCTTTGCTTCAGGAAGTCCGGCAAACAAATCCCTAATATGAGTAAACATTCCCGTATATGTTGCCGGGTTTGACCTTGGAGTTCGTCCTATCGGTGACTGATCGATATCTATGATTTTATCAATGTTTTCGAGACCCAATATTGCATCGTGATCCCCCGGAAGTTCCATAGTTCTGTTTATTTCGTGAGCCGCACCCTTATAGAGAATCTCGTTGATAAGACTGCTTTTTCCGGAGCCCGAAACCCCTGTCACGCAGACAAGTTTTCCGAGAGGAATTTCTGCATCTATATTCTTGAGATTGTTTGCCCTCGCACCTTTTATTGTTAGGCTAAGACCGTTGCCCTCACGTCTGTGTCTTGGGATGCGTATTGATTTGGCACCTGACAGATATTGTCCTGTAATAGACGCTTTGCAGGCTTTTATATCCTCCACAGTCCCCTGACATACAAGTTCTCCGCCATTAATTCCCGCCTCGGGACCTATATCGATAATATGATCCGCTGCATACATAGTATCCTCATCGTGTTCAACCACAAGCAGCGTATTCCCCTGATCAGTCAGCTTTCTAAGGGTTGCAAGAAGCCTGTCATTATCCCTCTGATGAAGGCCGATGCTCGGTTCATCGAGAATGTACAGAACCCCCATTAGACCGGAGCCAATCTGGGTTGCCAACCTGATTCTCTGAGATTCTCCCCCCGACAAAGTCCCTGACGCCCTTGACAAAGTCAGATAGTCAAGTCCCACATTGATGAGAAATCCCAGCCTTTCTTTTATTTCCTTTATTATTTGCTTTGCGATCAAAGCATCTTTTTCGGATAATTCGAGGCCTGATATGAAGTCAAAGGCCTCTCTTATGGACATGTCCGAGAGCTCCGCGATGTTTTTTCCGCCCACTGTAACAGCAAGGACTTCTTTTTTCAGTCTCTTGCCTTCGCAAAGCGTACACGGTTTAATTTTCATGTATTTTTGGATTTTTTCCTTCATGAAGTCCGAATTAGTTTCTCTGTACCGTCTCTCAAGGTTGTTAATAACCCCCTCGAAAGGATGGTCTCTGTGTGATTTGGTCCCTGTACTTCTGCTTGTATATACGTATTTCAGATGCCTTTCACCTGTACCGTAGAGAACCTCTTGCTTGAATTTTTTCGGTAATTCACTGAAAACAGTGTTAATGTCAACACCGTGCTCCTTAGCGAGGGCATCTATCACCTGACGATAAAACCCGGTAAATTCCATAGATGCAAAGACTCTGCTCAAAGCCCCATCAGGTATACTCTTATCGGTATGAATTATCAGCTCCGGATCTATCTTCTGGGTGAAACCCAGACCGTTACACTCCGGACAAGCACCGAAAGGACTGTTAAAAGAGAACATTCTCGGTTCAAGTTCTTCTATGCTTATACCATGCTCCGCACAGGCCAACTTGGTAGAATAAGTTTTTTCGTTTTCGTAATCGTGATCCCTGAAGTTCACAACAACAAGACCATCCCCTTGCTTCATGGCAAGTTCACATGCTTCGGCAATTCGGCTTTCTTGGCCGCCTTTCACTACTATTCTGTCTACAACGATTTCGATTGTATGCTTAAACTTCTTGTCTAGCTTGATTTCTTCTTCGTTTATCAGCTTTGTTTCGCCATCAATTCTGACTCTGGTGAAGCCCTCTTTTCTTATTCTTTCGAGAATTTTTTCGTGCTCGCCTTTTCGCTCTCTCACCACAGGCGCCATTATTATCACCTTGGTTCCTTCCGGGTAGGAAAGAATAGAATCCACAATCTGGTCCACCGTTTGGCTGGTTATAGGCGCACCGCAAACAGGACAGTGAGGCTTTCCGATTCTGGCATACATTAGACGAAGATAGTCGTGTATTTCCGTAACTGTTCCCACTGTAGATCTAGGATTTTTGCTTGTAGTTTTCTGATCGATTGAAATGGCAGGCGACAGTCCCTCGATTGACTCCACATTTGGTTTTTCCATCTGTCCCAGGAACTGTCTGGCGTAAGCCGAAAGACTCTCCACATACCTTCTCTGGCCTTCTGCATATATCGTATCAAAGGCAAGGGAAGATTTGCCCGATCCCGAGAGACCTGTAAGCACAACAAACTCGTCCCTCGGAATTCTTACATCGATTCCCTTGAGATTATTTTCCCTGGCACCTTTGACTATTATTTCGTTTTCCATTTTATATCACCCCTTGTTTCAGCTGCATATGCTATACCTTGCTAGCTACCGACCAACCATATCCGGTTCACATACATCGCTCTTTTGCAAGACTCTAAGCCTCATACACAACATCAGAGTCTAGCCTTGTATTCCATTATAATATCTCTGAGCTGTGCGGCTCTCTCGAACTGAAGTGCCTCTGCAGCCGCTCTCATTTCCTTTTCCAGTTCCTTGACATAATCCTTGAGTTCCTTTGCTGTCATTTCCAAAGGCTTCTTTCCCTTGTGGCCTTCTTCGTCTGCACTTCTTGTGGCCTCGATTACATCTCTTATGGATTTCTTGATTGTCTTCGGAACTATTCCGTGAACCTCGTTGTATTCCATCTGTATTTCTCTACGACGCTCTGTCTCATCTATGGCTCCCTGCATAGCTTTGCTGATATAATCAGCGTACATGATTACACGTCCGTCTGCATTTCTCGCTGCACGACCAATAGTCTGAATCAAAGATGTCTCGGTTCTCAAAAAGCCTTCCTTATCAGCATCCAGGATGGCAACAAGGGAAACTTCCGGTATATCCAATCCTTCTCTAAGTAGGTTGATTCCCACAAGAACATCAAACTCTCCCAGTCGCAGGTCTCTGATAATCTCAAGTCGCTCCAAAGTATCAACTTCGGAATGCAGATATCTTACCCTGATTCCTGCATTTGACAGATAGTCCGTCAGGCTCTCAGCCATTTTCTTGGTTAGTGTTGTTACAAAAGCTCTTTCGCCCTTGGCCACTGTCAGGTTCAGTTCTTTTATCAAGTCGTCAATCTGGCCCTCTGTAGGTCTCACCTCTATTGGCGGATCAAGAAGACCTGTCGGTCTTATTACCTGCTCTGCTGTTATGCCATCCGAGTCATCCCGCTCGAACTGGGCAGGCGTTGCACTGACATACATCACCTGATTTACCAGTTCTTCGAATTCCTCAAACTTGAGAGGTCTATTGTCCAGCGCCGACGGAAGCCTGAAGCCGTATTCCACAAGAGAACTCTTTCTGGATCTGTCTCCTGCGTACATTGCCCTCAGCTGAGGAACCATAACGTGAGACTCATCAATCATTATAATGAAGTCATCCGGAAAATAGTCAATCAAAGTGTAAGGTCTCACTCCCGGCAGAAGGCCGTTTATATGTCTGGAATAATTTTCGATTCCCTTACACATTCCCACTTCTCTAAGCATCTCGATGTCATATCTTGTGCGCTGCTCAATTCGCTGTGCCTCCAAGAGCTTACCTCTGTCCTTGAACCACTGGATTCTTTCCTCCAGTTCCTCGTTTATAGTGACAATGGCTTCTTCCATCTTCTCCTTGGATGTAACGTAATGGGATGCCGGATATATTGAAATGTGATTTCGAAGACCCGTAATTTCTCCGGTCAAAGGGTTCATCTCTTTGATTGTTTCGATTTCGTCTCCAAACAGTTCAACTCTTACTGCGCTGTCCGCACCTGCAGGATATATGTCAATTATATCCCCTCTTACCCTAAAAGTACCTCTCTCAAACGCTGTATCGTTTCTCATATATTGGATTTCCACGAGCTTTCTAAGTATCTCACTTCGCGGTTTTTCCATTCCCGGTCTCAGAGAAAGCATCTGATTTTCGTAATCAAAAGGGCTTCCCAGACCGTATATGCACGACACACTGGCAACAATCACCACATCACGCCTCTCAGCCAGAGCTGCAGTGGCTGAATGCCTCAGCTTCTCTATCTCATCGTTTATTTGCGAATCCTTCTCTATATATGTATCTGTAGACGGAACATAGGCCTCCGGCTGGTAGTAGTCATAGTAGGAGACAAAATATTCCACTGCGTTATCCGGAAAGAATTCCTTCATTTCCCCATGAAGCTGGGCCGCCAAAGTCTTGTTGTGGCTGATTATGAGAGTTGGCTTTTGCATCTGTGCAATAACATTTGCCATTGTAAAAGTCTTTCCGGAACCCGTAACCCCCAGCAAAGTCTGCGCCCTCTTTCCTGATTTGAAACCCTCTACAAGTTTCTCTATTGCCTGGGGCTGATCCCCCGTTGGCTTGTATTCTGATACTAATTTAAAATCTCCCATGGTAAACTCCTCGGCCAAAAAATCCGTAAACTATCTATAGAGGTATTATAGCACAATGCTGCTTTTGTGGTACAATATTCCTATTAGAAAAGAGGTGTTTAGAATGAGAGATTTTATTGATTTTATGAAAAAAGAAGGTATTTCAGCGGATTTGATTAGGGAGGTGCAGGAGTTTTCTGCGGCTCATCCGGTTTCCGATGAGTTCAAAGGAAGGGTTCCTGTTCCCCATTTCTGTTACTATGGCAAAAAAGTATGGGAAGAGGCTCTGGCTGTGCTTTTGTCCGGCAAAAATCTTATGCTGACAGGGGAAAAAGCTACCGGAAAAAATGTGCTTGCTGAGAATTTGGCTGCTGTATTCGGCCGTCCTATCTGGGACATTTCCTTCCATGTAAACATGGACGCGTCATCTTTGATCGGGGCTGATACATTCCGTGACGGAAAAGTAGAATTTCGTCCGGGACCTGTCTATCTGTGTGCAAAGCATGGAGGATTTGGTGTTCTTGACGAAATTAATATGGCCAGAAATGAAGCGTTAGCTGTGCTACATTCGGTTCTTGACTTTCGTCGTGTTATTGATGTTCCGGGATATGAGCGTATTACCCTGGCTGAGGATACGCGATTCATTGCAACCATGAACTACAATTATGCCGGAACAAGGGAGTTAAACGAGGCACTTTCTTCCAGATTTGCTGTGATTCAGATGCCGCCACTTGCTCAGGATGACCTGCTGCGCCTTTTAAATGACCAGTTTCCGGATTTGACACCGAAATATCTTCGCCAATTTTCGTTACTCTTCTTTGATATTCAGAAAAAATGCGAAAACGGTGAGCTGACAGAAAAAGCTCTGGACCTCAGAGGAATGCTGGATGCCATCAGTCTGGTTCACAAAGGCCTTGGAGTCAGAGACGCTCTGGATCTTGGCATCACCAATAAAATTTTTGATACATACGAACAGGGGCTTTTGCGAGATGTGATCGCAGCCAGAATTCCTGCAAAGCTCAAACCTGCGGAGGTGTTTGAGTAATGAAAAAGACTTCTTACACTGCGCTGCAGCGCCGGGCTGTAAACCAGGTCTGGAACGCTGCTGAAGAATACGACTTCGAGCCTTTGTTCCTCTCTGCACGCACTCAGGGTTCTGTCTCCGATTTTTATATGAATCTTCTAGTGGGGTTAGCATACAAGTATTACGGCGAAGATACGATTCGGAATTTATTTGACCGTTGGAGCGGAGATGCCCGTCAGGATATGCTGGATGATTTGACCTGGCTTTATCTTGAGCAGGTGCTCTACATGCAAGAGGCTCCCCTACGCCCTGCTATGGCTGAGATTCGTGCAGCTTACGCAGAAGATTTTTTCATCAGAGAAGGCAAACTTTCTAAGCAGGAATTTATGAACAAAAATTCCCTAGTGGATGATATACAAAATGCACGATGGAAAAGTGTCTTGAACAAAAAGAAGTTTATGGCAGGGTCTTCGGAAAAGAAGCTTTATCAGGCTTTGACCCCGGCAGAAATTCCGCCTGCAGAAAAGTTGACGGAAAATATACTTGAGATTTTTCAGAATGCCCATCTCTTTGATGGCAAAAAACATATAAAAAAAGAAAGGCATCTGCACCTGACGGGAATTGCCGCACAGCTGCTGGCCAAAATAATACCTAACCGGCAGATTAAGAGCGAGCAGGCCTTTGCCATGCGCTCCGAACAAGCCGAAGTCAGGTCAGAAGGAGCTTTACAAAAGAAAACAAAAGGCTCTATTGTACAGAGCAAAACAGAGCGCGACCACGCATACATTGAGAACTGTTTCGGAAAGTCTTTCTTCCCGGAATGGGAGATAGAAAAAATAGAAACAGAGCTTTGCACAGGCAATCACAGAGGGTGCCACCTCTGGTTCACTGATGGTAAATCTTCTGCCGGTACAGACAAAATGACTTCGGAAGTTCGCCGTTTACAGGAAGAAATACGACTTCAGGCTCAGCGAAACCGCGCCTTTTATCAAAAGAATATTCAGCTTCACGTCAGCCTGATTTCTCGTCTGACTGATCAGATTAGAAACTGCATTTTGGTTCATCAGCATCCGGATGTCCTTCCCGGCCGAAGCGGCAGTCTTGACACAACAAGAATCTGGCGCGCTGAATATTTGCAGGATAATCGTATTTTTCATTCAAAAGAAGACGATGAGCATCCAGCTTTTACGGTGGATGTACTTCTGGATGCTTCCGCCTCCAGGCTTCGGTACCAGGAGCTTCTTGCGGCTCAGGGAGTTATCTTATCCAAGAGTCTTCTTGCCTGCCACATTCCGGTAAGGGTATCCAAGTTCTGCAGTGTCAGGGGATATACTGTTTTTCACATTCTGAAGTCATTCGAAGATAAAAAATGTGACCGAATTTTTAACTATTACGCAACCGGATGGAACAGAGACGGTCTTGCATTGAGAGAAGCAGGGAAGCTTCTGGACCTCATGCCGTCTCCTGCAGACAAACATCTTTTTATCATTCTGACAGATGCATCACCTAATGACATGCAGCGCATACTGCCATCAGAAAACACCCCGTTAGGTTCCAATTATGAAGGGCCTACTGCCGTCAAAGATACTGCAACAGAAGTTCGTGCTCTTAGAAAAAGTGGAATTCAGGTATCCGCAGTCTTTATGGGAAAAGACAGTGAAATCGAAAATGCAAAACAAATTTACGGGAAAGAATACACAAGAATTCGTCAAATCGATCAGCTTGCGAAAGCCGCCGGCCGCTTAATTCAAAAAGAAATTCAGACATTATAACATCTATAACCCAATATTAATACAGATTCAAAAAGGGCCTCTGTATTAACAAAAAATCTGTTAATGCAACGCCCTTTTTTCTTTGCATCATATAAATACCATCATACCGAACAAATGTAGTTTTTGGGGATTCCATTCAAAGGGCAGATTGCACTTCTTTGCCAGTTCTGCAGCATCTATACAATATGCAGACATGCAACTTACCTTAAGCTCCGGAAAAGCACAAGGCTTATTTTCTTTCCGTCTGCAGGGATTGCAAATGGTGCATCCGCCATATCCCACTGCAAAGACATTCTCGCCACTCTGCGAAAGTGTTTCTCTCAGCTTTCGTATAGATGCATTGTGTTTAGCTTTTGCAGCTAATACTTCGGCTGTTCCGTAATCTGGAATTTCCCACTGCGACTGAAGCACCAGTGCAAGCTTCCCGGATAACAGTTTCTGATGCATTTCTTCCGGTGTTCCGCAATCCGGCGGGCAAGCATAGTTGCCTTCGTAGTTTCCGCAGACGTTATCTTCACAATACTTCAGATACGCTGGGTTAACAGGAATCTCTGTTGGGTCAATTATTGCAGTGCAAAATCCCATTTCCTCTGCAGTTTTCAAAATATCTTTGTTTATCATCGCTCTCGGTTCCTTTCCTTCAGTCTGTACCCATCCAATTCTATCATAAGTTCCACATATGCTTACAGAGAATTTTTCTAATCTGATTATGTCATGGTAAAGCATTTTTTACAAGTGCAACCGAAAATCAACTGATAATATCGCAATAGTTGGTAGCCGAGGCTACAAAAAATTGCTATCATAGAGTTGTAAATCATAAAAAACAGTATGAAATTCACAGGAGGATATTATATGAAATTTTTAGGAGGAGCGGTTTTCGCTGTTGTACTTTTGATTGGTCTTGCAGTAATAGCAGTATTTATGATTCTGGCCATATTTTTTGTTAGAGCTCTAAACAGATATGTCAAGTCAAAGGATATCAGAAAAGAAAAAACGATTATCAAAAAATCTCTAGGCGAAGTTTTGAAACAGCATCGCGAAGAGTGCAAAATGACTCAAGAATTTGTAGCAGAATCCATTGGTGTGAGTAGACAGGCGGTCTCAAAATGGGAGAACGGAACTTCTGATCCGAGCACATCTAACTTAATTGCCCTTGCAAAGTTATTTAACCTTTCTGCAGAAGAATTGCTGCATGAAGTTCTTTAATTTGATAGTTATAAAATCTTCTGGGCAATTGTGTCTTCAGAACAAAATTGCTTGATGCAGATACTTTTCCTCTACATCAAGCAATTTTTTATTTATCCAACACCGCAACCTGAATTGCCTTTACTGCATCCTCCATGTGTTTGACATCTTCATCACACAGCTTAATATCCAAACATTTTACGGTATCTTCCACACTGGAAGCTTTTCGCATTCCAACCAAAAGACTCATTCGGTCATACTGAGACAATGCCCATGATTCTACTAACGCTGCAAAACTGCAATTGTATTTTTCACAAAGCGGCTTCCAAATTTCAAAGGCTCTGCGCAACCCTTCCTTTTTCTCTGGATTTGTCCAAGGTATCCTGGATCTGATATCAGTTTTCGCAAACTCCCGCTCCAAAAATGCCGGGGAAGTTAAAAATCCTTCTTCCAGCACACCATAAGTTTGAAATACTGTGTTATGTTTTTTACACAATTCAAAATACTCTCTGCCATGGAAAGGAGAAAGAATGCTAAAAAATTCTTGCACGACTGAGACTCTTCCACCAACTGATTGATATACAGCTAAATCCGCCGGCTGACTGTTAGAAAGTCCATAAGTACGAATTGTTCCTTCTCGAACCATATCTTCCAAAGCCCCAACAGTCTCCTCCACAGGGAAGCTATCACAAACATAATGTACAATAATAGAATCTAGATAATCGGTTCCCATTCTGCGCAGAGAATCCTCCACATCCTTTTTCACAGCCGCTGCTCGGGTGTCATTATTAACAGTATAACCATCTCTTTCATAATGGAAATTACCACCTTCGTTTCTCCAGTTCAATGAGCATTTGGTCTGCAAGACAAAATCTTCTCTTCTCCCCTTAAGTGCCTTACCAAGTAGTTCCTCACTTACTCCTGTACCATACACCGGTGCAGTATCGATGTAATTCACTCCATATTCATGGCAAGCATCAAGCAAACGCTTCGCATCCTCAACTGTAGAATTTTTATCTGTCCAAACACTTCCGCCACCAAGTCCCCAAGTACCTAATGCAACTACAGAAACATCAATATCTGTGTTGCCAAGCTTCTGAAATTTCATTGTAAGTCCTCCGTTTTTGTTGTTCTCTATGCTATTAAGTAAAAACTATTAAGTCTATCCAAAGGTGATTTTTTATATTTTTCGCAAGACAGCATGACGCCGTCCCGCGGTTCCCGAAATCAAAGATTTCGACCGCTCTCTTTGCGTTCTTCGTAAATCTGCACATTATCCACTAACTGCGACATGAACTCCCGTTTCTCAGCTTCGTTCATTTGAGCATACAATTTATCAAAGAAAATGAGTGCCTTGTAAATGTTATCCCCTGTAATCTTATCTGCCAGCAAAGAGCGTTTCTTAGCCTTTGCAGATACCAGCAATTCCTCCGCTTCAACTATTTTATCATAAGTCTTTTACAAATGGTTCTCTAAATCTGTTTTTCTTAGCTGATAATGCTTATCTTCATAATCAAGAGAATCCATATCTGATAAAATAGTATCTTTATTATGATATAGCTTTCTTAATTGTATTTTATAATTTTCTATTTCCTGATCTAATGCGCTAGTATCTACTTCCATATTTATTTTGTTGCGGATTAAATCCGAAAATTTAGGATTACTAACCAGTTTACTAATCACCTCTGCAACAGAAGCATCCAGCATTTCTTCACGCACCTGTTTTTTGTAATCACACTTATGACCTCTAGTCATATTTCTGTGTTTGCAGCCATAATAATAAAAATCCTTATAGTTACTTCCATCCTTGCGTTTCTTCATAGACTTGTTGCCATACATTCCTGCACCGCAGACAGGACATTTCAAAATTCCTGATAATAGATGAATCTTTTCTCTCTTGTCACGATTGACCTTTTAATACTTTTTAGCCTGTACCGCCACCTTGACCTGCGCCTGCTCCCATACTTCTTCTGATACAAGAGCTTCGTGCAGACCATCTACTAACAGGTAATCGTCTTTCTTAACCTGCCTATACTCAAATCCGTATTTACATATTGGTCAAATATCATTCTGATGGCAACTGCTTCTTCCTCATTGACTTCCAGTTTTCCATCAATGAGAGAATATCCATATGGTGCAAAACCACCGTTCCATTTACCTTCCCTGGCTTTCTGCATCCTTCCTTCCATGGTCTGAACACGAATGTTCTCACGTTCAATCTCTGCCACTGCTGACAGAACAGATATCATAAGCTTCCCGGCATCTTTGGATGAATCTATTCCGTCCTCCACACAAATCAGATTCACTCCAAAATCCTGCATTACTTGTAATGTTGCAAGTACATCTGCCGCATTTCTTCCAAATCTGGAAAGTTTAAATACAAGAACATAAGATACTCCATCTTTTCCTGACTTAATATCCTCCATCATCTGATTAAATGAAACTCTTCCCTCTATTGATTTGCCGGATTTTCCTGCATCCTCATACTCACCGGCAATTTCATATTCATTATAGTCGCAGAACGCTTTCATTTTTGTTTTCTGTGCATCCAGAGAATAGCCATCTATCTGCATGGTTGTCGAGACACGAGTGTATAAATATACTTTGATTTTCTCTTTCTTCAATTTACATATCACCTCCAGGAAGTGCCGAAACTGCCGACAGATTGATACTGACTAATGTATCCATCTGCCTGATTGCCAAATTTCTAAGCAATATAAGTCTTTCTGATTGAGATTTCCCCTGCTCAATTAAAATAGCATTATAACTTTCCATATTTGCCAACACCAACAACTGATTTAAATTTGCATCATCACGCACATTCCCCTTTTTACCCGGATTATTATTTTTCCATTGCTTTGCAGTTTGTCCAAATAAAGCAACATTTAAAAGATCTGCTTCACTAGCATATGTATAGGCAATCTGTTCCGGTGTTAATTTTGGTGGAATCAAATTTTCTTTTACTGCATCTGTGTGAATACGATAGTTCACCTTTGATAATGCTCTGTTCAAATTCCAATCCAATGACAGGCGACTATTTTCGTCCTGTTTCAGTCTGCGATAGTCTTTCATAATATACAGTTGAAATTCTGGAGAAATCCATGTTGCAAATGCCATAGCAATATCACTATGTGCATAAGTTCCTCCACCATACCTGCCTGCTTTCGACACTATTCCAATAGCATTTGTCTGTTCAATCCATTTGGTCGGTGTCATAACAAATCTGTTTAATCCCGCCTCACTTCTAACCGCCTCGAATTGCACACGGTTAAAATCCGGATTGTGAAGTTCTTCCCAAACCGCCAAAAACTCAACTGTATTCCTGTTTCGCATCCAGTTCTGAATGACAAATCTGGGATCATTATCATTTCTGTATTTTGCGATATCTGTCAACGAAATATATTCATTTTCAAAATCTTTCGTGTAAATCCCAATAT